>CAZJBA010000147.1:0-7417 GCA_964544065.1 uncultured Anaerolineales bacterium | reverse complement strand
GAGCGAATCGGCGAACTGCGTAAGTCCTTTTTATTATCTGGCCGGAACTGAAGGAGTGCAGTATGCCGTTTGTGGTTGGTGAAAACGTTGGGTCATATCGAATCTTGGAGCAGTTGGGGCGCGGCGGCATGGCCACCGTCTATAAAGCCTACCACGCCAAGCTAGACCGATATGTCGCCATCAAAGCCCTGCATCCCGCTTTCATGGAAGACCCCAATTTCTTGGCCCGCTTCCAGCGCGAGGCCCGCGTTGTCGCCAAACTCGAACACCCCAACATCGTCCCCATCTACGATTTCGCCGAGCACGAGCGCCGGCCTTATCTTGTGATGAAATTCATTCAGGGGGAAACGCTTAAGTCTTTTCTATCCCGTGATCAGATTTCAACTGATCAGACTGTCAAGGTTGTCAACGCGGTAGGGGAAGCGCTCACCTACGCTCACGGGCAAGGCGTTTTGCACCGCGATGTCAAGCCCTCCAACGTGCTGCTAGCCGATGATGGCAACATTTACCTGGCCGATTTTGGGCTGGCCCGCATGGCCGAGGCGGGCGAATCAACCCTCTCGGCGGACATGATGCTGGGCACGCCTCAATACATCTCTCCCGAGCAGGCCATGGGCATGAGCGACCTCGACGCCGGCACCGACATTTATTCCTTTGGCGTCATGCTCTACGAATTGACCGTCGGCCAGGTTCCCTTTAGCGCTGACACACCCTTTTCGATCATCCACGATCATATCTATACCCCCCTGCCGCTTCCCAGCAAGATCAACGCGGACATGACCGAGGCTCTGGAGCGGGTCCTGCTCAAAGCGTTGGCCAAAGAGCGGGAAGATCGCTACGACCAGGTCGATGATCTCGTCGCCGCTTTCAAGAGCGCCTATCCGGACTCGAAACCGCTGCCCGCGGGACAATCGACTCCGGGGACGGTTGTTTCCCCTGTTGTGACGGAGGCTGCTTCCGATTCTGTTTCACCTGCCCCCGATGCTGCCGAATCGGGGGCTTCGACAACCGAAAAGCCCCGCCGCCGCTGGCGTTGGTGGTATCTTGCTCCCATCACCCTTGCCCTTGTCTTGTTTTGTCTTCTTGGGGTCGCCGGGGCAAACATGATCCGGAATCAAATCGAGGCCAATCGTTCCGCGGCCGCGGCGACGGAGACGCCCTCAGGTGCCTCGCTAGAGCCTAGCGAAACCGTCGATATCGATTCGGAGAACCTGGTCGAGCAGGCGCGCCAAAAAGCAACCCAACATCCCGCTGATCCCTTTGCTCACCTGGATTTGGCCCTGGCGCTTTACGCCGCCGGTCAAACAGAAGCTGCTAATCAAGCGATCGAAACCACCTACACCCTCGGCGAAGGGAATGCAGATCTATATCTCAAAGTTGCTGCTACCTTTCATCAACAGGAGATGTGGGTTCAGGCAGCCAAAGCCTACCTCGAAGTGGCCAAGCAATTTCCCGATACGCTCACTGGAGAGCACAAGGATGCCTTTCACCAATCGGTTTACCTGGCCGCTTCGCAGCCCGAGGCCGCGACTTTGCTCCCCAAACTGGCCGAGATCGAGCCGGTGATGGAGCGGGTTGTCAAGGCCAGACATCTCTATTACGCTGATGGCCAGGATGTGCAACCCATCATCGATCAGGCTTTTGAAAGCGTTCCTGATTTTCCCGAAGCGCGTCTTTTGCAGGCCGAAATTTTGGCCGACCAAGGCAGGAAGCCGGCCGCCCGTTTGATCGCCGTTGACTTGAAAAGAGATGAATCGCCCGCGTGGATCAAAGATCATCTCGCCGCGCTCTTTCCCCAGGGATTACAATCGGGGCAGGTGCTGGAGGAATTGCTGGCCGAGGTGGAGGCCAATCCCGATGATCTTATGCTTCGACTGCGTCTGATCGATGCCTTGTTGGAGGTTGAACAATGGGACCAAGCTGAGGAGCAAGTTCAGCTTTTCCTTGAGGCCGCCGGGGATGATCCCACCGTGTATTTCCAACTTGGAGAGATCCTCGAGAAGCGAGAAATCTGGCTGTACGCTGCCAGAGTGTATCAGGCCGGCGTAGCTGTCAGCGGTGAGTCCCCCTCACCTGAAATGACATCCACGATCAATGGTCTAGTTTATCTCGGTGCCGCCAACCCAGACGCCATACCGGTTTTGGAAGAGATCGAAGCGGACTTGATGCCATTGGTAGTGGAAGTCGCCCGCATTCGTCACACCCTGCACAATCAAGATCGAGAAGTGGCCTTAGAAAAAATCACCCAGATGAAGGCGCAATATCCCGATTCGCCGGAAGTTCTCTTGTTGGAGGCCGAAATTGTTCGTAGCCTGGGGGAAGAAGATCGGGCCATCCAGCAATGGCGAGACTTGGTCACCGATCAGCGGGCTCCGGCCTGGGTGCAAGATCAAGCAAAAACATTCATAGAAAAATTTGGACAATAGGAGAAACGATGCCTAAAAAATTTGTCGCTGGTAACTGGAAAATGAATAAGACCATTGTGGAAGCACAAGACCTGGTGGGTAAGTTGATCCCCGCTTTGCAAGGTGTTGATTCCATTGATCGCGCCATCTGCCCTCCGGCGACGGCTCTTGCGCCGTTGGCGGAGATGCTGGCCGGAACCGGGATTGGGCTTGGGGCCCAAAACATGCACTGGGAAGAGAGCGGCGCTTTTACGGGTGAGCTTTCCCCCGCCATGGTTGCGGAGGTGTGCCAATATGTGATCATCGGACACTCCGAGCGGCGCCAATACTTTGGCGAGACCGATGAAACCGTCAATCGCAAAGTCAAAGCCGCTCTGGCCCAGGGGTTGACCCCGATTGTGTGCATTGGCGAGACCCTGGAGCAAAACGAGGCCGGAGAGACCGCCGGGGTGGTCTCCCGCCAGGTGCGGGAAGGCTTTGCCGATTTGTCGCCTCAAGATGGCGCCAAGCTGGTCGTCGCCTACGAGCCGATCTGGGCGATCGGCACCGGCCGGGCGGCGACCCCCGAAGATGCCAACAGAATCCACCGCGATGTCGTCCGCAAGTCGCTGGCCGACCTGTTTGGCGAAGATGTCGCCAAGGAGATTCAGATCCAGTATGGCGGCTCGGTCAAACCGCATAACGCCGCCGGGTTCTTCGCCCAGTCAGACATCGACGGCGCGCTCGTTGGTGGCGCCAGCCTCAAGGCCGATTCCTTCGCCGAAATCGCCCGCATCGCCGCCGAATCCTGACCCCTGACCCCTGATCCCTGATCCCTGATACCCGACTCTCATGTTGTTACAACTTGACGGCTTGCGTTGGGTTTTACTGACGCTGATTCCCTTCATCTTTCTACAACGCGCCCTGCATCGAGCTTTGCAGGCAGTGTTCCTGTTGATCACTCGCCGGGCAAAAATTGCCTTGGCCATCTTTTCGTTGCTCTTTTTCCCGGGCGTGGTGCTCCACGAAGTCAGCCATTTTTTGATGGCCAAGCTGTTGTGGGTGCCTACGGGTCGGTTTTCCTTGATACCGCGCCGGCGCAATGATGGCCGGTTGCTGATGGGATTCGTAGAAACAGCCCCGACGGACATCTTGCGAGATGCCTTGATCGGGGCTGCTCCCTTGTTGGCGGGGGGTGGTTTTGTCGCCTTTGCCGGGATTACGCGTTTGAAGTTGCTCTCTTTGTGGGAAACATTGTCAAGCGGGAATCTGGAAGCGACCTTGGCAGCTTTTACCGTGGCATACAACCGCCCTGATTTTTGGTTGTGGTTCTATCTTATCGTCGCCGTCAGCAGCACCATGCTCCCCTCCCATGCTGACCGGCGCACCTGGTTGCCGGTATTGTTGGTCGTTTTATTGTTACTTGGCGTGGCTGCCCTGGTTGGCGCCGGCCCATGGATGGTGGCCAACCTCGCGCCTGCTTTCAACGATGCTTTGCGGGCTTTATCGATTGTCCTGGCGATCAGCGCCGTGGTGCATCTGGTCGTGCTCTTGCCCGCCCTCTTTTTACAGCGTATCCTCAGCCAGGCCCTCGGCCTCGAGGTTATGTAGTAACGTTGAAACAAAATTAGCCACAGATAAATGAGATGAACTCAGATTCTTTTTAGAATCCTATTCATCCAATTCATCTGTGGCTTGTATTTGTAGTAGGAGCTATTGAAAAAATGGTCAAACTCAAAGCAGAGCCGCAGAGTGTCTAAAAGTAGTCCGAGAAAAACTTAAAATTTTTTTACTCCACCTAAAAATTTTGATGGTGGTCACAAAAGTAAGTGAGGGTTGCCTTCCAAAATGCTCTAGGCGGCGTCCCCGCCGCCGAGGACGGCGCCTAGAGCATTTTAGTCTACCTGCTTTTTAAGCGTCACTTACTATCTAACCAACACCAAAATTTTCTCTGCGCTCTCCGCGTCTCCGCGTTAAATTTCAGTGGGCTCATCATGCAAGCCGCGGCGACTTAGCCGGTCCCGAATTGGCGGTCTCCCGCGTCGCCCAGGCCGGGCACAATATAGCCGTGCTCGTTGAGGTGGCTGTCGATTTTAGCCAGATGAATATCCACATTGGGATGTGCTGCTTGCATGGCGGCGACTCCCTCCGGGGCGGCTAGAATGCCGACGAACTTGATCTTGCTGACGCCCCACTCCTTGAGAATATCCACCGTTGCCGTCGCCGAGCCGCCCGTCGCCAGCATCGGGTCCAGAATCAGGCACAGGGAAACGGTCGGCTCGATGGGCAGTTTGTTGTAATACTCCACCGGCTGGAGGGTGCGCTCATCCCGGTACAGGCCGATGTGCCACACCTCGGCGCTGGGCATCAGCCCCCAGACACCCTCGACCATGCCGATTCCCGCTCGCAAAATTGGTACCAGCCCGATCGGTTGCTGCAAATCTTCCCCCGTCGTTTTGGTCAGGGGAGTCTCGACCTGCCGCGGCGCGGTGCGCAAATCCGCCGTTGCCTCATAGGTCAGCAGCGCTGAAATCTCGCGGATCAGCTCGCGAAACTTCTTCGACTTGGTCTCCCGGTTGCGCAGGTGGGTCAGTTTGTGGGCTACAAGGGGGTGTTTCGATTCATATACATTGGACATACTCAACCTCAACTCTCTTCCTAATTTCCTGATTACTTGATCCCAGTTTCCTGATACCCTGATACTGATTCCCATCAATTATAAAATAAAACCCCGACTTTGTTGTATAATGGTCTCCATGAATGAAAATGACCGAGTCATCGATCCTGAGACCAAGCCCGGCGATCGACTTGATCACGCCCTGCGGCCGACCCGTTTGGCCGACATGGTCGGGCAGACCCAGATCAAAGAAAACGTCAAAATTCTGATCGAAGCGGCCAAGCAGCGCGAAGAAGCCCTCGATCATGTCATCTTTTACGGCCCTCCCGGCCTGGGCAAGACCACCTTGGCTCACATTCTCGCCAACGAGATGGGCGTCAATATCAAGATCACCGCCGGCCCGGCCATCGAGCGGGCTGGCGACCTGGCCGCGATTCTGACCAACTTGCGCGCTGGCGACATTCTCTTCATCGACGAGATTCACCGCCTCGGCCGCGTCGTCGAGGAGGTGCTCTACCCGGCCATGGAGGATTATGCCCTCGATATCGTCATCGGCAAAGGGCCCTCGGCGCGTTCCGTCCGCCTGAAGCTGCCCCGTTTCACCGTTGTCGGCGCCACGACGCGTTTAGCCCTGGTCACCGCGCCCCTGCGGGCCCGCTTTGGCGCCACCTACCGGCTCCAGTACTACCAACTCGAGGCCATGGAAGCGATCATCCGCCGGGCGGCGCAGAAATTGGACGTGCCCACCGATGACGATGGCATCATCGCCATTGGGAAGAGGGCGCGCGGCACCCCCAGAGTGGCCTTGCGGCTGTTGCGTCGGGTGCGTGATTACGCCCAGGTGCGCGCCGAGGGTGTCATCACCGAAGACGTCGCCCTCCAGGCTCTCGATTTGCTCAACATTGATGCTCGCGGCCTCGACGAGATGGACCGCCGCGTTCTCCGAGCGATCATCGAAAAATACGGCGGCGGCCCGGTTGGGCTTTCTACCATCGCCGCCTCGATCAGCGAGGCCCCCGACACGATCATGGACGTGGTCGAACCCTATTTGCTCCAGTTAGGCTTCCTGGAGCGCACCTCCCAGGGCCGCGTCGCCACCTCGCTGGCCTACGATCATCTCGGTTTCGAACGACCTCAAGACAAGCAACCAAAACTGCTCTAGCATGTCCACAGAACCGCTTGCCCGCATCCTCATCATTATCGGATTGGTCTTGGCCGCGTTGGGCGGTCTCTTGCTGCTCTTGAATCGCTTTGGCCTTTCTCTGGGCAAGTTGCCCGGCGATATTCGGGTCGAAGGCGAAAATTTTAGTTGTGTGTTTGCTTTGGGGACATCTATCTTGCTTTCGATTCTCCTGACGTTAGGATTCAATCTTCTCATCCGCCTTCTCAACCGTTGAAAACAAGCGACTTCGACTACCATCTCCCTGAGGAGCATATCGCCCAAACGCCGGTGGAGCCGCGTGACGCCTCACGTTTGCTCGTCCTGCGACGGGATGATCATGCTCTCACCCATGCCCGTTTCCGCGATTTGGGCGCTTTCTTGTCCCCCGGCGATCTGCTCGTCCTCAACCGGACGCGCGTCATCCCCGCCCGTGTCTATGGGCGCAAAATCCCCACCGGAGGGCGCGTCGAGCTGCTCTTGCTCCACCGCGAGCAGCCCCAACAATGGGAAGCGCTCGTTGGCGGCAAACGCGTCACCCCGGGCAAGCGGATTCAACTCGAGGAGGGCCCTGAGGCCGAAATCCTGGCCGACCTGGGCGGTCCCCGCCGCCGGGTGCGTTTTTCCGAGCCGCTGGATGGCTATCTGGAAACAAAGGGGCAGATGCCCCTTCCCCCCTATATTCACGAGAAACTTGAAGAGCCGGAGCGCTACCAAACTGTCTATGCCGAGGAGCCGGGTTCGGCCGCCGCGCCGACAGCCGGGCTGCACTTCACCCCGGAGCTGATCGCCGAGTTGAAAGAGCAGGGGATCAAGTTTGCCGAAGTGACGCTACACGTCGGCCTGGATACGTTTGCCCCCGTGCACGAGCAAGACCCGCAGGAACATGACATTCATACGGAGTGGTGCCGCGTTCCCTCAGAAACGGTACATGCGATTCATCAGGCGCGCCAGGCTGGAGGGCGCGTGGTCGCTGTGGGCACGACCAGCGTCCGCTCCCTGGAAACGGCAGCGCAAGCCGCCCTTCCGGGACGAGATGTCGCTCCCTTCGAAGGTCCCACCGATCTCTATATCCTGCCGGGTTACGAGTTTCAGCTCGTCGACGCCATGATCACCAATTTCCATTTGCCCAAATCGACTCTGATCATGCTGGTGAGCGCCTTTGCCAATCGTGAGCAGATTCTCTTGGCCTATGAGACGGCCAAGCAGGAGGGCTATCGCTTTTATTCCTTCGGCGATGCGATGTTGATTTTGTAG
>CAZJBA010000146.1:0-7542 GCA_964544065.1 uncultured Anaerolineales bacterium | reverse complement strand
TGGGTCCCTACCCGGTGAGTATTACTTCTAAAGAAATTGGGCAAAGCTTCGCTTCGGCAAGATGGTGGGAATATCGCTGTACGAGTCCACAGTTCCCGGGGCGTCATCAGCGACAATGTGATTGCCAATGTCATTTACCGCTTCAATAGCAAGATGTAAAAAGCGCTCCGCGCTGCCATAGTGCTTGGGGTCACCTATGAAGTCATCAAAGGTGTACTCTTGCAACTTGGATAAGATGCTAAGATGCTCATCTGATTTGTTCAACCGTTTGCGGATGATTTCTCTATTGACCATTTAATAACCTCCTCTTATACGCCTCGCGTTGCACTTTCAGGTAGGGTTTGAAATCCAGATATTGACGTACAATTCGAGAGAAAGTGCCGCCGCGGTTGAAATCTTCCGTCTGATAAGGAATGGTGATTAAATAATTGTAACCGTTCAGGGTCTGAGTAAAATAACCTGAAATGGAACACGGATGTCACGGATTAGGCAGATTTCCACGGATTTTAAATTTTTTTATCCGCGAAAATCAGCTATATTCGCGTTGCCGAAGGCACGCCTTTGGCGATCTGCGTTCTATTTAGCGGGGGCGTGAACGCTTACAAATAATTTTCCCATTCCTTGCGCCACTCGCAGGGCGATAAATCACCCTGCTACATACCAACGCCGGATGAATCCGGCTGCAAAACCCGATTTATCGGGTGTTGTTAGGTAGAACGGGGATTCATCCCCGTGCGGGGTTGGAGTGCAAATGCGCAAGTTATTTAATCACGGTTCCTAAACGAGTTGATTGTGTTTTACTGCCTCATATCGAAGCACGATGTCATCGGTGTCCAAATAGACGAGGTCGACTCGATCGAAGCCATGGCGAGCCAAATCCGCTAAGATGTCCAGTTTTTGTTCGCGCGCCTTTTCACTGCGGGGAACGATGGCCAAATCCAAATCACTCTCGGCATGTTTTTTGCCGGTGACGCCGGAACCAAACAGATACACGGCTTGGACCTGGTCGTATTGGCTGAAAATATCAACGAGGCGTTTTCGGTCTTCTGAATTCATCTTGAGATTAGTCTACCATAAACGCAGAATCGCAGAGTCCTTCTTTATTTTTCTCTGCGCCTCCGCGTTGACTCTTTTCGATTGTGAAAACTATATTGGCAAGGGCGGCAATTCCTCCAGGCCGAATTTCTGCGCCGCCTCTGTGATGATAGCGCGCAGCTTCTCCCTCACCTTTTCAGGTAGGGGCTTGGGTTCGTAAGCATTCAACAAATCGCCGACGCGCTCTTGCGCCCGCTCCCAGCTTGTTTTCGCACCGGCGCGCTCCCAGGCTTCGGGCACCTGGCGGTCGATCACGTGAGAGGGGATGTACAGCTCCTCCCGGAACCATTGGAAGGTGTGATCGTCGCTGATGAAGGTTGGCTCGTGCCCCATCGCCTGCATCAAGGTTGTGGCGATGGGGTCGTCGCGCACCTCGATCCCGGCGATCAACCGTTTGGCCATCCCGATGATCTCGGCGTCGATGACCAGTTTTTCGTAGCTCTGGCAATTTTCAAACGCCATCATCCCCGCGCCGGAGACCATGTTGACGCCCGCCAGGGCAGCCAGCAAGGCACCCCCGGCGGATTCCAGGCCACACTGCGCGTCGACGACTTTGGCGTCACTCATGCCCAGGTAGGCGTGCGTGGGCATGTCCAGGGCCTTCCCCACTTGCGCATAGGCACAGTCGATCATCCAGGTGCCCACCGCGCCCATCGGGGTGGTGCCCTGGCTCATATCGAAGGTTGCCGGGGAGCCGCCCCACACGATCGGCGCGCCCTCCTGGGCCAGTTGACAGATGGTCACACCGCTGAGACATTCTGCCGTGTGCTGCACCACCGCGCCCGCTAGCGTCACCGGGGATGTCGCCCCGGCCAGGGGCATCGAGACCAGCTCTGAGGGAATCCCGGATCGCGCACAATCGATCATGTTCTGGCAGGTCAGGTTGCTCCACTTCAGCGGCGGGGAGGGGCAGACGTCGAAAATGGCGATCGGCTTGGCGCCCAAAGCTTCTTCGCTCCCTACAACGGCAAGGAGCAAGTCGCGCATCGTCCACCAGGTATCGGTGCGGAAAGCGCCTGTGACGATTGGCTTGGTCATGTAGTTCAGCGCCAGGTAGAGCCGGTAGACGTCGCCGATCTCGAGGGGCACATCGGCGGGCACCATCGCCGTGCTCTGGGCGTCGAGCTGGGGCAGGGTCTCGACAAGTTGGACGAACTTGACGAAATCCTCTGTTGTTGGTTGACGTTGCCGCTGCGTGTCGCTGTCCAAAATCATCAGGGCGGCCGAGCCGGGATCGAACTGCACGCTGTCGCCCCCATAATGGACGACCGCTTCACCATCCAGGTTGTAAAGATGGAACTCCGAGGGGCAAGTTTCCAGGGCGCGCCGGGCGATCGAAGCGGGAATGCGGGCAATCTGCGTTTCCCGGTTGACATTGGCACCGGCCTTGGCCAGCAAGTCCAATGCTTCCTCGTTGTGGACTTGAATGCCGGGGTCTTGGAGCAGTTCAAAACCCTCCTGGATGATTTGATCGACGACATTATTGCTGAGCAGATTCAGTTTGGGGCGCATGTTTTTCTCCTTTTCTCACAGTGGATTTGCTGTACTCACAGAAATGGAACACGGATGCCACGGATTGGGCGAATTTTCACAGATTTTTATATTTTTCCGGTTTGTAGCCCGATCTGCTCGCCTGTCCGTGGGTTGATACCGTTGTTCAGCGTGATCTCCAGCACCTAGGGCAGGTTGAAGTAGCCGGTCAGGTTGTAGTTCTCCTTGCCGAACGCCCCTGTCTCGACACACCCGCTGGTGCCGCCTTGACGCGCATCGACGATGCTTTTCCCCGCCCTGACCATCTCTTGGACGACCACGTCGACGTTAAAAATGGAAGGTTGCCCAAAACCCGTGTGGATGATCTCGGCGACCCGCTTCAGAAACCGGTTCGGATTCTTCTTACTCAGTTGCAGGTTGGAGCTGGGCTGCAACAGGCGCATCTCTTCGATCACCTCCAGGATCAGATAGGTGACCTCGTTGACGCCGTCGGAGCCGTCGGGCTTCAGTCCGCCTGTGTTGATGGTGGCAAAATCGGTATACGTGCCGCTCTCCTGGGCGGTGACGCCCACCTTGGGCGGCGCGGGCTGGTTATTGAACTTGATCCAGAAGCATTGCAGTAGTTCCCTGGCCTCTTCCTCTGTTAATCTGCCGGCCTCAAGAACGGCTTTGTAGAAAGGGTATAGATGTTGATCCAATCGTCCGGGGTTGATGCAAATGGCTTTGTGCTCCATGATGTAAGCAAATGCCTTGGCCCGTTGCACCGGAATCGATCCGAGCCCCTTTTCGTGTCGATGGAATTCGGTCAACAGTTGTGCCCGCTCTGCGCTGATCGTGGGCACCCTTTAGAAAAACGGTCGTGCGGATGCCCGGCCCATCGGGCAGGGAAAATTTTTTGATGTCGAAAACGATGCTCGCGTTCATGTCTATTTGAAGGCTATCTGCTCCTTTTTGACCACCCAGACAATTTCCTTTCGAATTGTTTCATAAAAACGCTTATTTTGAGCTTGTAAAGTTTTCCATTCTGAGCGTGTATAGATGAGAAGATCGGCGGGTACCGGCAGGGCAGAAAGGTCCCATGCCAGAGCGCGGCGCTCGAAGGGTTGTTTGCTCCTTTCTACAACGACGAGAAGGTCCAAATCGCTGCCAACACCCCAATCGCCGCGGGCATAGGAGCCAAAATAGCCGATCTGTAAAACGCCAGCGTGTTTTTGGCTGCACTGCTCAGCCCATTGCTGAACAACAGCATGGATTTCTTGTTGGTCAGGCCATTTCAAGACGGACGAAGTCAAGGATCTCACCGGCATACTTGATCGCCTCCTCACTTTGCAAGCGTCCATAATGTTCGAAAGGTGCTCCGCTGGGATGTCCATTTGCGTAGCGAGTTGGGATGTAGAAGTTGTCGAGCACCTTTCCCTTTTCGATGATCTCTTCAGGTACATTCAGCGCTTGGGGCAATACCCGTAACAACTGAGCTATCACGTGGCCCCAAGCTTCTTGCTTCAGACACAGATGAAGCGCTTTAACCGCCTTTTCCGCAGATTGTTGGGCGGCAAAACAAGCCCATTCGTGACGGTCAGCCTGTTGAGAAATCTTCGCCAGTTCCAAGTCTTTTTCAGCTTGTTTCAACCAGTCCAAAGATCGATCTGCCATCGCTATTCATCTCCTTACTGTTTCATCACAGTGTACTGTAAACTGTTTACTGTTCACTGTTACTGTTCACCCACCTCCACGTAGATGCGCTTGTTGATCTTGCCCTTGCTCTTGTAATCGACAACGCGAATCTCTCCCACCTCGGATGTGTTTTTCACGTGGGTTCCCCCATCGGCTTGTAGGTCAAGCCCCTCGATTTCGACCACCCGCACTTCCTGGATGAATTTGGGCAGCAGGTTGATCTTGGTGCGAATCAGGTCGGGGATTTGAAAGGCTTCTTCCCGCGGCAAAATCCGCGTGCTGATTGGCCTGGCGTTGGCGACCTCAGCGTTGACGGCCTCTTCGATCGTTTCGACCAGTTCCTTGCGCATCGTCTCGAACTCGAAGTCCATCCGCCCTTTGAGCGGCTCCATGTTGCCGCCCGTGACCGAAGATTCGTAATCTCGCCAGATCACGCCGCAAAGGATGTGCATGGTCGTGTGCGTGCGCATCAGTTTGTAGCGGTGACCCCAGTCGATCTCTCCCATAACGGTAGCGCCTATCTCGGGTAGAGGGGAGTCACCCTCCAGCAAGTGGACGATCTCACCCTTGATTCGTTTGGCCCGCTTGACCGGATGGGTCTGCCCTTCAACGGCGAGACTGCCGAAGTCGGCAGGTTGTCCCCCGCCGCCGGGAAAGAAGGCGGTCCGGTTGAGTACAACGCCATGGTTTTTATCATCGACACCCGTAACGGCGGCATCGAATTCTTTCAGGTAACTGTCCTGATGGTAGAGCAAGTCAGTCATCATTTCTCCTCGGGTTGATAGATTTCGTCGAAAATGTATTTCTCATTCCGGGGGCCCGTGTAACCGCAATCGCCGATACGGGGGGAATTGACCACCGGCAGAAAACCTTCCGGCCACTTGTGGTGTTCTTCAGCATGTTCCTGGCAATACGGCGTGATGGGATACTCCCATGAAAGCATATGCGCGGCGGATTGGTCGCACACCTCGCAGCGGATGTCGGGGAGATAGTTGCGCGCCATCACTTTGATGCCCTCTTCTGGCGGCACGCCTTCGCGTTCGTCCATCACCTTTAGCGTCACCGGCGTGGTTGTGCCAAAGTCGTATTCGTATTTAAATTCGTCTCCGGGGCGGGCGACTCTCCGCAAGGGAGTGTTGATATCCTTTTCTTCTCTAAAAGAAAAGCCGAAGTCGCCCTCAAGGTTTGCTGAGTAATACATATCGTCAATGATGAACTGGCTCAGGTGGCCGCAGCATTCCATCCAGATGGCTCGAAAGAATTCATCCAGGTCGGCCAGGGTTGATTTGGCGGCTGTTTCGAGGTGAAGCCAAAAATCGGGCATATAACCTCCTCGCGCCTTGATGTGCAGCAGGCGAAAAGCTTTGTTTCCCTCGGCGGCATGGGCCTCTTGGCGAGCTTTACACGCTTTGAGGTGGCGACTCATGCCTCTGGAAGTGTAAGATTTTTCGCAAAAGAAACATTTCCCGTAAGATCTATCTTTTTGATTCATGATTTTCTCCTGGGAGACCACGAACTTGGATTTGAATGAGGTAACCCTATTGTACCAATAGAATTGTGGTTTGGTGCCAAGATACTGGTACAATTAATTTATACGGATGAAGATCATTGGGAGTGAAGCATGCACGAGTTAGTCTATTTTTATCCTCAGGGACATGAAGGCCATCGAGAGTATACCCATCCCGAACGCCCCGAGCGGGTGGAGGCCATGGTACGAGGGCTAAAGCAAATCGGTTGGTGGGACTCTTTCCCTCACCTGGAACCTGTCCAGGTGCCTGAACAGGTTTTGGAATCGATTCACACGCCGGACTATTTGTCCTCGCTGGAAGCGGCCTCTTCGCAGGGACGTTCGATGGATTTGGATACCTACACCACCACGGAAACCTGGGATTTGGCCCTCAAAGCCGCGGGTGGCGCCATCGCCGTGGCCAGATCGGTTTGGGATGGTCAATCACGGCGCGGTTTTGCCTTGACGCGCCCGCCGGGGCATCACGCCACGTCGAGCAGGGCGATGGGCTTTTGTTTGCTCAACAACGTCGCCCTGGCCGCCGAAGACTTGATTCGCAGCAGGGATGCTGGTCGTGTCGCCATCGTCGATTTGGATCAGCATCATGGCAACGGCACGCAGGATATTTTCTGGCAGCGCGGCGATGTGTTCTATTTCTCGACCCACCAGTCCCCCCATTATCCCGGCACGGGCCGGGTGACCGAGACCGGCGCGGGGGAGGGAGAACGGACGACGGCTAACTTCCCCTTGCCGCCCCGTTCCGGAGATGAGGCCTTCGAGACGGTCATGGCGGAGGCCATCTTGCCGCTCTTGGATCGCTTTGCCCCGGAGATGATCCTGGTCAGTTATGGCTTTGACTCCCTTTGGCGCGACCCCTTGGGGCAGTTGTTGCTCTCGGCCACGGGGTACGAGAACCTGATCCAAGCTCTGGTTGGTTGGGCCGATGAACATTGCCAGGGGCGAATCGCCCTCGTCTTGGAAGGAGGATATGATTTAGACGCTGCCGCGGTCTGCACCCAGGCTGTGGTCGCTGCTCTCTTGTCTCGGGCGTGGGAAGATCGTTTGGGTCCGCCTCAGCAGGCCCCAACGGAGACCTGGCGCTCCATGTTGCAAGAGGCGAAAAATGTTTGGAATCTGTGATCCCTCTGTCTTCACGCCTCGCCTGGAGGTCGCCGGTTTCAAGTTGGGTGGCGAAATCTTTGGGGCTGGATAAACGCCCATATGTAGATTGCCCTGTGCCTCAGGTTGAAATCGGTTGACGGAAGTCTATTTGTTGTGTTATCCTTCCGCCTGTTGGTTCGTCGAGGGGATCGCCAAACCCCTCAGAAAAGTTCAAAAGGAGTGAAACAATGAAAAAAACCTATACAAAGACCGGTAATTCTTGCCGGGTGACCTTTGAAGTTCCCGCCGAAATGGGCGCTGAAAGGGTTTCTGTCGCTGGTGAATTCAACGATTGGGATAAAGAAGCTCATCCCCTGAAAGAACGAAAAGGTGGCCGTTTCTCGCGCACAATTTATCTTGACGCGGGCCAAGAATATCGCTACCGTTATTGGGTTGATGGTGAGCGCTGGGAGAACGACTGGGAAGCCGATAACTACGTTCCCAACGAGTTTGGTTCGGAAGACTCCGTCGTGGTTGTATGAACAAATTCGATTTTTCGATCCGAAGACCGGCCTCTATGCAAGATGAGCCGGTCTTTTGTTTTTAAGAAGGAGCCCACGTATCTTCTCAAAAAATCGGGGAATATGTAGCCGAGATTTCCAAACCTGTGGTGA
>CAZJBA010000145.1:0-7545 GCA_964544065.1 uncultured Anaerolineales bacterium | reverse complement strand
GGGACGGCACAATCGCCGACTTCGTCACGGGGATATAACATCCACACCGAGGTGCGTTTGTTGGTATAAACCGGCTTGTAATAGCATAACAGCGGTTCGGCAACCCAGCGAACCCAGGCGTCGTTTTCAGCGCCCCAACCTTCATCGTCGTCAGCGTAGCGAATCCGCTGTGGTTCGGTGATGATCAAATCAAACCGTTGATCAGCGAGATCGGCATAGAATTTGGCGAAATATTCGGCGTCTCCCGATAAAGCCCTATCCATGACTTTCTTCTTCTCATATTCCGGGATCAGGGGGATGTCGCCCAACGTGCCAAAGGTGAGCAGTTGGCGCTGGTCCATGAACAGAATCTCGCCACCGTCCTCCATGATTTTCTCCGTCTCGATGCGCAGCAGCTTCATCGTCCATTCCAGGTTGTCTTCAGGCGGCACCTCCAAGGGGGTCGCCTTGACCAAGGGCATAAAGGCGGGGATGAGGACGGCCAACAAGAGCACAACTTTGATCCAAGCCGATTGCGTGTTCAGCCGCGCGATCAACTTATGTCCACCGCGCTCCCAGGCCAGCGCAGCGGCGAAAACCATCCCGATCAGGAACATGTCCAGGTTGTGCAGATTACTGCCACCGCCGATCTTGACGCTGATCACCAGGCCAACGGAAAGAAACGCCCCTAAGATGGCAAATATACCTAGTTGCTGCCATACACTTAACTTCCAGCGGCGAGAACGGATCAGATAGATGAGCAAAATAACCAGGGGAGCAATCGCCAAGATCAACCCCAGAATCAGGCCCAGGCCATAGGTCGGATTGGGCCAGAGTCGCTCCCAGAGCAAAGGTTGGTCGGTGAGAAAGTTGCTCCCGCCGGTCTCGCTGACAGGATCGACGAGGTTGGTGGCCGGTTCGGCAAAACTCGGCTCGGAGGCGCCCAGAGACGGCGAGGCTGATTCAGGAGCGGAAACAGCACCGAGGTTAGAAAAGAGCTTCCTCCAACCCCGTTTCAGGCCAAAGCCTCCCAGAAATCCTGCCAAACCATACAAGATCACCTTGCCCCAGTCCCGCCAGGTCAAACGTCGCGCCTGGTTCGTTTTGGAAAAGCCATCTACCAAGGCTATCATGGCTGCCCACATGGCGGGTGCAACCATCCAAGAGATACGACTTATGCGAGTGTAATATCCGGCCAAAAAAATCAAGGACAAACCAATCCAGAGGGGCTTGCGCCGGGCTCCCGCCACCAGAATGGCGATCAATACAATCGGGGTGTAAATCGGCCCTTGATGCAAGAACAGCAATGTCCAAATCCCCAACCAGGCCCATTGTTTGAGGTGGTCAGGCAGAGGACGAAAGACCATCCAACCTAACAAGATATACGGGACGATGAAAATCAGGGCGGACCACAATCGAAACTGAACGATGGAAATACGGCCAAACAAAAAGGGCAAACCCCACAAAGCTTGCCGCCCCCTATCGATGTAGGCTTCAAAGTCTTGACCGGAAGGATAGTTATACAAATCACGCCCATAGAGAATAGAAAAATCCCAGATCCGATTTCCTTCCGACCAGGTCAACGAGAGAGGATAATCCGTGACCGAGGTGAGTACTCTGGCAAATACGAGAATCCCGCCAGTGAGCAGGATAACCTGCAACAACGGCCGCCAGCGGATCAGGGTTTCGCCACGGGTGGCCAACAAAGCCATGACAAGTATCGTGGTCAGGAAAAAGGCTAGGCGGAAGGCCACACCGGTCAACTTGAATCCCAGCGGTGTATACAGAAAAATTTTGGCCAAGATCAAGGGCAAACCAACCACAATGGGCCAGCGCAGCAAACCGAGCCGGTCGCGCCACAGGGCCACAAAACGATTGACAGGCGCAACCCGCTGGGGCAGCCATAGCCATAAAAAGCCCCAGAGCGTTGAAATCGTTCCCAGAAAAATCAAGCCCGCTAATGGAACACCCCAGGTCAGGGTAAACTTGCCTACCCAGTTTTGGGTGCCCGCAGCGACCTGATAAAAGTCCCGAAAAGCGAGGGCGAAGATCAACCCAATCAAAACTGTGATGATCAGACGCGCCGCCAACGCTCGGGTTTTTGTCCAATCTTTCATGTCATGCTCTCTTGAAATAAAATTTCATAACGTTTACACATCCGGTCAACCGTGTACTCCTGGCGGACAAGTTGCTGGCCGTTTTGGGACAAGCTGGCCCGCAATGATTCATCTTCCAACAAGCGGATCACGGCGCTGGCGAGGCTATCAGGTTTGCCCGGCGCTGTCAACAAGCCGTGACAGCCGTCTTCGACGACATCGGCGATGCCCGTTAAGTTTGAGGCGACCACGGCGACGCCCATACCCAGCGCTTCCAACAACGCCATAGGCATCCCCTCGGAGACGGAGGGAAGCACAAACACATCGGCAGCGGCCAAGAGTTGATAGACATCATCGCGGGTGCCTAAAAAGCGAACCGAGGCATCAATGCCAAGGCCCTGCGCTTGTTGCTCCAATTCGGCGCGCTGAGGTCCGTCACCAACAATAAGAAGCACAGCCTGGGGAAAGCGTTCCAGCACGCTCGGCACGGCTTCGAGCAAATAACGATGTCCCTTTTGCCGGGACAAACGTCCGACAGAAATCAAAACTGGAACATCTGTTTGAATATCGAGAGCTTGGCGGATTTGATCGATTTTCTCTTGGGAAAACGCGCCCGTGGGGGGAAGACTGACCCCGTTAGGGATCAGCGTGACTCGCTCCGGCCTGATTCCCTCTCCTGTGACCGCCAGCTCCTTGACGCGGGTGGACACCGCCACCAGCGCGGTCGCCACCCGGCTATTGATCAGGCGGCCATGAAGCCACTCCAGCCAATGGGGAGCATCTTCAATCCTGCCGTGGTGCGAGCCGACGCGAACGGGCACGCCCATCAACCAGGCGATCGGCAAGCCGAGCAAATTGCTGTCCGGGGTAAACGTCTCCACAACGGAAAACCTCTCTTGGCGTAGCAAACGACCGAGGCGAAACAAGCCCCGCAAGAGAAGCGCGAAATTGAGCAAGGGATTCGCTCCGGCATGTCGCGCTTCCAGATCAAGAATAGGAAAAGCATAATGTGCGCTCCAACGCTTCCGCAGCCCTTCCTTATCGTAGAAAAAGGCTACCGTGACGGGATAGCCTCGCTGATGAAACCATCCGGCCTGGGAGAGGAGCACCTTTTGGGCGCCTCCGACGGTCATTTGGGTGCCAAGAAACAGAATCGATGTATCCATAGCGCAATGGATGATACCAGATCACGTTTTTCTTGCAACACAAGCAAAAACTGACAAAATGGTACACGGATTACACGGAAAAACACGGATTTCCATTTTCTAGCATGGTCATCCGTACCCGAGCTTCTACTTGCTTGTTTTTAGCACAATACGGGATAAGAAGAAAGATTTTCCAGAACTTATCTCTGATACCTGAATCTGCGCCAACGGCTCAAGAGCCAATCACGAAGTCCCAACGGCAGAAACGAACCCAGCCAACCAGCATAGGCGCTCCACTGCCGCGGGTACTGACGGATGGCCTCGCAGCTAAACTTGCGCACCAAGGACATTTGTTCAGCATCGCCTTCGGCCAGGAGATTGTGGCCTACATTGCTATACAGTTTGGCATAAGCTCGACGTCGAAAACCTTCATCCAAGTTGGGATCGTCGGCGAAGGCTTTTTGCAAATAGCGCTCGAACGAAGCCACCGCGGCGACTTTATCGCCAGAGACATTACCGGGATGGACGCGCACCTTGCTCAACACTTCGGGAATGACGCCGATGGGATACCGCTGGGTGATGCGCCGCCACAAATCCAGGTCGGGGCCCCAGCGCATGCTTTCGTCGAAACCACCCACTTCGTCCAACACCTGGGCCCGCACCATCACGCAAGGCACCGCCATCAGCACCGACCAATCCAACAGAATTTGGGGATAGACATCCCCAGCGAATTTGGACGTGTCACGATAACCTAGATCGTTGCCCTCGTCGTCAAACTTGCTGTAACATGAATGTACAAAGGCGACATCGGGATGAGCATCCAAAAATGCGACCTGCTTCTCGAGCTTGGTGGGCAAGAACAAATCGTCCGAATCGAGAAAGGCGATATAGTCCCCCCGGGCCAGGCGAATACCGTGATTGCGGGCCGCCGATTCGCCCTGGTTGTGTTGATACACATAGCGAATTGCCCCCTCATTTGCCAGAGGCTCCAAGACCGCGGCGGTATCATCGGTAGAGCCATCATCCACGACGATAATCTCATAATTCGAGTACGTTTGCGCCAAAACGCTTTCGATCGCCTCGAGAATGTAATCGGCGCGGTTATAGGTAGGGATGATGACACTGACTTTGGGATTTGTCATGACAGGATTTCTTCCCAGCGAGCGACACGACGGTGGACATGGGCAGGAGCAACGATATCTTTTTCGTGAGGGTTCCAGACCTGATCCCTTGTCTTGATTCCCAAGGCAGCCAAGCCGCTTTGATACAAATTCCAGCCGGTCCTCCGCAGGGAGCGTTTCACCCGCCCCCATGAAAGCCGCGACAAGGCACGCCCAACGGGCAGGGGTTGGGGCACATCAACCTGGCCAGCGATGACATCGGCAAACAGATCGGCCAGGTTGGCAATCGCGTCACCATTGGCCATCATCTTGTTGATAACCCAGTTTTCCAGAGGACGCCAATTTTGATCCGGTTCCGATTGGGTGAGCACATCGAGAAAGGCATCTCCGGTTTCCACTTTGGCGGCCAGGTCATACCAGGGTGCGTACAAAAATTCCGGGAAAGGATAGGGCATCAACATATAGAGAGGTTTTTGAGCGACGGCGGCTTCCAGCAAGGTGGTGCTGTAAGAAGAAAAGACGATATCGCTGGCCAGAATCCACTCCCGAACGGTACCTTGTTTGATGAAACGCAGGGAGTTGGGCAACTCGCCAGCCATTTCACGGACTGTGTTGACAAATTGATCTCTGGGAATTGCCGGGCGTGGGCGAACGATCAATTCGATCGAATCTAGTTTGGCAGCATCTCGCCACCAGGCCGCGGCGGCACGCAAGGAGTCGCGGGCAAAGTCACGATAGCGGAAGGCATCATCGGGATTAAAACCGCGCCGGATGCGATCACGGACCATGTGGTCTTTGAAAAATGCCCAGCCGTAGTTCTCGGGGACAAAGGCCCATCTCTTCTCAGGGTCAAGGTCATATTGCCGGGCAAGTTCTTCCCGCGGCTGATAATAGTTTTTGTAAGGGGAACGGTACAGCATGTAGGAAGGATTGCCATTGACAACAATTTGCGAGCGGGAGACATGACTATCTTGAAGATATTGAGCAAAAAACTCTCCCCAGGCGTGATGGAGCACGTAACGGCGGGCAAAATCGTCCCGTGGGGCTTTGAATTTCTTCTGGGTTTTGCCCAGCAATTGCTCAAAAGAAAGGTTGATGTAACGAGCCCCCGGCCAATGGGAGACAATTTGAGCCAAGCCTTGATCATGCACGAAAATGCAATAGGGCAAGGCGACAACCTTGGGTTGATACGCTGCCAGTGTCTCCTCAAGCCCAGCGGTAATGGAGCGAATCTCGATACTAAGGTTGTGTTTTTTTTGAGCGAGATATTTAACCGCGCAGGCGACATCCAGTTCGCGGGCGGTATGCTCGATGAAATAAAGAACATCGACAGATTGACTCACAAGCCTCACCAGCCTTTGCGCTGAAGCCAAAATTCCGCCAAGGCAAGATCGTCAGCATCATCAATATCGAGCGATTCGGCGCGCCCCATTTCCAGCGGTAGAACGCAATCCCCGTACAGCTCCCCTTGTTGAATGACTTCCCGGCGGATGGCTAAAATGGCGGGGCCATTGCGGGCATAGAGCCGCGGCTTCTCCTGGCGACGCAGGATCAGGGGGCCTTCTTGCAAGGGGTGAAGGGTCCCCTGTGAGTCGAGCTTCATCAACGAGCCCGGGTTGAACTGGTGGGGAACGGGAATGACACTAACAACGGTATCAGCATCCGAGTTGGTTAGTTTCTCCACGGCAGCATCAATGTGTTCCGTCCGCCGCAAGGGAGAAGTCGGCTGCAACAAGACAACCACATCAGTATGGAAATTCTCATGTTCATCCAACCAGGCGAGGGTGTGTTGAATCACAGGTAAGATGGGGATGTCATCGGCGGCCAGGTCAGCAGGACGCAGGAAAGGCACATCCACGCCATAATCTCGCCCCACCTGAGCGATCTCGGGGTCATCGGTATTGAGAATCATCCGATCCAGACGCTGGCTTTGCAGGGCCGCTTCGCAGGTATAGGCCAGGAGCGGTTTTCCGGCCAAGGGGACGATGTTTTTGTGCGGAATCCCTTTCGAGCCACCGCGAGCGGGAATCAGGCCAAGGATGGTAGGCATCAATAGGTCATCCTTTTGTGAATGTTGAATTCGGTCGAAGCAAGGATGTCGGCGATGCGCTCGCCAGCGTGGCCGTCACCATAGATCGGCTCGGAGGGATAGTGGCCGTTTTCGATTTGCTCCCGAATGGCCGCGACGATTTGCTCCCGGTCGTAGCCGACATCGATGACATTGGGGCCGCGCGCCCGGCCAACCTGGCGGGTGCCGATGTTGACGGCAGGGACACCAAGGAAGGCGCCTTCACGAATGGCCGCGCTGGAATTTCCCACCTTGCAGGCACAGCGCTTCATCAAGCGGACGTAGGTTTCGACAGCGAAGTTTTTATAAAAGCGGATGTAATCATGCTGATAATGCTCGCGGAATTTGCGCATGCCGCGAGCCACATCCTCGGAACCGGCGTCCACATTGGGCCAGAGCATGATCGTGGGCATTTTCAACTCGTGCAGGGCCATCAGGGTTTCGGTGATTTGATGCTCTCCCTGGCCGTATTCGGTGGTGACGGGATGCTGCGAAACCAACAAAAAAGGTTCATCCAAATTAATTTGGCCGCCGACGCCTTCGTATTCTAGCCAGGCCCGTTCGGGCAAACGGCTGTTCTCGTCGGCGATTTCGGCGACGAGGTCGATGCGGGGGCAGCCAACAACATGCACGATGGAAGGGTCTTCCCCCATGCGGATGATCCGGTCGGCCGCTTTCTGGTTGGCGGGAAAATGGAGGTGAGCCAATTTGGTGACGGCATGGCGGATATTCTCGTCAATGGTGCCGGAAACTTCTCCGCCCATGGTGTGGGCCAGGGGGATGTTCATATAAGCAGCAGCGATGGCCGTGGCCATGGTTTCAAAGCGGTCGCCAACCGTGACGACGACATCCGGCTGCAATTGCTGAAAGACGGTGGGCAATTCCAGCAGACCCAAGCCGGTGGATTTTGCCATCGTTGTGGGTGTTTCGCCCTCGATAATCATATGCACTTTGGCATCGATATGGAAACCATCTTCCCTCACGGTCTCGACAACAGCGCCAAAGCGATCTAACAAAGCCGAGGCTCCGGCAATCACCTGCAACGTCAAGTCAGGATGCTGCTTAACCGCCCGCATCACACTCTTGATGCTGCTGTAATTAGCTCGAGAACCTACGACGACACAAACTTTTCGCAT
>CAZJBA010000144.1:5693-7610 GCA_964544065.1 uncultured Anaerolineales bacterium | reverse complement strand
GGCATAAGCCTGACTTGCCCTGATAATACGATGTTGGGCATCTTTGAAATAGACAAGCTCCGGGGTGCTCTCCATGACGGCATCCCACAACTTGCGCCTGGATTCTAGCTCCTGTTCGGCCAATCTATGCTCGGTAATATCACGAGCCACAACAATGGCATAGACTACCTCATCAAAAGCAACCAGCCGCATGGTCATCTCGACCGGAAACGAGTCTTCATCCTTTCGATAGAGTCGCGTCCTGATCATCTCACCACCACCCCCAACAGCTTGCTCATCCCCGAAAAGAGTTTCAATCTGTCCCCAAGCAGGGCGGGGAATCAACTTGCTTATGGGTAAATCCTGGAGAGCAGCCAACTTGTAGCCCAACTGATCGCAAGCGGATTGATTGGCGTCAACCACATTGCCAGAGGGAACATGTAGCAGAAAAATGGCGTCATTGGCTTGATCCAAGAGCGCTCGGAATCGTTCCATCTCCGCCAACCGGCGTTGCAATTCCGGATAATAACTCTTTTGAACCGAACGCTCCCCCAACCCGATGATTTTTTTACGTTTCGATTCCCAATCGCTGCGGAGATCACCTGGCTTGCTCATATATTGCCTCAATGTCTTCTTGCGTAGGACGGCGGGGATTGGTGACCATGCAAGCATCTTTGATCGCATTGGCAGCCAACATGGGAATATCTTCCACTTGCAAACCCATATCACCCAAGGTTTGGCCCGCTCCAGCCTCTGTTCGTAATCGTCTAACGCTTTTCAACAACGTAGCTTTGGCTTCATCAAAGGGCAACCCCTCCAAATCCAGACCCATCGCCTGCCCTATTCGCTGGTAGCGCTGGGGAACGGCATCGAAGTTGAAAGCGATGACATACTCCAACAGAATCGCATTGGCTTGTCCGTGAGCAAAATCCTGGTATCCTCCCAGGCTGTGGGCCATGGCATGAACGGCTCCGAGGCTGGCGTTGGAAAAGGCTAACCCAGCATGGAGGCTGGCCAACATCATGGCGCCCCGAACTGAAAGATCATCTGGGGCGGCAACAGCCGCGAGCAGATTATCTGCAATCAAACCCACCGCTTCCAGGGCATGCAAGTCGGTGAGGGGGGAGGAGGCGTTGGAAACATACGCTTCAATGGCGTGCACCAGCGCGTCCAGACCGGTACAAGCGGTCAGGCGGGAATCCATAGTCGTGGTGGTGACGGGGTCAATCAATGCCACATCAGGGACGATCATTTTGCTGATGATGGCAATTTTCACTTTATTTTCGGTATCGGTAATGATCCCAAATTGAGACACATCTGCCGAGGTGCCCGCTGTGGTGGGAACACATATCAACGGGGGTCCAGGGTAAGGCACTTCATCGATACCCTCAAACGTCAAAACATGCTGCGAGTTGGCACTGGCGATGCCAATTCCCTTGGCACAATCCATGGGACTGCCGCCTCCTACCGCGACAATGGCATTGCAATTTTCGTGCTGGTAAATTTCTACGCCTGCCATGACTTCATGGTCGCGAGGGTTGGGCGTAACTTGCGAGAAAATGGCGCAATCCAGACCTTCGGCCTCCAGGTTTTGAACGACTTGTTCTGTCCAACCAGCATCGATAACCCCCTGATCCGTGACCACAAGAACCTTACGAGCGCCCAGATTACGGGCATAGCGACCGGCAAGCTGACGGCCATCGATGCCAAAGACAAATTCTGGGGCAACAAATTTGCGCAAAGCGAAACGTTCGTGTTTGTTATCCATACAAGACCTTGGGCATGTTGCTCTGTTTTCGTATCAAATGGAGGGTTGGTTCATAAATATGTAGACACTATAGTTAACGGGATGACTTGCGCTTTGTTTTAGTTATGGCGTTGCGACCCTCGCTTAAAACAAACCTGAGAATCTACAGATGCGAGGGGGATTTTGCACTG
>CAZJBA010000144.1:0-5593 GCA_964544065.1 uncultured Anaerolineales bacterium | reverse complement strand
AAGTGGGAAAACACAGCTACATGTTACCCGCTTTTTGGAAAAGATACCGTATCATCTATGATGATAATGCGTTTCAATCATAACATGTATCTTCTCAAAATCTCGGGGATGTGTAGGGCGGATTTTCGCGTAGCATCCCTGAAGAGGGACTGCGCTTTGCGTCCCCGTTGGGAATATCCGCCGCATTCTCGGCAGGTAAGGGATACCTATCCCTACACGTTTTCCCCATTTTATTGAAAAAATACCATAGCATCCATTCAAAAAGGGGTGAGAGTAAAAGAAATGACAAAGCTCATATCCAAACCAAACGGTTCTTCCCTGGCAGAAATAGCACATCTGTGGGAAAATAGTTTCCTGGAATCAGACAGATTGTTTATGCTAGGATTCTCGCACCTCGACACGCCCCCAAAACATAAAAAACAGGGTCGCAGCCTGAGGTAGACAGCGAAAATCCTATTTTGTTGAAATTTTTTACCCATTAAACCTTGGATCCACTGAAAAAAGATGCTCGGAGGCCCGTACCCCATGAGCGACGGCATGCTTCGCGATCCTCGGGCCGGTTTTCGCACCCGGGGTCGGGAGCTAAGAGCTTTTTTCAGGAGAGCCAACCATAAGGAGACAAATTATGGCAGAATTGACAGAAATCCGTTGGCACGGACGAGGAGGGCAGGGCGTCGTCACGGCTGGTGAGCTTCTGGCCGAGGCAGCTCTGGACAGCGGACAATACTTTCAGGCGTTCCCCGATTACGGGCCAGAGCGCATGGGAGCGCCTATCCGCGCCTTCACTCGACTCAGTAGCGACCCAATCACGATTCACTCCCAGGTTGAAGAACCTGATGTGGTTTTGGTGCTTGATCCCACCTTGTTGGGCACAGTACCCGTTGCAGAAGGACTCAAAGACGATGGTTCACTGGTCGTCAACAGCCAAATGAGCCCCGCCGAGGTGCGCGAAGTAACCGGTTACAAAAAAGGGAAAGTTTTCACGGTGGATGCCAGTCACATCGCTATTGAAGAAATGGGCCGCGAAATCACCAATACCCCCATGCTGGGAGCCTTCGCAAAAGCCACAGGCCTCGTCGACCTGGATCACCTGGCCGAGGAAGTCAAAGACTGGTTTAGCGCCAAACTCTCCAAGAAAATCGTTGACGCCAACGTACGAGCGCTGAAGCGCGCCGCAGAAGAAGTTGTAGAAGGATAATTCAATCGGTAATCAATCTATCGATTTATTTGATGATGAGGAGTAATAACAAATGACCCAATTAAAAGGATGGAAAGAAATCCCCATCGGTGGGATGATCCTCCAAGCGGGCAACGCCGAAGAATACAAAACCGGCGACTGGCGGGCTTTCCGACCCGTCTTTGGTGAAGCAGATTGCATCGATTGCATGCAATGCTGGCTATTTTGCCCTGATTCTAGCATTCTCGTAGACGCAGAAAATGAAGAAATGATCGGTTTTGATTTGGATCACTGCAAGGGATGCGGCATCTGTGCTGCTGTTTGCCCCGTCAACCAAAAAGTGATTCGCAAAGCCGAAGACGAAGTAAGCGACGATGATCCTCGCCTCTGCATTCGTATGATTGAGGAAGGTAAGTTCAAGGAGGCAGGCAATGAGTAAATTCAAAGCACTGGATGGCAATGCGGCCGTCGCGACGGCGATGCGCCAGATCAACCCCGATGTGGTCGCGGCCTACCCGATTACGCCTCAGACAGCTACTGTACAGACCTTTTCCGAGTACGTGGCAGATGGGCTGGTGGACACTGAGTTCGTCACCGTCGAGAGTGAACACAGCGCCATGAGCGCCTGTGTTGGCGCCTCGTCGGCTGGAGCCCGCGTCATGACAGCGACATCGGCCAACGGGCTGGCCCTGATGTGGGAGATCGTTTACATCGCCGCATCAACGCGCCTCCCCATCGTGATGAGTCTGGTCAACCGGGCGCTCTCTGGCCCCATCAACATCCACCCCGATCACTCCGACGTGATGGGCATCCGCGACAGCGGCTGGATCATCCTGATGTCCGAAAGCGGCCAAGAAGCCTATGACAACATCATCCAGGCGATTCGCATTGGCGAGCATCCCGACGTGTTGCTGCCGGTGGCGGTTTGCCAGGATGGTTTCATCACCGGGCACGGCCTCGAGCGAGTCGAAATCTACGAAGACGAAGATGTCCAAGATTTCGTCGGCACGTACAACCCCCAATGGTCTCTCTTGGACCTCGAGAATCCCAAAACCTACGGGCCGCTCGACTTTTATGATTATTACTACGAGCACAAGCGCCAACAGGTCGATGCGATGGAAAAATCGTTCGACGTGATCATGGACGTGACCAAAGAATTCAACCAACGCTTCGGCCGCAACTACGGCCTCTTCGAAGAATATCGACTTGACGACGCCGATGTAGCCATTGTGGTTGCTAACTCGACGGCGGGCACGGCCAAAGCCGTGGTAGACGACATGCGCGACCAGGGCAAGAAAGTCGGAATGCTCAAAATCCGCCTCTTCCGCCCCTTCCCCGGCAAGGCTTTAGCCCAAGCCCTGAGTCACCTCAAAGGTGTCGCCGTAATGGATCGATCCATATCCTTTGGCGCCATGGACAACGCTGGCCCCCTCTACCTAGAGCTTGCTGCCGCACTGGCGCTTCATGGCATTCAGATGCCGATGAGTGATTACGTCTACGGCCTGGGCGGACGCGACATCCTGCCCCGTGAGATCGAGCAAGTGTACACCGAAGCACTTAAGATGGCCGAGACCGGCGAGGTAGATCGCCGCGTGACCTACCTGAGCGTGCGAGAGTAAGGAGTCTAACATGGTAACCAAATTAACCCCAAAAGAACTAGCCAAAACACCCGAACGCCTGGCCCCAGGACACCGTTTGTGCGCGGGCTGTGGCGCTTCAATCATCGTGCGACAGATGTTAGCCGCGATCGACGACCCGGTCGTGCTTGCCAATGCGACCGGCTGCCTGGAGGTAGCCACGACCATTTACCCCTACACCGCCTGGCGAGTGCCCTGGATCCACAACGCCTTCGAAAACGCTGCCTCCACCATCAGCGGCGTTGAGGCCGCCTACCGATCCATGGTCAAAACCGGAAAAATCGAGGACGAAAACGTCAAATTCATCGCCTTTGGCGGTGATGGCGGCACCTACGATATCGGCCTTCAGGCCCTTTCCGGAGCAGTCGAACGCGGGCACCAGTTCCTGTACGTATGCTACGACAACGGCGCTTATATGAACACAGGCATCCAGCGCTCCAGCGCGACCCCCTTCGGCGCCCACACCACCACCTCGCCGGCCGGAACAGTAATCCCGGGGAAACGTCAATTCCGAAAGGACCTTACCCGCATCATGGCGGCTCATGACATCCCCTACGTGGCTCAGGCCTCCCCCAGCAAATGGCGCGACCTGATGCAAAAAACCCGCAAAGCGGTCAACTGCGGCGGGCCAGCTTTTATCAACACGCTCTCTTCTTGCAACCGCGGCTGGCGCCACGCCACCGACACCACCGTCGAAGTGACCCAACTGGGCGTCGATACCTGCTACTGGCCGCTCTATGAAGTCGAAAATGGCGAGTGGACCCTGAATTACAAGCCTCGGGACAAACGACCGATCCGAGAATGGCTTGAGGTTCAAGGCCGCTTCCGCCACCTGTTCAAGGAAGAAAACGAACATCTAATCGACCTGTTCCAAGAAGAAGTCGACCGCCGTTGGGAGCAACTTCTGGAACTGTGCGGCGAAGCATAATCTTCCAACCCTGAAACAAATCACCCCGCAAGCCGACACCGCGGGGTGATTTGTTTCCCAAGGAATTTCTATGCCCATTTACGAATATCACTGCAGCAATTGCGAGACCAACTTCGAGGCCATCCGGCGCATCTCCGAGGCGGATGACCCCATTGCCTGCAAACATTGCCAGAGCGATAAAACGTCTCGGGGGATAACGGCCGCGTACGCTCGTTCGGAGGGAGGTTCCGTGGCAGGAAGCGACTCATCATGCAGTGATTGCAGCGGGGGAACCTGCTCCAGTTGCGGGTGCCACTGACTCACTCGCAGGGGGTACCGTTGAACCTTCTTTTTCCCATCCCATCACATTTCCCCCTAAACGAACACCCCCCCTTGAAAGATAACATCTTCTCGAGAATCAAGAAGCCCGTTTTTTTCGGAAAAAACGGGCTTCTACCTGACGCTCCGAACCCCAACGTTTTTCCGTTCATCTCACATTCCCCCTCACCCTACCCCTCTCCCCTCGGGAGAGGGGATTTCACTCTCCCCGTTCCGAGCCGCGCCAGATGGCGCCTTTGCCAAACCGCGCTTGCAAATCCTTGAGCGCCTGGTGAATTTGTTGCTCCCTGTGCACATCCGGGTCCCACAGCCCCAATTGGCGGACATGCTCGTCCAGGTTGCTGACCCCCATCCCCAACAGCCGAACCGCTTTGCCTGGCTCCCAAACCTGCTCGAAAAGCTCAAGAGCCGTCTCGGCGATTAACGTTTCATCATCGGTAGCCCGATCGAGGGTAGTCTGGCGCGTCAGAGTCTCAAAATCGGGCCAGCGTATCTTGACCGTGACCGTGCGGGCCCTGCGGCTACGTTGATGCAACCGGCGGGTCACGTTGTGGATTTGTTTCCGCAGCGTGTCGCGTAAAAGCGCGCCATCGCGGGTGTCATGGGCAAACGTCGTTTCTTTACTGAAAGATTTGGCTTCCCGTTCGGTCACGATGGGGCGATCATCATAACCCCTGGCGCGTTTCGACAAACTCCAACCGTGTTTGCCCAGCAATTCCGCCAATTTTAGCTCCGGGATGGCGGCCAGATCGCCGATCGTCTCGACGCCCAATGGTGCCAGTTTTTGCGCCGTCTTCGGCCCCACGCCCCAGAGCATCTCCACCGGCAGCGGCGCCAGAAAGTCGGCCTCTTGCCCTGGCGGCACCAGGGTGAGAGCGTTGGGAGGCTGGCTGCCTGAATGAGCACCCTTGCCGACATCGGTGGCAATTTTGGCCACCAATTTGTTACTGGCGATGCCCAGCGAGCAAGGCAAATTTAACTCATCTCGGATTTGGGCCTGCAGTTTACGGCCCAAGCTTTCCACATCATCGGCCAAATCGCTGACATCCAGAAAAGCTTCATCGATGGAAAGCTGCTCCACCTGAGAGGTCAGAGCGTGAAGACGTTCCATCACTTGATGAGAGGCCTCCTTATAGGCCGAGCGATGCGTCGAGACAATCTTCAAGTGGGGGCAAAGCTGGGCCGCCCTGGCCATGGGCATCGCCGAACGTACGCCGAATTGGCGCGCCGCGTAGGAACAGGAGGCGACAACACCGCGGCCTTCCGGGCTTCCCCCCACGGCGAAGGGCTGGCCGCGCAAGCCGGGGTCGCGTTGTTCTTCCACCGCGCAGAAGAAAGCATCGAGATCGAGATGGATGATGGCGCGCCTTTTGGTTGAGGGCATAATAAATGACAGTATTTATGCAGTTTTTCAGGCTTCAGACTTCGGAAGTCTAAAAAGCACCTTCGCCAATAGAGTTTCAGCCACAAGGGAGCCGATGGTGGTGGTTAGATAGTAAGTGACGCTTAAAAAGCAGGTAGACTAAAATGCTC
>CAZJBA010000143.1:0-7793 GCA_964544065.1 uncultured Anaerolineales bacterium | reverse complement strand
GCAAGAGTTGGAAGCTGAATCCGCGCCCCAGGCCGAAGCCGAACCGGAAATGGCCGAGGATGACGAAATCCCCGATTGGCTGCGAGAGTTGGAAACAGAAGCTACCCCTCAGGCAGAGGTCGAACCTGAACCCGCTGAAACGCCCACCCCTGAACCGGCCGCGCTGGCCGGAGAAAAAGAAGTTGCCGAAACCGCCGAGGCAGAAAGTAAACGACCCGAATGGCTAGAAGAACTAGAAGGTCAACCCCTCCCTGAAAAAACCAAAGAACAAGAAGCCGAATTTCCTGAATGGCTGGACGAACCGGAAAAAGCCGAACCGGTTTCAGCATCTTCGCCAGAGTCGGACGAAGAAGCCGATTTCCCTACCTGGATCCGCGAGCCAGAAGAAGGCGAAGCGGAAATAGCCGCAGAAGCCCCCAGCGAACAACCAGAAGAAACCCCTGAAAAGGAATTCGAAGATGCCGACGCGGCGATGGCCTGGCTTGAAGGGTTAGCTGCCAAGCAAGGTATCTCCGAAGAAGAATTACTCTCCCGCCCGGAAGAACGCGGTGAAGCCCCTCCTGAATGGGCTCAAGAAATCCCGGCAGATGCCGCCGAGCAAGAAGTCCCTGAAACAGAAACAAGGCCTGACCAAGAAGTCCCACAACCAGAAGCGCCCAAAGAGGAAACCTTAGAACCAAAACAAACACCGGAGGACTATCCCGATTGGCTGCAAGAAGCAGCTTTTTCGCAGCCAACAGAGCCGACGCCAGAAGCTGAGCCAGAACCGGAAGAAATCGTTGGGCCCGCGGAAGCCGCTGAAGCAGAACCCCAACCTGAAGAAATCCCCGGCCCAGAGGAAGAAGAGACTCCCATATGGCTGCTAGAAGCGATAGAGGAAACCGCCGAAGAGGAACCCAAACCGGAAGAAATTCCCGGTCAAGAGGAAGAAAAGATTCCTACCTGGCTGCAAGATGTACTGGATGAATCCGCTGAAGAGCAAGAAGATGTGGAAGACACCTGGATGCGCGAAATCGATGCAGATATCCGGACGCCACAAGAAATCCCCGCAGAAAAAGCCAAACCTGAGGAGGTTGAACCCGAACCAATAAAAGATGTCGCCCCCGCAGAGCTAGAAGCTGAAGTCGAAGAAACTGAACCGGAAGAAGAACTCCCCGAGTGGCTGCGCGACCTGGAGACTGAACCCACCGAAGCGGAAGAAGAACCGGGCTGGATAGAGGAACCCGCCCCAGAAGAGGCGCCTCAACCCGAGCCCACCGAGGCGGAGGAATACACCTGGATCGCTCCACAACCCCCCGAAGAGGAGATAGAAACAATAGAACTGAACGCAGCCTCCCTGGCACAACTGGAAAAGATACCAGAGATTGGATTCCGGTTAGCCCAAGAGATCGTCAATTACCGCCAAGAAAACGGGCCCTTCGAAAGCGCCCAGGATCTGCTTGCCATCGCTAGTATTAACACCGACATGCTCACGCGCATCAACGATTACATCGAAGTCGAAGCACCGGAACCAGAAATAGAAGAACCAGCGCCCGCCGAGCAGCAGGTGGAGCCCGAAGACGAGTATCACGCCGAGCAATTGGAGGCGCAAGCACTCATCAAAAAAGGTCAAATCGATGAAGCTATGACGCACTATGACAAGCTGATCAAAAAAGGCAAACGCCTCGAAGGAGTCATCGAAGACCTCGATCAGGCCAGCTACCAACACCCGGTCAACGCCCACATCCTGCAAACCTTGGGCGACGCTTACATGCGCGCCGACCAACTCCAAGCCGCGCTGGACGCCTATTCCAAAGCGGAGAATTTACTGCGGTAAGAACTCAAATCTGGTAAAATCAAAACCCGAAAATTAGTAACAACCTTGCGAGAGGTCTTCCTTTTGCAAGGTTGCATTTTGTATCCAACTGGAGGCAATCAAAAGATGGAAAAAACACTCGTTCTGGTCAAACCCGACGCCGTTCAACGCGGGCTGACAGGGGAAATCATCAGTCGATTGGAACGCCGCGGCCTGCGGATGATCGCGGCGAAATTCATACAAGTCAGCCAGGAATTGGCCGAGACTCATTACGCCATCCACAAGGGCAAACCCTTTTATGAACCCTTGATCGACTATATCACTTCATCCCCCGTGATGGCCATGGTTTGGGAGGGACCCAACGGGGTCGCCGCCGTGCGCCAAACCATGGGAGCAACCCGCCCGACCGAAGCTGCTCCCGGCTCCGTGCGACATGATTTCGGCTTGGAGGTTGGCCGCAACCTGACTCACGCATCCGACTCGGTCGAAAACGGCGAAAAAGAAGTAGCGCTCTGGTTCGACGAAGAGGAACTGGTTTCATGGCAGCGAGCGGTTGATCCCTGGGTGTTCGAGTAAAGCAATGAAGCCCGAGGCCACTTTCTCCCCACGATAGGATCAAGCCACCTGGTCAGAATCCCCGGCGAGTGAGTCCGTTTCTCTCTGACGGGTTGATCAAATTCTCACCTTCGCAATTCCCCCTTCTCCGCGGTACAATAGCGTCGCTATGTCAAAGTTTATCGTTGGAATACACTTTCAAAAAGCCGGAAAAGTCTATCACTTCAGTGCGGATCAATATCCCGACCTGGAAGTGGGCGATTATGTGGTTGTGGAAACCAGCCGCGGGCGACAACTGGGGGAAATCGTCCACATCCCTGAAAATCCACGCAGCCCCAAACACGGCTCTTGGAAACCGGTTTTGCGCAAAGCCACAGGGCGAGATTTGGTGCTCCGCCAAATCAGGAAGCAAAAAGAAGCCGAAGCGATCGATTTTTGTGGCCAAAAAGCATCGGATTTACGAATCAAGGACGTCAAGATCGTTTCGGCCGAGTTCACCTTGGACGGGGAGCGGCTGACCTTTTTGTACACGCATGAGGGGAAAAAGGACAAAACCAATAAACTGCGCAAGGCAATCAAGAAGCATTACGGCGTCAAGGTCAGCATGCACAAAATTGGGCCGCGAGACGCCGCCAAGATTATCGGGGGGATGGGGGCTTGCGGCAAAGGAATCCGTTGTTGTACGGCCTTCATGACCCAGTTTGCCCCCATTTCGATCAAGATGGCCAAAGCGCAGGGGGTCTCACTGGCGCCATCGGAGATCACGGGCATGTGCGGGCGGCTGCGTTGCTGCCTCAAACACGAACATAAATATTACATTGAGGCCCGCAAAGATTTGCCCAGACGCAAAAAACGTGTCTCGACGCCGCTGGGCGAGGGCAAAGTGATCAAGTCAAATCCGATCAAGAACACGGTCTTGGTCAGCTTTAAAGATCATGTCACCAAAGAATTCCCCCTTGAGCAGATCGACCCCGAGGATCAATCCAAGTAAGGGTGCGACGATTCAGATGAATAAAGAGGCCTTGATGAAGTATTTTTTGACAGAAGCCCAAGAATTATTCCCCTATACACGCGATTTGCGCAGAGATTTTCACCGCCATCCCGAGTTGGGGCTGCAAGAACACCGAACGGCGAAAATCGTGGCCGAAGAATTAGAATCGCTCGGCCTAGAGGTGGAGACCGGCATCGCCGAAACCGGCGTGGTCGCTCTGCTGGAAGGGGCCAAACCTGGCCCGGTAGCCTTGCTGCGCTTCGACATGGACGCGCTGCCCATTCAGGAAGAGACCGAGGCAGAGTACGCTTCCGAGACTCCTGGCGTGATGCACGCGTGCGGTCATGACGGCCATGTCGCTATCGGGTTGACGGTGGCAAAGATGTTGCATGCCCATCGCGAGGAACTGGCCGGTACGGTCAAGCTGGTTTTCCAGCCCGCCGAAGAGGGCGATGGCGGCGCTGAGAAAATGGTCCAGGAGGGCGTACTGGAAAACCCTCGACCGGATTCTTCCCTTTCGCTGCACCTGTGGAACGAGCAACCGCTGGGCTGGTTTGGGATCACAAAAGGGCCTATCATGGCTTCAGCGGGCGCGTTCAAGATCACAGTGAAGGGAAAAGGCGGGCACGGTGCGGCCCCCCATCAAGCCGTTGATCCTATCTTCGCCTCGGCCCAAATTATCACCGCGCTGCAAAGCATCGTCTCTCGCAACACCCCGCCGCTCGACTCCGCCGTGGTCAGCGTGTGCAGCATTCACGGTGGGTCTGCCTTCAATGTGATCCCCCCCGAGGTGGAACTAAAAGGAACGGTTCGAACATTCAAGCCGGAGATTCGCGTCATAGTAGTGGAACGCCTGCGCGAGATTGCCTCCAACACAGCTCAGGCCTTGGGTTGTGCGATTGAGCTTGACTACAAAGACATCACCCCCGCGGTCAGCAATGACCCGGCCTTAGCCTCACAAATTGCCGCTATCGCCGCGGAGATCTTTACCGACAGCACGATTGACTTCGAAGCGCGAACCATGGGGGCGGAAGATATGGCTTTTATGATGGAGGCTTTCCCTTCCTGTTACTTTATGATCGGCTCGGCCAATGCCGAAAAGGGGCTTGACGCCGCTCATCATCATCCCCGCTTCGACTTTGATGAAACTGCCCTGGTCAACGGGGCGGCCTTGATGACGGCGGCGGCCATGTCATCGCTTGGAGAAGATTAATCCCAGAAGCATTTAAAACTATTAGCCCCTCAAGGAATTAAATTCCTTGAGGGGCTTTTTGCTTTCAGGCCTGGCATGAAGACCTTCGGTCTAAGCCTTGTCGGGGACGGGAGTCCCGCGACAAAGTTTGGCGAAATGAGACGTGTCTGACTAGGAACCGGATGCCATCTCCTGAACGATCGCATCAGCCATGGCCTGGGTGCCAACCAGCGTTCTGCCATCGCCGCTGGTTTTGAGATCGGCCGTGATCACGTGTCCGTCTCGAAGCACAGTCGTGACGGCTGATTCAATCTCGGCCGCGGCTTCGTCTTCGCCGAGGTGATGGAGCATCAACGCGGCGGTCAGGATAGCGGCACAGGGATTGGCACGATCGCTACCAGCGATGTCTGGGGCAGAACCATGAACGGGCTCAAAGACGGCCACCTCTTCGCCGATATTAGCCCCCGGTGTCAATCCCAACCCCCCTACCAGCCCCGAACAAAGATCGCTGACAATGTCCCCATACAAGTTGGGTAAAACCAGCACATCGTACACTTGAGGCCGCATGACCAGGTGCATGCAGAGGGCGTCAACGATGCAGGATTCAAATTCCAGATCGGGATAGTCTTGGGCCACCTGTCGAGCTGTCTCGAGGAAAAGTCCGTCAGTGAGTTTGAGGATGTTGGCCTTATGCACGGCGGTGACCTTACGGCGTCCGTTGGTGCGGGCATACTCACAGGCAAAGCGGACCACTCGTTCCGAACCTTTGCGGGTGATGACCCGAATGGCCTCGGCGACTTCTCCGGCCATGACTTCGTGTTCGATGCCGACGTAGAGCCCCTCTGTGTTTTCGCGCACCACGACCAGGTCGATATCCTGGCGCACTCCCGGAATACCGGGCAAGCTCTTGACCGGACGGACATTGGCATACAGATCGAGCGCCCGGCGGATAGCCACGTTGACGCTGCGAAAGCCTGAGCCCACAGGGGTGGTAATGGGCCCCTTCAAAGCGACGCCATGCTCCCGAATCGAAGTCAGCACCTGATCGGGAAGCGGCGTTCCCTGCTCGCCCATGACGCCAGCGCCAGCGTGCTGCACGTCCCAATCAAAAGAAAGATCTGTAGCTTCGAGAACGCGGCGGGCGGCTGCAATCACCTCGGGACCGATGCCATCGCCCGGGATCAGGGTAATGTTGTAGCTCATATCTCCGCCTTTCCACTACGATAGAAATTCAACGTCCCCCCAGCAAGCAACACCTGGCGTTGACGTTCGTTCAAGTGCATCTGAACCTCATAGGTTTCATCCGCATCCAGGTTCAAAGCGTGGAGGTTCGTGCCCTGTTCAAGGGCACCATGAACCTCGCTGACTTTCAACGTATCACCCTGATCGATCTTCTCATGATCTTCCGAATTCACAAAAACAAGGGGGAGCATGCCCATATTGACCAGGTTGGCATGATGAATGCGAGAATACGATTTGGCCAAGACCGCTTTGACCCCAAGATACATGGGCGCCAGGGCAGCGTGCTCGCGGCTTGACCCTTGCCCGTAGTTGATTCCCCCGACCAAAATGCCGCTCTCGGTCGATTTTGCCCGCTCGACAAAGTCAAGATCAACCCGGACGAAGACATACTCGGCAATGGCGGGCACATTGGAACGCAGCGGCAAGATTTCTGCGCCGGCGGGCATAATGTCATCCGTGGTGATATTGTCACCCACCTTCAACAAAACATCCAACTGCAAGGCGTCGGGTAGTGGATCAGCGATGGGCACCGGCTTGATGTTCGGGCCGCGCTTGATGACCACATCCTGAGCCTGCTCGGCCGATAGCGGCGGCAGGATCATGGTGTCGTCGGTGGCATAAGAAGTTGGCGACGTGGCCTGAACGGCGCCGCCTAACGAACGCGGATCAACGATCTCACCGTGGATTGCCGCGGCCGCACACACCTCGGGACTGGCCAGGTAGGCCTGGTCATCGTCCGTGCCGCTGCGCCCCTTGAAGTTGCGGTTGAAAGAGCGCAATGTATTCACACCCGACGCCGGAGCCTGGCCCATGCCCAGGCAAGGGCCACAGGCCGATTCAAGCACCCGCGCCCCCGCCCGAATCATCTCGGCAAGGGAGCCATCTTCAGCAATCATGGTGAAAACTTGCTTGCTCCCCGGCGTGATGGTCAAGCTGACATCAGGATGAACCCGCTTCCCCTTCAGAATCTGCCCAACTTTGGCCAAATCCTGATAGGAAGAATTGACACACGAGCCGATACACACTTGGGCGAGGGGAAGACCCACGAGTTCTCGCAGGGGGACAACGTTGTCGGGCATGGAGGGTTGGGCGATCAGGGGTTCAAGCGTACTCAGGTCGAGCACGATCACTTCGTCGTAATCGGCCTCAGCATCGGCGGCCAAAGGGGTCCAATCCTGGGCGCGATCCTGGGCTTTTAGATAGGCCAGGGTCTGGTCGTCGCTGGGGAAAATGGAGGTGGTGGCCCCAAGCTCGGCTCCCATGTTACAAATCGTGGCGCGCTCATCCACGCTGAGGCTGGCCACACCCGGGCCAAAATACTCCACGACTTTGCCCACACCGCCTTTGACCGATAACCGGCGCAGCATTTCCAAAATAACATCTTTGGCTGTCACCCAGGGACCTAACGAGCCGGTCAACTCCACGCCCAGAATTTCGGGCATGGTCAAATAAAAGGGGCCGCCGGCCATGGCAACGGCGACATCCATCCCGCCGGAGCCAATTGCCAGCGTGCCTAATCCACCCGAGTTGGGGGTGTGACTATCCGACCCCAAGAGGGTCTTGCCGGGGATGCTGAATCGCTCCAACTGCACCTGGTGGCAGATTCCGTTGCCGGGGCGGGAAAAATAGGCTCCGTAACGGGCCGAAACGGTCTGCAAGTAACGATGGTCATCGGCATTGCGGAAATCGGTCTGCAAGGTGTTATGATCAACATAGCTGACCGACCGTTCCGTCTGCACGCGAGGAACTTTCATGGCTTCGAACTCGAGCCATACCATCGTGCCGGTGGCGTCCTGTGTCAGGGTGTGGTCAATCTGAATGGCGATCTGTTCGCCTGGTGTCATACTCCCCTCGACGAGGTGGGAAGCGATGATTTTCTGTGCTAAGGTTTGTCCCATTGTTTTCCTTTCAATAGTGGGTCTCCGGGATTTCACGGGGTGAGACCCTAAAGGTTTTCAAAACCTGGTGGTGGTTAGATAGTAAGTGACGCTTAAAAAGCAGGTAGACTAAAATGCTCT
>CAZJBA010000142.1:0-7909 GCA_964544065.1 uncultured Anaerolineales bacterium | reverse complement strand
TGGGGGTGGTTGAGTCCCGGTGGGCTCCCCGGTCTTCAAAACCGGTGGCGGGTCGTTCTGCGAGCCGCGGTGGGTTCGACTCCCATCCACTCCCGCCTGTGTTTAAGCTTTCTGATCGTCTTCAAATTTACCGGTAGGAATCGTATCTTTTCAAAAAAGCGGGGAACATGTAGCCGAGATTTTCGCGCAGCCACACGGTGTTGCCCCGCCGGAGGCGCGCATGCCGTAGGCACGCCGTTGGCGAGCGAGGGCACGCCAGATGGGCGCACACCGTGTGGCAGAGCACACCCATTTGTGTGCCCGAAGGGGTACCAAATCTCGCTTCCACGGGGTCGCTCGCTTCGGTGTTGCGTGCATCCGCATGCGCGCCCGTGGCGTGGAAACTACGGCTACGTAATCGTTTCCCCAAAATATTGAGAAGATACTAGAAATCAATCGAAAAGAAAAACAATCATGCAAGTTGAACAGTCACAACAACGAAAAAAACACCAGATCACGACAATCGTCTCGCAGGTGTTTCGAATTGACGACACGACTTGGGGGACTTCTCACCAAGGCTTTCTGGTCCGGTACCGGGGCAAGCTCTATGGCGACTCCGCTGCTGCTTATGATCAAGTCGCCCAAGCGCTCGAACCTCACGCCATGACCCCCCTCTTCCGGAAGGAAGACAGCAAACACACCATTTACTTGAAAAGAGGCCTGATTCAAGCCGAACGATCCAACCCCTGGGTCAACGTCGGACTTTTCATCCTGACCTTGTTCAGCGTCCTGTTTGCCGGAACGCTGTACAATTTCGAAGGCTCTCTGACAGGAGAAGTTGGCGCCGACGTTCTCAATTTGCTCCAAGCGCTATGGCAAGGCTGGCCCTTCGCTGTCAGCATGTTAGCCATTTTGCTCGCCCACGAGTTTGGCCACTATTTAGCTGCCCGTTACCACAACACAGAAGTATCCTTGCCCTATTTTCTGCCCTTCCCCCTGAGTCCTTTCGGCACCATGGGCGCGTTTATCCAACTAAAAGAACCGCCCAAAAACAAGCGGGCTTTGCTCGACATCGGCGCGGCCGGCCCCTTGGCGGGGTTGATTGTAACCATCCCCGTTTTGCTGATCGGGCTTTCCACCTCTCCGGTGGATCAACTTCCCCAAGTCTTCCCACCAGGACAAGGATTCGAGGGCAATTCTTTGCTCTACCTGGGCCTGAAATATCTCGTCCATGGCAAGTTGCTGCCCCAACCGGCGGGTTACGGAACTGCCAACCCCATCCTCTACTGGATCCGCTACTTCTTCAGCGGGACTCCTTTCCCCAACGGGGGCATGGATGTAACCCTCAACTCGGTAGCCTGGGCCGGGTGGGCTGGCTTATTGGTCACCGCCCTCAATCTATTGCCAGTAGGGCAACTAGATGGCGGGCATCACATCTACGTGCTTTTGGACCAACGAGCAAAAAAGCTGTTGCCATTCATTTTAGGGATTCTAGGACTGCTTGGATTCGTCTGGTCTGGATGGTGGCTTTGGGCCGTCTTGATCTTCTTGCTTGGGCGCAGATACGCAGAGCCGCTGGATCAAATCACGCAGTTGGATTCAGGCCGAAGAGCCGTTGCCCTGCTTGGCCTCATCCTTTTCGTGCTCCTGTTCACACCTGTCCCTCTGGTCAGTCCTGGTCTATAAGCCACCCTCTTTTAGATGACGAGAAAAACGCCCCCTGAATTTGGTTACTGCTCAAGGGCGGATTCGGCATCATTACGGAGCTGCCGCTACAATTGAAGTATCTCTCCATGTGGGTAGAGCCAAACATGCTCCTCCGCTGGGCCCCAGGGTGTGCCGTTGCAATCTTGTTGTTCTTTGCGACAGCGTTCCACAAGCACATGGCCACCTTCATTGGACAACGCTTGGTCAACACAAATGCCACCTTAGAAACCTTCATGACGTAAGATATGAACACACTTTGTATCTACCACAACGACACAGATGGACGCGCTTCAGCCGCGATTGTGCGCCGAGCGGTCGGCCCGCAGGTTGCCATGTGCGAGATGAAATATGGCGACTCATTCCCCCTGGATGAAATCCTCTACGCTGACCATATTATCATTGTAGATTTTTCCCTGCCCAAAGAAGATATGCAGCGTCTGGCCGCCTATCACCAATTGACCTGGATTGACCATCATAAGTCAGCGCTGGAGGAGATGAGCGACATATCAGCAGATTGGCCCGGCGTTCGCGATACAAACGAAGCCGCCTGTGTATTGACGTGGAAATATTACTTTCCCGATCAACCCATCCCCCGGGCTGTCATTCTCATCGGGGATCGCGACATTTGGCGATGGGCGGAAAAAGAAACCGGGGCCTTCAATGAAGGGCTCTACCAACTCAACAGCAACCCCCATAACAAGAAGCTTTGGAAACCACTCTTAGATGACAAACAAGCCTTGGTCGATCAAATCATCGAACGCGGCAGTATCCTGCGGGAAGCGCGCTTGCGCAATATCCAAAGCGCTACGGCCTGCTACGGCTTTTCGATCAACTTCGAAGGCCACCGAACGCTGGCGGTCAATCTGCGCGGTTCCGGCGATCTGGGAGAGCACATCCGCAATTGCGGCTACGAGATTGCCTATTGTTACATCGACAATCTGGTCGATGGAGAGATGTACACCTTCGTCTCGCTCTACTCCAACCAAGTAGATGTAGCCGAAATCGCCCAGCGCTTTGGGGGAGGCGGCCACCGAGGCGCGGCGGGGTTCCATTTCAAGAGAGAGTCGGCTCCGTTCCCTAAAGAGGCCAAAGTCAGCTACAAAAACAACTGAAAAGGTATCCACATCCAGATGAAAAGGAAAACACGACTCAACTACCCTCGAAATCGAATAACGCGAGGAATTATCCGCACACTCGGGCGGATCATCTTACCAATCTTCTTTCGAATTCAAATCAACGGGGATGAAAATTTTCCCAACCATGGCCCGTTGCTGGTCGTTGGCAATCACACCGCTGCCATGGAAGGCGTGCTGATGGTGGTTTACACCCCTTGGCAAATCGAAATGCTCGGGGCCGGTGACATCCCACAAGAAAACATCACCGAGTTTTTCGAGTGGCTTTACAAATATATCCCCATTCGGCGCGGCCACGTTGACCGGGCCGCGCTTCGAAATGCTTTAGACGTGCTCGAACAAAACGGGTTTCTGGGCATTTTTCCCGAAGGCGGCGTCTGGAATCCGGGTCAAATGCGGGCTCAAAGCGGCGTTGCTTGGTTGAGTTACCGCGGCGAGGCGCCCATTTTGCCAATTGGGTTTAGCGGCACAGTCGGCGCGCTGGAAGCGGCCCTCAAGTTCAAGCGTCCTGAATTGACCATTCACGTCGGCGAAATCATCCCCGCAGCGAAAGTGCCGCCAGACAAGGCCAAGAAGACCTTCTTTCAGGAGTACGCTGATTTTATTATGGACAGTGTCCGGGCTTTGCTGCCGGAAAATGATCCCACGCTCCAAGTTAAGATCAAAGATGAACGGTTCGAGCTTCAAGTGGAGGCGTATAATCAAAAAGGGAAGCCTCAGTCCATCCCGGAAAAGATGCTCATCCAACACGATCAGGCGCTGGCCAAGCTCTTCCACAGACCCATGATCCAAAAAATCTATCGCTTTAACTTAGAACTTCCGGTAGAAAGTTTGCAACGGCTGCACACCCAACCCAGCTCTGCGGAACTTATCCAAGCGATTCAAGCCATCCTCCAAAGCCTGAAGGGCGAGTATCCCTATCTCTTAACGTATCGTTTTGGGGCCAAAGAAGCCGAGGCGATGCAAAAGGGGCTGGAGGAGTTGCAAGCGTTAGCGAGGTGGGCGCAAGAGAATCAATCCGAATTGAAAATTATCCCCACTAGACGCTTTTACGATGTTGAGGCAGCAGAAGAGGTCGTCCGGATCAAACAAGATGTGCTAGAAAGCTGGATGTAATAAGTGCCAACATAGAATCAAAAAACGCTCCTCATCCGGGGAGCGTTTTGATATTAAGCAAGTTTATCTACTCGGAGTCCGTTGATTTCGCTTTGGTGTTGCTTTGCTTGGTAGTTGATTCGGAAGAATCATCCGACTTGTCGCCGTTCGAATCAGATGAGCTTCGTTCCATTCCCGAAGGGGAGCGATTATCGGTAGCGTAAAATCCGGAACCCTTGAAGACAATCCCTACCGGCTGGTAAACCTTCCGCAAGGCTTCTTCTTCGCATTCTGGGCATAAGGTCAGGGGGTCATCGGAAAATTTCTGTCGTCGATCAAACTGAATACCACAATTCTCGCAACGATAAGTGTAAATCGGCATAAGTCTAAACCTTCTTGATCTCGTTTTTAACCGAAGTAATTATAGCGCGCTTGCGATCGTGAGACAAGCGGGTTTTATATGAAATTCGTAAGAATCGAGCCGGTTCATTGCCGGGTACGAAATGAAATGGAGCACCGTAAACGCTACTCCGTTTCACTCCGTAGCTTACTGCCAACCACTTTAGCAGATTGATTTCGTCCAAAGCGATAGCTCGTAGTCAGGTACGAAATGAAATGGAGTACCGCAAACACTACTCCGTTTCACTCCGTAGCTTACTACCAACCATTTTCCTTTCCCCAAAATTTTGAGAAGATACTGGCAGCGTCATCTTGAAAAGACAGCCCTGCTTTTTGGGGCGATTCTCAACCCAAATCTTGCCACCATGGGCCGCAACGACTTCCCGACAAAAGGCCAAGCCCATCCCGATGCCCTGCCAGCGACCAAGTTGGCCCGGAATTTGCCAATAGCGCTCGAAGATCTTCTCGTGGTACTCAGGAGGGATTCTGGGCCCACAATCTTGAACTTGAAGGCTAAATCGCTGTTCAGATGCCTCTACCATCACTTGAACTTGGCTGTCCTCTGGGCTGAATTTGATGGCGTTATCGAGCAAGTTGGCGATGACGCGTTCCAGTTTTTCGGCGTCGGCCAGAATCACGGGCAATCCCTCCAACCCCCAAACACGGATGGTAATGTCATATTCTTTTGCAATCGATCTCGCTTTGTTTACCACCTCAGTAATCATGGCGGTCAGGTCGACGGGTTTCTTGCTCAAAGTCCATTGGCTCGATTGCATCCAAGTGATGTCCAGCAAAGACATGATCAAGCGGAGCGCGCGTTTCGCTCCCCTGCGAGCCACCCGCAAGGAACGCGTCACGATCACATCGCGGTCCTCTTGAGGTAAAACTGCCTCAAGCAAATCGAGCGAGCCAAGGATTGCACTAACGGGCGAACGTAAATTATGGGTCAATGAATCGACGGAGGCTTGGCGCTCCCGGTGAGCGGTGTGTTCCGCGGTGACATCACGGTAGACAAAGAGCCATCTGAGCGTCTTTTCCTCCGGTCTTGCAGGATAAATCGCCCGCTCCAGCACGCAGGAGGGTTGCCGGTCGGGCAGCAAATACGATTTGTTGGGAATTGTGGCCAGCTTCCCCTCCCGCAGCCGATCAAATACCCCTTGCAACTCCTCTGGCTGGAAACCTAACTGGCCCAATCTCGAGGCGGAGAGATCATCCAGGGAAAAGCCAATCAATTGCTCCACGGGCCAAGCGATCAATTCGCAAGCAGCCCGATTAGCCAACAGGATGTGAGCCTCCCTGTCGACCATCAGGACACTTTCAGGGAGAGCATCAAGGGCAGCCTCGAACGGCTCGCTGCCAACAAGTGCGTTTTGGGAATCAGGTTTGGACATCAATAGCTTGACCCAATCTCAGGGGGTGGCGGTCACGGCAGGCGTCAAAGCCATCTGTGCGTCTTGAAGCCAAGACTCAGGAACGACGTTCCGGGGTAATTCCAACAAGGCTTGCCAATCAAGCTCCTCGCGTTGGAATTGGGAGAGTTCATGGGCGATTTGAGCGCGGTAATAATAGATTTCCCCCAACTCCTTATCAGAATGAGCATAATCTTCTGCCACGTTGATCTGTTTGTAAGCATCACTGTCACGGTCTTCCGCCCACAAAGCCAAGGCAAAATGGAGGCGAATCGCAAAGGAATGGGGGTCAATCTGACGGGCGCGATACAAGTCATTGATCGCATCAGCAGGTTCTCCCATGGCCAGCATCGTCATGCCGCGGTATTGATGAGCAAGAGCAAGCGCTTCATCCATTTCCAAAGCTTTCTCCAGGGTTTCAAGAGCCTGTTCATATTCCTCATTTTCGTAGTGAGACCATCCCGTCAATGCCCAATACAAGGCACCCGCATCTCCTTCTATGTGGCTGCCATAGATAGAAATAACCTCAAACGCTTTTTCAGGCTGATCGTTTTCCAGATAAGCCTCGGCCAAAAGCAGATAGACGGGCAAAGCAGTGATGTCTTGCTGGTAGGCCTGTTCGGCATTTTCCAAAGCTTTGGCATCTTCCCCCAGGGCGAGGAACACTTGCGCCCGAACCCTATAATAGCGGGATAGATCGGTCAAAACATCGCCAGCCGCATCCAACGTTTCCAGCGCCTGTTCGGGTTTTCCGCGCCGCACCTGGAGCGATGCCAATTCAAGATAAGCCGGTTGGTAGTCCGGGGCCAGCTTGATCAATTGCTGCAGATCGTCCTCGACCAACGCATCCGGAGATTGGGCCAACTTTGCCAAGACACGCCCCAAATATGCTGGCGCAAATTCCGAATCGGTTTCAATAATGGCTTCGTACATTTCGATGGCCTGATCGAATTGCCCCAATTGCCGCTGTGCTTCAGCGATGTAATATTGAACATCAGGCGCATCAGGCTCGCTCTGGAGCACCTGCTGCATATAATTGAGCGTCTTTTCATAGTCGCCGCTGACATAAGCGCGCAGCCCAATGTCATAAGCCTCACTGCGAGGATGGGGGGTATTGACGTACAACGGTCTGGGCGTGTAGGTAGCATCTAACAACGTCCACAACGGCTGAACGACTTCCGGCGTGGGTGTGGCAAGGCCCACTTTGGGGGTGAGAGAAGGCGTGAACGTGGGGGTCGCGGTCCAAGCGATCGGTGTGATGGTCAACTGAGGCCCCAACAAAGCAGCAGGGGTTCCAAGGATGCCCCCAATGATCAATCCGATAAGAATGACGCTGGCGCCAAGTAGAACGTATATTCGCAACTTCGAATTTACCCATAGTTTCTTGATTCCGCCAGGGGTTTCAAGTTCTGCTTCTTCAAGCTTTACTTCCCACGAGCGCTGCACCGGCGGCATGGGCGTTATCGCATCGTCGGCGGAGGAAATTTCACCCAACAGACGCAATCCCTGCTTGGCGGCTTGATTGTGCGGATCCAAGCGCAGAACCGACTTCAGGCAATAGAGGCGCTCTTTTTTTGTCTCAACAATGGAGCTAAGCCAGAGCCAATAATCGAGGTTTCTTTTATCCGCGCGAATCAAGCGCGTCAGGTAATCTCGCGCCCGGACGCGCTGGTCTTGACGAATTGCCTCAACTGCTTTACGAAACATATTCGATTCGGCCATACCGTAATCAAGTCTAGCACAGGGTTGCTACCAAGACAAGAATCAACCCAACGATAGAGAGATTTTTTACTTTACAATCTGGAAAGTTCTTGCAATCAGGGGGCTTCTCTGCTACATTTAAAGGGAAGTACAAGTCCAGAAAGGAGGTTGGCAAACGTCGGTTAAAGTTATTTCCAAGAAGGAGGTGAGCATATGTCCCGCTACGAGGATACACGCTGGTGTTACGGATGTGGTGTAGAAATCACCTGGGTCCCGATCATCAAACGTGGACACGCATACTGCTGTCAAGATTGTCGCGATGGCATTCCGTGCTCATGCTACCGCTGGTCAGAAGTAGACCTAAATCGCCGCTCCGAAGACGAAGGAGAACACGGAAATGTCGAATCTATCTACACAAATGCTAGCTAACGTACCTTAGATACGACGCACTTTCAGCTTACACGGTGCGTCGTGTCTATTTAATGT
>CAZJBA010000141.1:0-7914 GCA_964544065.1 uncultured Anaerolineales bacterium | reverse complement strand
CTACGAACTAACTTGCACCGAAATCAGGGCTCCAAGGAAGTGCATCGCACCTTAACTTAATGACATTGAGTGGTAAGTTTTGACTGATGACGAAAAAACCAGGTGACTGTCACCTTTTCACCATCACCACAAAAGGAAACCATATGACTGACATCACGACTCGTCGTGTAGAGACCAAACGAGACCGCCGCACCTTTCTGACCTTCCCGTGGAAGGTGTACCGGGACGACTCTCTTTGGGTGCCGCCATTGCTGCCGGAGCGGGCCAAAGTGATCGACCCAGGACGGGGAACTTTCTTCCAGCGCGGCGAGGCCGACTTTTTCATCGCCTATCGGGACGGCGAGCCGGTCGGCACGATCTGCGCCGGGGAAGACCCTCCCACCAACACCAATCGAGCCAAAAAGGAGTGCATCTTCGGATTCCTTGAGTACATTCAAGATTACGATGTCTTCCAGGCCTTGATCGAACGAGCCGCGGCATGGGGGCGCGCCCGCGGCCTGAACGCGCTCTACGGCCCTTGGAACCTGGATTACGAAGACAGCTACGGGGTGCTCGTCGAGGGGCGCGACCGTCCCCCCGCGCTGATGTGCGGCCATTCGCCGGTCTATTATCAGGGCTTCATGACTCGTTACGGCTTCGAACCGGCCCGGGCTCAGAATGTGGCTCTGGGAGTCAATTTTGACGATTCCCCCCAATTCAAGCGGCTCACACGGATCGCCAACCGGGTGCGGGAGAAGGGCCGGGTGACCGTGCGTGAGGCCGATTTCGACAATTGGGAAGCCGAGATCGATGTTCTGCACCGTCTGTTGACACGCTCCCTTGCCCACCTGGACGATCACATCGGCTGGCTGCGGGAAGAAGTAGAAGCCTTGGTGGAGCCATTCCGGCAGATCGCCGACCCGGAACTGATTCTCTTCGCCGACGTGGACGGTGAGACGGTCGGCTTTTTCCCCGGACTGCCCAACCTGAACGAGATCTTCATCCACGTCAACGGGCTGCGCTACCCCTGGAACTATCTCCAATTGTTGTGGCGGATGCGCTGGCAACGGGTCGAGGGGCTGACGATCAAGAGCGTGCTGGTGCTGCCCGAATATTGGAACACGGGCGTGTCCATCTTGCTCTTCGACGAGTTGGTCTCCCGGGCAGTGGCCAAAGGCTACACCTGGACCGATCTCTCCATCACCGGCGCCGACAATCCCAACTCAATCATCATGGCCGAGCACATGGGGGCGGAGATCTACAAGCGCTGGCAGGTTTATCGCTTGGCGATTTGATAAGAAGTTTAGAAGTTCAACTTCTCTCTTCCCCATGTCCAAACACACAAGAATCCTCTTGACCATCGACGCGATCGTCAACCTGCTTCTCGGCTTGCTCCTGTTGCTCTTCCCCTTGGGAGTGGCTGAACTCCTCGGCGCGCCGGACGCGGGGGAGGGCTTCTATGCTACAATTCTGGGTGCGGTGTTTTTCGGCATCGGCCTGGCCCTTTTGTTGGAGCACCACGGCTACGAGCGCGGATTTCGCGGCCTGGGCCTCGGCGGCGCCATCCTGATCAACATCTGAAGTTTTTTGGCCGAGTCCATCTTAGCCAACGAGAAGCCATTTGACAAAATCGAGAAATTACGGAACTGCACCCTTCAAGATTGCCCTGATTCACGGTGGGCCGGGAGCAGGAGCAGAGATGGCCCCCGTGGCGCGTCGGCTCGCTCTCCGCGGCGGGATTTTGGAGCCGATTCAAACCGCGGCCACACTGCCGGACCAAATAGAGGAATTGAAAGAGGTACTAGAGAAACACGCCGATCTCCCCGCCAAATTAGTGGGCTACTCCTGGGGCGCCTGGCTCAGCGCCTTGGTCGCCGCCGATAACCCCCAACTGGTCGAAAAACTGATTCTGGTCTCCAGCGGCCCCTTCGAACATCGCTATGCAAGAAGTATAGAGACGACTCGTTTGAGCCGTCTCAGTGAAGCCGAGGGGCGAGAATACAAGAACCTAGTGGACGAACTGACTCACTCGCAAGCTGGCACCAGCCCTGAGGCCTTGGCCCGGCTCGGGGCCCTGGCCGCCAAAAGCGACACCTACGACCCGATTCCCACGCTGGTGCAACAAACAGAATCCCTCCTTGGAGAGCCCGACGCCTTTGGCCAGGCCCTGCAACAAGCCCTGGAGATGCGGAAAAACGGGACCCTGCTAGAGCGAGCAGCGAGAATCCGCTGCCCGGTCACAGCTATCCACGGGGACTATGATCCCCACCCGGTCGAAGGCGTCCAGCGGCCTCTCTCTTCCGTGCTGCCGGACTTCCACCTGATCCTGCTGGAGCCATGCGGCCACAAACCCTGGATCGAGCGTCAGGCTAAGGCGATGTTTTACGACATCCTGCGAGCGGAGCTTTTCTGATCAACAAGAATTATCCCCAAAGACAAACAAATCGCCGATTGATCTTTTCAGATAGTTGTAACGGATCGCTTCGCCGAACACATCCGCCACTGATAGGATTTTCAACTTGGGATGGCGTTTCTCCTCCGGAATCGGGACCGTGTCGGTGGTGACCACTTTGACGATCTGGGGGATTTCAACCAGCTTTTTCAGCGCGCCGTGGACGAAAACCCCGTGCGTGCAAGCGATCCAGATTTCCTTGATGCCATGGTCGATCAGTTGTCGGGTCAGCTCCAGCGTAGTGCCGCCGGTGGCGATCTCATCATCATAGACCAGTGCCTGGCGATAGCCTTCGACCTGCGCGCCGACAAAGCCGCTGATGCACACCTCGGTGTCCGAAATGCGCTCCTTGTTGCCCGCCGCGATGGGCAGCCCACCCAGGTCTTGAGCGAAACGGGCCGCCGCTTTGGCCGCGCCCATATCCCCTGCCACCACGACTATCTCCGATAAACCCTGCTGGCGGAAGTAGTGCGTCATCACCGGTCGGCTGCTCAAGGGGTCGGTGGGCACGGGGAAGAATCCGTGCACCTGGGGAGAGTGCAGCATCATCGTCATAACGTGAGTGGCCCCGGCGGTATGGAGCAGATCGGCCACCAATCGCGCCGTAATGGAGATGCGCGGCGCGTCCTTCTTATCGGAACGGGCAAAGGAAAAATAGGGGATAATGGCGTGAATCTCGCGGGCCGAGGCGCCTTTGGCGATATCCAGCATCATCAGCAATTCGACCAGATGGTCGTTGACGGGTGGGCTGAGCGATTGAACCACGTATACGCCGCGCGAGCGCACACTGGCCCCAAGTTGGATGAACAAATTGTCGTTGCTAAACCGGCGTACGTGGGTTTCATCCAGGGGCACGCCGACATGATCGGCGATCCTGGCGGCAAGCTGAGGGTGGGAACTGCCGCTGAAAAAACGGACATCGGAAGGGTCAAGGGTTTCCATCGTTTCTCCTCTCAAGAATCGTCTCAAGGTTTGGAGACCAGTCGTCTGCCTGCACCCGGTCGGCCATTTCGGCGATACCCGCCAGGGGCACCGTCCGGGCTGTCATCTGGCCATCCAATCGACCGGCAAAGCCCCAGGCCTCGGCCTCGGCTTTCCAATCGACGGGCTCTGTGTTGGCGTCATTGTCGGGGAAGCCGTTTTGGAGCGAGGCGTTGGGGGAAATTTCGGCCTGGACGTAGGCAAGGTCGCAATTCAGGCGCGTCCATAATCCGGCCGTTTTGTGGAAGCCGTCATAAGCCTGGCGGATGTGGGGTTTATCCCGAGCCGCCTGAACGTGATCAACGGTGGCAAAGGGGAGCAGCACGCCCAACTCGGGCAGGCTCTCGCCGATGGCGGCATAATTGTGCACCGTGACGCGGGAAGGCCAAAAATCGCCGGTTTGGCCCGGTCTGGCCACATCCTCGGGCCAAGAGTCCAGACTGAAGACGCCGTTGTCCAACAAGGCCTGGGTCAGAGCATGCGAGAACCAGCGCTTGCCGTTGATGTTAGGGCCGCGGTCATCGAGGATATAATCCTCCCCATTTGGGACGCGAAAAACTGGCCGTCCCCGCGGATATTGATCGTTTTGGATCCAATTGAGATGGGTGTAATCGATCTCCAAACTTGTTGGCGTGTAGCCCTGCGGGTGGTAGTAGGGATTCAATCTGCGTTCGTGATTGTCATCGTAATGCCCAATCTCGAGCGGATACATCTCTGCCATGGTGGGATTTTCGCGCCCAACAAAATACTTCAACCCCTGGAGCGCTTCGCCGTGATAGGCCATCACGTTGGTGGCGACCACCCCGGCGTGGGAGGAGGCGAACATGCCCACATTTTCATACAGGGGTTCCACAGCGAGTGACTCGTGCAGATAGCGTCCCTCCACATCGGGGATCTGTCCCAAAGCAAACCGAATCGTGTCCCGCAGCGCTGCCAGGCTGTTCGGGCCGCCAAAATCGTAGCGGCCCTGGCTGCTGATGCCGGTCTCGGGATCTGTTTTGCCCGGCCAGAGATGCGAAACAGCAATGGCGCCGACATCGACAGGATTATAGACAAGATGGAAGGGTGTCTCGTCGCGATTGTATTTTTCCACAAACCAGGTCGAGGCCACGACCACGACCGGAGCGCTGTCTCCATATCGAGGCGTGGCGGGCACGTCAACGCGAACGGCAATCTGGCCATTTTCCGTAGAGCGGATGTGGGTGTAAAAAATATCTCCGGGTCCGAGGCGTTGTTCCCTCTCAACGGTCGCCGTGGTTACTACCGAGGGGGAATGTGTGGGTAGAGGCGTGGGCGTGCTGGAGGGAAAGTGACATCCACTGAGAAAGAGCGCCATGCATATCAACCAGAAACAGAGCGTTCTCTTTTTGATTTGAATCATGCTCCTCCTTGTCCTTTTTTTGTCATCCCGAGGTCGTTTCCCATTCGTTAACCAACGTTTGCCTCGCTCTGCACGCCCATTCTTTTATTCATCGCCTGTACAGTTACTCCTATTTTACCCAAGCGGGATCATGTTGAAAGGCTGCGCTCAAGGCTTGTTTCTTCTCATCCGATTGCCAGGAAGCTTCAATGGCTTGCAGAATCAAAGCGCGTATGTCGTCGCGCCTGAAGCCCAGCACCCGCTCAAGCGATTGATATTCTTCGGCCAGGGAATTGCCGAACATTACCGGGTCATCAGTGTTGACGGTCACGATGATGCCACGCGCGAAATAGCGCCGGATGGGGTGGTCGGCCAAGGAATCAACCGAGCCGGTGCGCAGATTCGAGATCGGGCACATCTCCAGAGGAATTTTGTGTTCGGCGAGATAATCGAGCAAGGCTTCATCTTCTTCGGCGTGGGTGCCGTGGCCGATACGCTCCACCTTCAGGCTGCGAATCGCTCCCCAGATGCTCTCCGCCCCGGCCGCTTCCCCGGCGTGGGCGGTGGTGTGCATCCCCAATTGGCGCGCCCGCGCGAAGACCGGCGCAAAGGGTTCGGGCGGATAGGCATCCTCCGAGCCGCCCAAGCCAATGCCAACCACGCCCAACTCCTTGACGTCAGCAGCATCTTCCAGGGTTTGGGCCGCCTGCCCCGGGCCAAAGTCGCGCACAACGTCGGGGATCAAGGCAATCTCGATCGCCGGGACTTGATTCAACCCCGCCCGGATAGCTTCTGCCAGTCCCTGGGTTTCCAGGCCATGACGGGCGAAATCGGGTGGCGAGAAAAAGACCTCGGCATAGCGGATGTTCTGCCCGGCCATGTCCCGGGCGACGGCCTCGGCGATGAAGGTGAAATCTTCGTATTGGCGCAGAAAATCGTTCTTCCACACCCAGGTGTCGATAAAATGGTTGAAATCCCGATAAACAAAGTGCTGCTTCAAGGCTTCCAGCGTGGGCACGGAAGGGTCGCCGCCATACTTTTGGATCAACTGCCACAGCGCGTCCAAAGGGATCGCCCCCTCGAGGTGGAGATGAAGCTCCACCTTGGGGAGACGGTGGTACCAGCTTAGGGAAGAAGAATCAGACATAGACGGGTTCCAACTTGATTCCCATCACGGACACGTGACCGGGACGGCTTCATACTGCTCAAACTCCTCACTTTGGGAGTAGTAGCTGACATCGTCTAGCAGGGGATAATCTGTGCCAAAGAAATGATTAGACACCACTCGGTAAGAATTGACCGGCGTGATCTTGGGATAAAGCGATTCGGTCGCCTCAGTATCAGGCAGATAATAAGCGTTCAGGATCGGCAAGAGCATATTCGCAGCGGTGCCATTGGGGCCGTGATCGCCTTGCACAATGATGACCGGCGGCACGGGCGAACGAGCGATAATTTTTTGGAGCACATCTGGCAAAACCGAATCGATGAAGGCGGTGTTATTGCGATACCCCTCCACAAAGGCCGCTTTGGTATTGTGATATTCGTATCTTCCATCGGGACTGAAGATAAACGGTTCATGAGGAACAAGCAAATGCGCCATGACGAATTTGGGGCTTTCCTGGTAGGGAACCCGCGGCAGTTCATCGAGAATGTACAACGTCTGACGATAATGCTCCAGATAGGCCGCGTTTTCAGCATCCAAGACCATCTCTTCCGGTAGATGCTGTTGGAAATTGGCCAGCAACTGCAGCCAGGATTGAAGCCATGTTGTCTTGATCAACATGACCTCATATTCATTCAGATTCGTGAAAGGATAAATGTCTTCGTAAATGTCACTATCTGATCTTCTCGAGAGGATCACATCGACACCCAAGTCGACATTGTGGGTAGCACGAGATTCAAAGCCAATCTTGGTGTACCCTAACTGATCCAACGTTCGATGCAAGACACTGTATTTCCAATCTGGCAAGGTGTTGGGATCATCGAGAAAATCTTGAAGATAGTTTAGATTCAGCGTCGATGACAGCGAGTATTCGGTACGCCAATAGTTGGTCTGGCTACAATCGGCCACATAGAAGCCTATCTCTTCCAATTCAGCGATAAAGTCCGTATTGTCATATTGGAAGCTATCTAGCAAAACATCGGAACGGGTATGCGCGTCCAAAATGAGATAATAAATATCGGGGAGCTTTTCGGAATCGATATCAAGCTCATCTCCGGCCAAAGCATAGACTTGCTGGCGATGGGCTGCGTTGGCCCGCATGCGCTTGAACTCGAAGGTGGCCGCATTGATGAACACCAAAATCAACAAGGTGAGGCTGGCCACTTGCAAAAATTTGCTTAGCCCTTCACTTTTCTTCAGCTTGACCAGGATTCCCCATCCCCCCACTAAAAGGAGGAGGAACCAAATCGCGGTCAAATGGCGATTATGGATCACGTCCGGCCAAGAAGCTTCAAAATAGTTAAAAACATGTCCGTAACTAAACCAAAGCAGGATCACAAGAAACGCACTGATGCTGGCCTTATGGCTATCCCGAATGAGCAGATTCAAGAAAATGATAAGCAGGACGACAACGGCCAGCGTGATTTGTACAGAACGAAGAATAGCCGTGTAATGGACGTATTCGATATTGAAGGTATAGAGCGCCAGGATGGGAAAGAGACTAAAGAAAAGCGGGTAAAGAGATATCCAGGTGCGTTTAAGGGCTGATTTCATCATTGATTCCATGGATCGTAAACCGTTTATTTTCGTTGCATCAAATAAAGACGCCGTTCTGACCCTTGAATGTCTTCCTGAACATGGATGGTGTAATAACGCTCGAAGGCGGCTTCAAATCCATCCCGGGTGTAGGCGTCAAAAATATCTTCACGGCTGCTCAACAAGCGCTGTACCTGCGAATCTTGTTTGGGGATGAATTCAATCACGAGCCAGGGAGCCAAATCACGGAAATACGCCGCGATCATGTCTAAGGGCAGATTGTTGCTGATCGCCAGGTGATGCACCAACGCCAGGGCATAGATCAAATCGGCGTTAGCCCGTTCCAAGAGAGAAGCACGCTCCTGATGTTGCCAACCAATCCCAGGGCTTGGATTGGTCAAATCAAGCACCAGGGGCAAAAGATTGTTTTCTTTTTCTTTTTTG
>CAZJBA010000140.1:0-8057 GCA_964544065.1 uncultured Anaerolineales bacterium | reverse complement strand
TCATCGTCGGCGTTTCTCCATACGCCCGAGGTTTGCCATCTGACAACTCTTGCGCGCACGCTCACGAGTGGTGCAGGGTAATCGTATTTAGAATTTAAAAGGTGTCTTCTCAAAAAGCTGGGGGGAAGCCTGGGACATGTCACTCTCGCCGCGCTTCCCCTGGCGGGACGCAGAGCGTGCGTACCCTTCGGGTAAGGGCGTGCCGTTGGCAAGGGAGTGTGTCCTAGCAAAAAACGCTAGGGTGAGCGACCGAAGAGTCTCCCTCTTATGAAAGTGGGAGATTCTTCGGGTTGCCGTAGGCACGCATGGCGAAAAGCGCCCTTGCTCTGCATGCCTTGCCCAGCGGGCACGCACAGCGCGGCAAGAATGACACGCTTGAGACTTTGCCCCGTTTTATTGAGAAGTTACGTTAAAAGTCTAAAAATAAGCATCCTCGCTTTGGGGATGGTTCATTTTTTCGGTAGAAATAGTTGACACTTCGGCAACCCGCCGGGAGATCGCTCGCTGTGCGTGCTTTGCATGCGTCCCTTCGGGAAATTCTCCCGGCTACAAAACGGCGCCCCTTGAAAGGGGCTAAAAACGCTCTCTGAGCCCGATTCATCGCGAAGCATGCCCTTGGGGTAGCGGGCGCTGCTTGGTAGCACGGGGATTGATCCCCGTGCGGGGTTGCGAGAGTGACTACATAATTCTGAACCATCCCTCGCTTTGCGTCCCCTACGGGGAAACCCTGTTGAAGGATGCAAATCTGGCAAAATCGCACACTCGCCAAGGCGCGCATGCGAAGCACGCAACACCGAAGGTGCGCATACCGAAGGTACGCAGAGCGAGCGAAGCGAGCGCAACGCTGTTCAGTGCGCTGATTATGTGCAAATGCGATTGCCCTAGCGAGTGGGTCAGGCTAAAAACTGGAGGAGTAAAATGAGTGCTCAAAAATTGGTCCTCGCTGCGAAAGTCCATGGCGACGTACACGCCGACATTCTGGGCGGACTGTTAGAGGCGCAAGACATCCCTGTGATGATCGCGCGTGAAGGGGCGGCCCGGGCTTATGGGATTACGGTTGGTTCCCTGGGGGAAATCGACATCCTGGTGCGGGAAGAAGATTTGGAAACAGCTCGCGCCATCATCGCCGAGTACAGCCACAACGTTTCTGGCGAGGGGGGCAGCGTCAAGCCAACATGAGGGGTTCTCCTCTCATGGGGGTTTGGAGACCTTTGGTCAAGATACCCAACACTTCGCCGATCATGTATCAAGGAAAGGTTCGATCTAGCCATTGGAGCGGATCAACCTGAACGCCCCCGACGATGATCTCCCAGTGCAGGTGCGGGCCAGTGACCCGTCCGGTTTCACCCACATTGCCAATCAAATCTCCCGTTTCGACCCAATCCCCCTCCGCGACCAAGGTCTCCGATTGGTGCGCGTAGGCCGAATAGACGCCCCAACCGTGATCGATGAGGGTGGCGTGGCCGCGCACCGTCAGCTCCTGCACAAAGACGATCTCTCCCGGGGCGGGGGCGTAAATATCGTTGCCAACGCCGCCACAGAAATCTAAACCGGAGTGAAAGTAGGTGTAGCCGCTCTCGTTATAGGAACGGCGATTGCCAAACAAGGAAGGGAAACATTCGCTGAAATAGGCCTCGACGGGACTCTCGAATTCGCTCCGCCAATATCGCTCCGGGGTGACAGATTCAGACAGCGAGGCCCAAAGCTGATTTTCGTCTTCGTTGGTGTGGGCGTCCATAGTCTCGGAATCAACCACCAGAGGGGGATCAAAGGCGTAGTCGCCGCTCTCGATATAAACTTGCTGCGAAAAACGGAGCGGGGTGCCATCGGCCAATTCGCCTTCCAGGGTGAGGGGGTAGAGGCCAGGTTCCAACATGGCGTGGATGCCTTGCAGGGCCACATAGTCCCCTTCTTGGGGAGAAAAGAAGTTCAGGCTGCGATCGTGGAATTGGCCTGTGAGGGAGGCACCCGCGGGGGCTTGTAGTTGTATCACCAGGGTGCGACCTTGTACCAAGGGGAAGGGTTCCAACGCCGCCGCGGAGATGGCTGCGGGCAGCGCGCCCGGGGGTTGGCTCTCTTCTTGTTGTTCGCCTTCCTGTTGTTGGCTGGTCCGGTAAAGAGTGTCGCCCGGGAGCACGGCGCGGCTGCTCTCAAGTTGATTTTGGGTCAGGAGTGCCCAGGGATTGATTTGCTGGGCAAGGGCCAACTCGAACAAGGATTGACCCGGTTTCAGGGTCACGCGCCCACGCTCCGAGGGAGTCGCGTTGGTCTCTTTCTCGGGCACGATCAAGGTTGACCCTGCGTAGGCGTCCCCAGGGCTGGTGTAATGATTCAGGCGAATGAGATATTCCAAAGGAATCTGATAACGACGGCTGAGGCTTTCCAAATTCTCCCCAAAGGACACGGTCTCGGTCACTAAAACGCCCTCAATGCCCTCTAATCCAGGAATGACCAAACGAGCCCCGACGGATACCTGGCTGGGATCCGTCATCCCATTTTCGGTGACCAAATCATCCACGGAGACTCCAAAACGTTGGGCAATGCCCCAGAGGGTGTCGCCCGGCTGAACGATATACACAGGCCCGTCTGGCTGTTGCTCTTGAGCCTGAACCAGGCTCAACGGCCAGAGCAGGGACAAGATTAAGACCCAACTACTCCAAACTGATTTCTTCAAAATCGATCTGATCTCCTACATGAAAATGGGGCAACCGAGAAGGGGCCATTTCGAGAATGGAACAAGCCGGCCGGGCGGGCAGATAAAACGGTCGCCACGAGCGGGCTAACTGAACGTCCACCACTTGACTGTGACCGTTCAGCCAAACCACAGCTAAATTCATGCCCACAAAAAGCATGTGAATGGCTGCGTTCAAACGGCTTTCTTGATCCTGAACCAATAATAATCCCTCTCCGGGTGGCAAGCTGCGCCGAAAGGTGAGGCCCCGCAACCGGCAGAGGAAAGAATCGCAATACCGAACCTGGAGGGGATGGGGCAAAGAGCGGCTCAAATTACGGACACGGACATATTTCATAAATAGAGGACGACTTGTGCGTTTGCGAATGCACACGGCCGTCCTGCCAGACAACAAACAAAACAGTTCACAAGCCTATTCCGGCTCGAGCAATTTCTTAATGCTTGCAACCAGGTCTTCGGGCCGGAATGGTTTGGTGATGTAATCATTCACCTTGGCAATGTGCAACCCAAGGACGCGGTCGATGTCTTGGGCTTTGGCTGTGATCACGATCACAGGAATATGTTTGGTGGCCTCGTTGCCACGGATGTTTTGATAGACTTCCCAGCCATCCACACCGGGCATCATCAAATCCAGCAAAACCAAATCAGGGCGCAATTCCTGGATGAGTTCCCAGCCCTCTTGGCCGCCATTGGCGCCATGAATCTGATACCCTTGACGTTTGAGGATCAACTTGACCAAGTCGATCATTTCTAAATCATCTTCGATATAGACAATCTGATACTTGCTTTCTACCATTGGCCTCCTCCGGATTTCAAGGGCTTTCAAGAAAGTTTACCACAAGCAGCGACCTCTTGCCACGCTCTTGGGGCTGGACTATAATCTCGTTCGCATTGCGAACCATTCTGAACATCTCGGACTCTTTTTTTTTGGAGAAAAGCTATGATCGATGTCAACGAACTCCGTAAGGGAACCACCTTCGAACTGGATAACTCGATTTACAAAGTGCTGGAATATTCGCACCACAAGCCGGGGCGCGGCAAAGCGATGATCCGCACCAAAATCCGCAACCTGCGCGACGGCAAGATCATCCAGAAGAATTTCATCTCGGGCGATAGCGTGCAAGAAATCCGCCTCGATCATCACGAGGTGCAATATTTATATGAAGACGAGCGCTTTTATTACTTCATGGACACGGAGACGTACGAACAGCCTGCGATCAACAAAGATGTCATCGCCGAAGCAGCCCCGTACCTGAAAGAGAACATGCGGGTCAAGTTGACCTTCTACGGATCCGAGCCGCTGGACATCGATCTGCCCACCACGGTTGACCTGAAAGTCACCTGGGCGGAACCGGCTGTGCGAGGTGACACCGCCACCGGCTTGACCAAAAAAGTCGAAACCGAAACCGGCGTAGAGGTGGAAGTGCCCGCCTTTGTGGAAAAAGGAGATGTGATCCGGGTGGATACGCGCGATGGCTCTTATGTGACGAGAGTGTAGTCAGTGGAGAGTGGAGAGTGGAGAGTTGTGAGTGGTGAGTCATGATTCGCAAGCATGGTGATACTGCCATGAAACCTCATACTGTCCCGTAACGCCCCCCCGACCCCTGACCCCTAATTCCTGATCCCTGATACCTGATACCTGATCCCTGACACCCATGCGTACACCTGCCGGAAACGAATGCAACTATTTCTACGGAGACTACCACCGCGGCCGCAACCGGGAGGAATGTCGCCTGTTGCCCAAAGATCAAGCCGACGAGTGGAAGCCGCAACTGTGCGAAACCTGCCCGGTCCCCGACATTTTGCTGGCCAACCGCTGCGAACACATGGTACTGCACGCCAGCATCAAACGCCCCCTGATGGTATTGCCAGCACGGGTGCACATCCGGGCCTACTGCACCAAAACGGAGCAGGCCGTCTCTGATCCGCACGTGGGCTGCGGGCAATGTCACAACTTGCCCGAGATCGTCACCACAGAATAAGCCAATGGTTCTCAGGTGGCAAGGACGCCGCTCTGAGCGATTTCGTACTTCCCGCCTGTCGTTAGAATCAAAAAGGCGGTTGTGGCCGAGGCCCAACCGCCGGTGAAACCCAAACAACAGCAAACATTTAACCGAACAAGCCGTTCATAGTGTCTTCTCAATATTTCGGGGAAACAGATGTGTAGCCGGGGTTTCCACGCCATGGGCGCGCAGAGCGACCCGTGAAAGCGAGATTTGGGAATCTCGGCTACATGTTCCCCGTTGTTTTTGAGAAGATACCTTGCATGGACTTTATGAACGTTAGAGGGATTCTACCATGGAAACATCGACGAACAAGTCAACCTTCACCGATAGAATCGCCCTGGTGACCGGATCGGGGCGCGGGATTGGCCGGGCAATCGCCCTGGAACTGGCCCGCCGCGGCGCCAACGTGGTGATCAACTTCTTTCGCAATCGCGACCCCGCCGAAGCGACCGCAGCCGAGATAGAGGCCATGGGGCGCCGCGCCCTGGTGGTCAAAGCCAACGTCGGCGATCTGGACGACCTGGAGCGCATCTTCGACACCATCCAACTGGCGTTTGGGGGACTGGACATCTTCGTCCACAACGCCGCATCGGGTTACAACCGCCCGGTGATGGAGCAGCGCCCCAAAGGCTGGGAGTGGAGCATGGACATCAACGCCCGCCCGCTGCTGTTCGGCGCTCAGCGGGCGGCGCCGATGATGGCAGCCCGCGGCGGAGGCTACATCGTCAGTATCACCAGCCCCGGATCTCGGCGGGTGCTGCCCGACTATGTCGTCGTCGGGGCCAGCAAAGCGGCCCTGGAGGCGGTGACCCGCTACCTGGCGGTCGAATTAGCCGAGGATCATATCGTCGTCAACGCCGTCTCACCCGGGATCGTGCAAACCGAAGCCTTGGAGCATTTCGACGCCATCCAAGAACAGAACCTGATCGAACGCGCCCGCAGCCTGACTCCGGCAGGGCGGATGGCCACGCCCGAAGACATCGCCAGGGTGGTCGCTTTCCTGTGTTCGCCGGAGGCCGAGATGATCCGCGGCCAGGTCATCACGGTGGATGGCGGCTACACGCTGCCGGTGCCGGGAGTGGTCGGTGGGGAGTCAATCTAATTAACTTGGCCGGTGTAAGCAGGTGCAACGCACTTTAGCAGGTTGATTTTAGGTGCACTGCACGTCCAAAGCGTGCATTGCACCTGAAATCAGGGTCGCTCGGAAGTGCATCGCACCTTCACTTACTGATCCAGCCATTAAAAGCTAAACAATTGGGTTTGGGCATTAAAGTAAGAAACGACCATTTTTCAATCAAAAACCCGCTTGGCAAGGTCTCCTCCCGTAGGGACACACCGTGTAGACCGCAGCCATTGGTGTAGGATCAGGTCGAGAGACCTTCGCCCAACATCCAAAAGTTTAGAAAAATGTGTCTGGACCAGTAATGGCACTAAGTAAACAGTGTACGGTTTACGGCGAAGGAGTATGACCATGAAAGTTGGCATGATTGGAGCAGGAACCGTGGGCGCAACAGCGGCATATGCAATCGTGATGCGCGGGGTCGCCCGGGAGATCGTCCTGGTCGATTTAGATAAAGAGCGGGCCCAGGCCGAGGCGGATGACCTTTTGCACGCCGTGCCCTTTGCCCATCCCGCCCAGATCACCGCCGGGGATTATCCCGACCTGGCCGGGAGCCAGGTGGTTCTGATCACCGCGGGTGTGGCCCAAGAACCAGGCGAAACGCGCCTGGAATTGTTGCAACGCAACGCGGAGATTTTCAACCAGATCGTCCCCCAGGTGATTGAGCACGCCGGCGAGGCGATCATCCTGGTGACGACCAACCCGGTGGATGTGCTCACCCACCTGACCGCCGACATCGCCGAGCAGCACGGCATCCACCGCTCGCGGGTGATCGGCTCGGGCACCACCCTGGACACCGCCCGCTTCCGCTCGCTGCTCGGCAGCCATCTCGGCGTCGACCCGCCTCATATTCACGGCTATGTGTTGGGCGAGCACGGCGACTCGGAGGTGTTCCCCTGGTCGCTGGTCACCGTCGGGAGCGTGCCCCTGGAGGAGTTTTGCCGCCAATGGGAGATCTGCTTCGACGAGCAGGTCAAGGCCGAGATCGAAGAGCAGGTGCGCGGGGCAGCCTACCGGATCATCGCCGGGAAAGGGAACACCGCCTTCGGCATCGGCAGCGCCCTGACCCGGATCATCGAGGTGATCTTGCGGGACCAACGCTCCCTGTTGACCGTGTGCACACCGGTAGGGGAGGTCGCCGGGGTCGAGAACGTGACCGTCTCGCTGCCCCATCTGGTCGGCGGGCAGGGCATCCTGGACACCATTCTGATGCCCCTGAGCCTGAACAGCGCCGAGGAAGAAAAACTGCGCGCCAGCGCCGAGGTGATCCAGGAGGCCTACCAGAGCTTGGACGTTTCCCCGCTGCCGTGAACGTCACTGCTGACAAAACGAAAGAGACCTCCGAAGTCTTCGAGACTTCGGAGGTCTTTTGCTTCATTGCCCCGCCCGGACGTTCGGCGCGGCGCGCTTACCAGAACGGGCAGGGCTATTTTGTATTTGGCTGGCCAACCTCGCCCACCCCCGACCCTGCGGGTCACCCCCTCCCTCTCCGTGGACGGAGAGGGAGGGGGATGGGGGGTAGGTGAGGTAGAACGCAACCGGGACGCGGCCGCGCTGTCTCTCTCAAGAGAAGCCTCGACTGCCGTCCGTGAACGGTCAGCACTGCTGGCTGGGACGCTGGGAGAGTCATGGACGCCGCCACCCGAAACCCGTTGTTGTCGTTGAAGTTGTTGTCCGGATTGTTCCTGTTGCGACAGGCGGCACGGGCGCTCCCGACCGGCCCCACCGCTAGACTGCAAGCGGCAGAGAGATTATACCCCAAACGCGGTTCCGCTGCGCCCACGTTGTGGGCGCAGCGGACAGAAAGCAGCAATCAGGATTCAGGATTCAAGGGCGAGAGAGACAGTCCCCCTTCGGGGATGCTACGCGAGAGACGCCGCCACCCGAAACCCGAAGCTGACGTCGAAGCCGCCGCCCGGATAGGGCCTGCCGCGACAGGCGGCACGGGCGAGAGTATAATCATTGTACCAAGAACCACCCCGTAGCACGCGCAGGTCACCTTGCTCGGGGCCCTGCGGGTCTCTAATGCCATCTTCGCGGTTTTTGTAGGCGTCTTCATCGAACCAATCGGCGCACCACTCCCAGACTTCCCCGGCCATGTCGGCGCAGCCGTAGGGGCTGTCGCCCTCCGGTGAGTATTGGCCGACGGGGGTGGTGCCGCCGGGGCCGCCTTCTTCCGTGTTACACTTGGCGGAATCCCATTCGTCGCCCCAGGGGTAGATGCGACCTGCCCTCACCC
>CAZJBA010000139.1:5546-8066 GCA_964544065.1 uncultured Anaerolineales bacterium | reverse complement strand
GTGAGACTTAATCCGTTTATTTTTTCTGCTTCGTTTTGACATGTCTATCTCCTTCTAAGTTTCCTGATAAGTCCCCGGCATCTTGGATGTGTCGGGGACTTAGTCTCTCGTTACTCGGGAATATCTTCAATCGTTGAGACAACGTTTAAATGATATTCATCCTCATCGGCGGTAAATTCAAATTCCAAGATCATGCGCCTGTATTCGGGATAATTATGTTGTTTATGCCAAATGAAATCCTCAATACTGTGATCAAAATCGCTCTTTGCTTGCTTACCGGGCAGCGTTTGCCTGAACTGCTCCAACATTGATTCACGTTTTTCGGCAGGCAGCAAGGTTGCATTCCAGGCGATGGCAGCGATCATATGCAGCTTCTTGAAATCCTCATCCGTTTCAACAAATTGACGGAATGGCGCTACAAACTCTGAAAATACATCTGACATGCTGACATGGCCCATATCCTCAGATCGGACTATCTTGGCGTTTTCGAAGCCGTCAAGCTTGGACATCTTCTGGCGATAACGTTCCAGGTCGTCTTCAGCCTTCTTCGATTTTTTAGGGCGATTTTGTTCGGATTTCTTTTTTGGATTTGACATGTTTTCTCCATTTTTTTCGCTCCCAAGTCCCCGGCACTTTTTAGAAGCACCGGGAACTTTGGGGCTATATGACCTTGAGATAACAATGCATCGCCAAATTGACCTTCTGCGAATCATCCAGCGCCCCAAGTGGCCGACACTTAATGCGCCTCCCCGCCTCTGCACCTCTGTGTTGAGCCCTCCAGTTATATTGCATCCTTCTCCCGCCCGGACAGCGGCGCGACGATGGATTCCAATATAGCGTCCGCCTGGTAGACGCGGTTGCGAGCCTGGCCGGTGATCTCACGCAGGATACCTTCCTCCTCCAAAGTGTTGACGTAGCGCGTGGCGGACTGATGACTCACCTCCAGCGCCTCAGCGATGTAATTGATGGTAGTCACGGGGCGGACAAACAAGGTGTCAATCACCTGGAGCAGGCGAGCTGCCGCCCGCTGGTTTTGGAACTGCTCGCGATAGCGCTCGTGTAGATCGAGCAAGCAGCGGCTGCGCGTGATGGCATCCTGAGATTGGATCACAACGCCCTGAAGGAAGAAGCACAGCCAATCGCCCCACGCGCCGCGCTGGCTGACCGCTAACAGGCGCTCGTAATAGGTCTCACGATGGCGCTGGAAATAGGCGCTCAAGTAGAGAAGCGGCTGCGGCAATAAGTCCCACGCGCAGAGCAGCAACACAATCAGCAAGCGCCCCACACGCCCGTTACCGTCCAAGAAAGGGTGAATGGCCTCGAACTGATAGTGGATAAGACCGAGCCGGACCAAATACGGCAACATTGGTCTAGCATGCAGATAGGATTCCAGGTCGCCAAGGGCCGTCTGCATCTGGTCCGGGGGTGGTGGGATAAAAATGGCGTCTTCCAGTAGGCTGCCCGGCGGCCCGATCCAGTTCTGGCTACGACGGAACTCGCCGGGGGTCTGGTTCTCACCGCGCGCACCTTCCATCAGATGCGCGTGCAACTCTCGGATCAGGCGCAGGCTCAGGGGTAAGGTGTCCAGACGTTCGAGGCCGTACTCCAGTGCGCGGACGTAGTTGTGGATCTCTTTCACATCCTTTGGGCGATTGAACATCGATAGCTGGACCGCCTCGTAGGCGTAAAGATCGGAGAGTGAGGCCTGGGTGCCCTCGATGCGGGAGGAAAGGACGGCCTCGCGCCGGGTGAAGGGCGCGATGAGAAGATGGGGGTTGGCAAGGTGACGTCCCAGGCCTTTCAGCTCCCCCAACGCGCTAGCGGCCTTGGATAGTATGGTAACCAGGTCAGACGTCCACTCAAGCTGCGGCGGCAAGGGTGCGGGACAGTAAGCCCAGTAGCCTTTGCCCGGCACCTGGATGACTCTTCCACTATGACTATCTTGGAAAACTTGCGGATCCATCGTTCTCCTTGTCCACACTTGTGGACATAAGCGATTCCTTATTCACACTTTAGGTTCTAATTATACATAAGTTTCACGTTCCGTATCATCCCTCGAATCCCAAGGGAGGGGGATTTCTGTCCCTCAAATCACCTTCAACAAACACCCCATCGCCAGATTGACTTTCTGCGAATCATCCAGCGCGGTGTCCAGGCAGACAAATTTAATTTCTTTATCCAGCCTTAAGGCTTCAAGCGTCTCCGTTTGGATCTGATCATCCAGACAAATATAGAAGAATTGCTCCGGATCGTCTGGCTGGGTGACCTTGAAGATTTGGTTGGTTTCCACATCTAATTTTTCAATGGCGGCGTTGAGGCTGTAACCTTCTTTGAGAATGACTTCATAGATGACATCCTGAAGATCGACGTCTTCTTCCAGACCGGTGTCAAAGAAGGAAAGCTGCTGCATCATCGACTCGCCGGTTTCCTCTTCGGGACGTTCCCACTGGCGGAAGGTGGACGGCGCCAGCTTGAAAACTTTGAAACCCAGGTCTTCATCTGGGCGCAAGTCCATTTCCA
>CAZJBA010000139.1:0-5446 GCA_964544065.1 uncultured Anaerolineales bacterium | reverse complement strand
CTGACGAAAATGACCCCATCTTCGCGCAGAAGTTGCCGGGCGAGGAACAGGCGCGGATACATCATCGAGAGCCAATCGGAGTGGTAGCGGCCGCTGGCTTCGGGGTTGCTGGTCAGCAGGTTGCCCTCGGCGTCCATCTGGCCGGTCTTCTCCAGGTAAGCCCGCCGCGGCTGGCTGTAATCGTCCTGGTAGATGAAATCGTTGCCCGTGTTGTAGGGCGGGTCGATGTAGATCATCTTGACTGCCCCAAAGTAGGACTTGTAGAGCAACTTCAAGACTTCCAGGTTTTCCCCTTCGATGAAGAGATGTTGGGTCTCGTCCCAATTGACCGACTCATCGGGTGCGGGCTTCAGGCTGGCTGCGCTAGGCGTCTGGATAGCACGAAAGGCGTCTTCCTTGCCTGCCCAGGTGAAGGTGTAAGCGTTCTCGTCAGCCAGAGCATCGACGTCACCTAGCGTGGCGCGCAGCAGGTTAAAGTCGATCTTCCCCTCGGTGACACATTCAGGGAAGAGTTGCTTCAGGCGTTCGATTTGTTCTGCGGGTATATCGGGGGTGGTTTTGGTTACATATTGGGTCATCACCGGCTCCAACACATGCAACAAGATTCAAGGGTAATTTTTTACAACGTTAAATCCAGGCTTCTCTAAGTTTAAGATGAAGTCGCTCTGGCGTCAATTGGAGATAGCAAGGAATTTCTCATCGCGAAAACAGAACTATTTCGTGTAAAATAGAAGTGGGTTATTTACATTGGGCACAAAGGAGCTAAAAAATGAATACAAAGAAGAAACCCATCAACCGGCGAGATATGCTCAAGCTGAGCGCGGCTGCCTTGGGAGGGGCCATGCTGGCGTGTGGCAAGGGGGAACAACTAATTCCCAAAAGTGCGACTGGTATTCCCCCGCCGACACCCACCTCCCCACCTGAGCTGGCTGCGGACACAGTTCTGCGCAACGGCACCATCCTCACCGTCGACAGCACGGACACCGTCGCTGAGGCCATCGCGGTCAAAGATGGCCTCATTCAGGCCGTGGGCACCACCACCGCGATCGATGACTTGGTCGGCGAAGCAACTGAGGTGATCGAATTAGGCGGCAAGACGGCCACGCCCGGCTTGATCGACGCCCACAACCACTTCCAGGTTGTCGGGCTGATGAACAGCTACTACATCCCTTTACTGCCGCCGGATGTGCTCACCGTGGACGACCTGCAAGACGCACTCGCCGAGGCTGTCGGGCAAGTGAGCGAAGGGGAGTGGATCAAGGGCTATTTCCTCTTCGTCAAGGACATCGACTTCCCAACTCGCCACATTTTGGACCCCGTTTCCCCAAACAATCCGGTCTTCATCTTACAACAGGGCGGCCACTATGGCTCGGCCAACAGCCGAGCCCTGGAAATCGCCGGCATCACCGCCGACACGCCCAACCCAACCGGCGGCGTGATCGGGCGTGACCCCGACGGCGTGCCCAACGGCGTCTTCTACAACCACCGGGCCATGGACCTGGTCCGGCTGCACATGCCCATCTACACCCAAGACGAAGTTAAGGCCAACATCCAAAGCTCCCAACGACTGTTCTCTGCATCGGGCGTGACCAGTTTCCAGGATAATAATGTGCGCGGCACCAGCACAGTTGCAACCTATCTGGACGCTGGGCGTCAGAAGGAAATGTACATGCACGGCGCGGTCTACTACACCCTGGAATGGCCCGGCGACGTAGATCGAGCGCTCAACGAAATTGAACATTATGATGACGATTTTATGCGTTTGGCCGGATTCAAGTTCCTGCTGGACGGACAGATGACCATGGCCTACTGCTACGAACCGCACAACGGTGATCGTTGGGACATGCCTACCTGGGATCCCAATGTCTTCAAGGATGCCGTCCGCAAGCTGCATGATACCGGCTTGCAGATTTGTGTCCATTGCGTTGGCGACGCGACAACCGACTTGGCGCTGGATGCCTTTGAAGAAGCTATGGATGCCAACCCGAGGCCCGATCCGCGCCATCGTCTGGAGCACGCCATCATCACCCGGCCAGAGTCCACCCAACGGATCAAAGACCTCGGTGTGGTCGTTTCGACCCAACCCCAATTCATCCGCCTGGGCGGTGATCTCTATGCCGACCTGTTGGGGGAAGAGCGAGCGCGCCGGGTGATGGTAACCCGTGAATGGCTGGAGGCGGGCATCCCGGTAGCCCTGGGGTCAGATGCCCCCTCGACGCCGTGGCACTCCCCGCTGGCAACCCTGATCGGAGCGATCACGCGGGCGACGTTCTCCGGCGCAGTCCACGAACCAGACCAGGCGCTGACACCCTATGAAGCTCTGCGAGCACACACGCTGACCGCTGCGTATGCGGCCCACGAAGAAGTGATTAAAGGCTCGCTTGAGGTAGGCAAGATGGCCGATCTGATCGTGTGGAGCGCTAATCCGATCCGGTCGACCGCAGAAGAACTTTGGAACAGCACCATCGACCTGACCATGATTGATGGCAAGATCGTCCACAAAATCTGAAGGAGATAGAAAAATGAAGAAACCGATTCGGCGCACTTTTGTGATCTTCAGTGTCATGTTGTTGGTCGTTTTGGCTTGCGGTAGAGCTCGACAGATCGACCCAACGGAAATTCCGCCAGAAACAGAAGATTCGGTTGTGGAGGAAGCCCAAAGTGAAGACGAAGAAGCAAGTCTTGCCCAGGAAGGAGACATTCTCTTTCAGGACGACTTCCAGGATGGCCAACCCGATGGTTGGAATATCGCCGCCGCCTGGAACGTGCAGCAATCTGGAGACGTGTATACATTCGAATCCAGCGGCAGCGGCGGAGCCTGGGTCCCCCAGGGAAACACTTGGAGCAATTATGCCTTCGAGACGGCGGCGCGCCTGGATGCGGGTAGTTTATTGCTCAGCTTCCATTTGTCGCCGAGCGGCCGCTACATGGTGCGATTGGACGAAACAGGCCTCTACTTGATCAAAGAATATCCCGCCAAGGACTATAACGCGGTGGCGCAGACTGGCCCGGTAACCTTGGGCGAGTGGCACCAAATCGACATGCGGGCATATAACGGTCACATCCAGGTTTCTATTGATGATGCCTTATGGGTGGACTACACCGACAGTTCCCCTTTGTCCAGTGGCACCATCGCGGTGACAGCGCAAGAAGGCTCGCGAGCGGCTATCGATGATGTCCTGGTCACCAAAACCGGCCCCCTGCCATCGGGCGTTGTGGAAGCTCCACCACCGCCGGAGGGCCAAGCCGATCTGGACATGGCAGAGATCGATGATGGCATCGAACTCGAAGATGTCAGCGAGGACGAGGGGGGCGAAGAAGCTGCCCAAGAAGAAGACTCCCAGGGGGGAGAGCAGCAACAAGACGATGAACAGGAACAAGAGCAGCCACCAACAGGGGAACCGGATTTGGTCGTCATCGAAGCGACCTTCGACCCCGATCCGGTGATCCAAGGGCAGCCCTTTACAGCCAATTATATGATTGAGAATCAAGGGGATGTCCCTACAGGCGCTTTCACCCTCTTATGGAAATTCCATGATGCTACCGGGGTGGGGGTTTGTTCCTGGGATTATGACTCTTTGGATGCTGGTGGAACGGCTTTGGGGACGTGCACCAAAACCACCAACGCCCAGGCAGGCCAATCGCCAACCACGCTGACCGTTGACTTCGAAGACGAAGTTGTCGAAAGCAACGAGAACAACAATCAACTTTCCCCCACATTGGTCGTGGCAGCTCCTGATGGGAATGGCGGCAATGGCGGGGAGCAGGGGGGAGAAGAGCCACAACCTGAGGAGTTGCCCAACCTACGCGTCACCAACGTTTATTTCGAACCCGATCCAGTGATCATTGGGCAGCCGTTTACGGTTCACTACACAATTGAGAATCAAAGCGATGTCGATTGTGAACATGATTTCACCGTCGAGGTTGTGTTCCACGAAGAGGCCGGAATCCGGGGTTGTACGGATGAGTATGGCGGGTTGGGCAGAGGCATCAATAGTCTTGCAACGTGTACACGTACAACCAACGCCCAGCCCGGTGGTTACATCACTCGATTCAGTGTCGATGTGGACAACGATATCGCCGAAAGCAACGAAGACGATAACACCGTTACTGCCACGCTGACATTGAGGCAGGAGTAGGTTCGACGCCATTCCAATAGCACAAGATTTCCAATAGGAGTTACGCAGTTGAGATAGAAATCCACCGCTGAGACACGGAGTGCGCAGAGACTTGAGTAAAAAAAGACAAAAACAACGTTTTTCTCGGCGTTTACCGAAGATACGCATGCGAAGCACGCGCAGCGAGCGTCTGCGTCTAGTATGATATAAAGGAAAAAAGGACACGGCAGATCGATCGCGTCTGAATCAAGACCGTCGCCGAGCTTGGTCGCCGTGTTCCATAGGGGATGCCCGAACAGTTGGGTGGGCCGAAGAGCCCGGATCCAGCTCGGCGGTGAACTTGGTATCGTGTGCAAGTCCTATCCAATTCAGGCACGATGGGCCAGAGTGTTTATTTTAAACCGGAATGGACAAAGCTGCGGATAAACCGACGCTGAAAGATCAAAAAGATGATCAACAGCGGTGCGGCAACCATGAGAGTCGCTGCTGTTAGTAAAGACCATTGGGCTCCGATTTCGCCTAGCTGGGTAAACCGAACCAGTCCGGCTGTCAGCGGGCGGCTGCTGTCACTGTTTGTGATGATCAGGGGCCACAAAAACTCATTCCAGTGCCAGGTCGCTGATGAAAGACCAAAAGCAACTAGGGAGGGAATCGAAGGAGGTAAGTAGATGTGAATAATCAGTTGCCACCAGGAGCATCCATCAATAATTCCGGCGTCTACCAAATCCCGGGGTACGCTCATAAATGCCTGACGCATCAAAAAAGTCCCAAAAGCAGATCCAAAGTATGGAATGGCAATAGCCAGTCGGGTATCAAACAAACCCAGCCAGCGAATCGTTGAGAAATTAGGCGCCAATAAAGCAGAGGTCGGGATCATCATCTGGAGCAAGACAAAGACAAAGATCCACCCTTTACCAAAAAAATCATAGTGGGTAAATGCGAATCCGGCCAACACGATCGTTACCAGTTGAACAGCCAGGATGAGCAGTACCACAAAAATGGTATTGATATAGTATTGACCAAAGGGTGCCAGGGACCAGGCCCGGTGATAGTTTTCAATGGTTAGGCGAGTGCTAAACCAAATATCTCCCCGGCTGATTGCGTCCTCGGCAGGACGAAAGGAAGCGATTAAGGCCCAGATCACCGGCACGGACCATAAAATCGCCAAGCCGGCTGCTAGTGTGTTGCTCAGAAAGGTCCCTAGTTTTCGCCAAGCAGTTCTGAAGTCAAAGGTTCCAGAAATCAGATCAGGCCTCCTTATGCTCTGAAATTAAAAAATTCGTGACGGTAAAAGCCAAGTTTGGGTTTCCGGTCCAATTTTCCGGGCC
>CAZJBA010000138.1:4999-8171 GCA_964544065.1 uncultured Anaerolineales bacterium | reverse complement strand
ACCCCCACAAACTCATCCATCCGATCCTGGTCGAAGGCAGCCACCGCGCAGGTGCCCGCCTCGATGGCCTGGCAGGCCAGGTAGAGATTCTGGCAGACGTGACCGGCGTCCATCAGGATGACGCGGTGGGCGGCTCGGTCGTAGCGCCATTCCATCCGGTAGGGGATCGTCGTCCAGATGAAGGCCACCGGCGCCGCCGCGATAAAGCGCTGGCCAAAAGTGGCCCGGTCGAGGCGCGCGGTGCTGTTTTCCACGGCGTGCTCGAACAGCAGGGCATGCTCCAGGGGCAGGTAGCGGTAGACGCCCGGGTCGAGCGATTCGACGTCCGCAACGCGCAGATAGGTTTCGAAGGAATGCCTGCACCCGGCCGAAGGGACGGTCCGCTTGGCCGTGGCCTGGTTGAGGCGCTGCTTGATTCCCTGGGTGGCCCAGAGCAGAAAGGCCAACTCTTCCAGGTTTAGAGGCTCAGATTTGTAGCGGCGCACGCTCTTGCGCGCCGCCATGGCCGCGATCAAGCCGGGATCGTTGATCGAGGTCCACTCTCCCCTGTGGGGCAATTCTATGATGGACGCGTCGGGATTATAGGGTTTCTGGATCGGGGGCGGTTCCACCCCTCTGCGCTGGTCGGTTTGGGAGAAGTCGATCTCTTTGCGCAGATCGTCTTTCAAGAAGCCGCGGTATTCATCGATTGATTTCATCGTGAACCCCTCTTTCTATGTGAGCAAAGGTGAATATCAGTTACACAGAGTTACGTAATGGAGACACAGCGTTTCCCAGAGAGAGGCGTTTGAACTTGTCTCTCTGGGAATTCTCAGCGCTCTGTGTGTTCCTGAAAAGGTCGCTATTCTTTTGTTAATCCTCAATATTGCCAGAACTTCCAATGATCCGATTGACTAGTTGAAACAAGCCCACCACTCCATGCGCTTGTGGAAGTCATCGGGGGTATATCGTTTCAAGTCCATGCGGATATCAGCCAGGGCATCTTCGACAGAGAGTTCATTTCTGTCGATAAATTCTTGCGTCGTTGTCGAGCGGGGAGAGATCAATCCGCGTTGATAGGCCCACTTGATCACATCCATCATGCCCTTGGGATGCAGGTCATAAATTGTGAACGCTAATAAATCCCAGAAGCTTGAATATGGGCTTGCTTCATTGCCAGTAAAAAGAGGGCCGAGAAAGGCGAAGGCTTCATCGCGGGATATAAGGCCCTCGACGACAGCAAAACTCAAGGCTTGCATAGCCGCGCTGCGACAATAAACATAAGCCGAACGGTTCATGACCAACCTTTTAATCTCTTCCAAGCAGCCACCGCAGGTATTGAACAGAACTGCGCTAAAATCTTCCGTGATGGTATCCCCCAAGAGAAAATCGGGGAGTTCATCAGGCAAGCTTGCCAGCTCGATGAGGGTCTGATGCGCCTCCGTAGCCTTGAAATAGCCCAACAACAAGACAGCGTAGTTGTGGGCGAAGTAATTTGCTTCTTCGTAGATATAATACTCGGGATTAGCGTTGACATTCTCGAGGATGGCGATCAGCTCTGGAATGATCTCGTCGCGGCGGGCCAGGGCAGCGTCGACGTGCTCGCGCTTGTATTCGCCGTCGTAGGTTTCGAAGGCGGTGATGATTTCGTCGATTTCGTAGGTTTGGTTCATGAACTCCACCTGTTTCGGTCTTCAACGTATGAAACATCTCCCCTTGCCCCCAACGGATGCAGGCTCAGTGTTTGGCAGCCATGAGTACAAAATCCTCAGGCGGCTTGCGGCGTTGATCTTCAATCTGTTTGGTACGGAAGACGATTTGCTGTAGCAATAAAGTGGTCGCAAAAATAAAAAAGCGCCGCGGCGTGGTCGTCTGGTCAGGAAGGAGCACCTCGCGAGGCAACCTGAGCCTGTAGCATTGTTCCCGGACCCCGTCATCGGTGAAATGTCCTCCACGGGCCTCATCGAGAAATTGATATCGGATCAACTCGATCAACTTGAGATCGTGGTATTCCTTCGGGCTGATCAAGCCCAAGCCAAAAGTAAGATCAGCGCGGATACCATAACTGCTGAGGGGCTGGCCCTCCTTAAGCAATCGGTCTCGGACGTCTTGATGATCGACCATAAAAGAGGTAAGTAATTGGCCCAACCGAATGGTTAGTTGAGTCGTTGACAAAATGGTAACGGAACGATCGCTGGTATTTTGATATTTTTTGATCAATTTTTTCCATTCTCGGGGGCGGTGAGAAGTCGTTCGTTTTGTCATCTTTAACCTACCTGGGGAAACAACTTTTTGACCTATGGGCGTTTGATTGCACGTATTATATTGTAAAAAAGAAACCGTAGCAAATCAAAATGGCAACAAATCGGGCCAATTTGCAGGGCTGAGCCCCTTCGAGGGAGAATCAAAAAGCCCGATTTCCGCACCCGGGGACGGGTGCTCGGAGCTTTTTTCAACCGAGCCAAACTTCTACGTCCTACTCTAATATACGGACAACCCATCTCAACGTTGCACAGGCTCAAGGAGTCATCGAAAGTGTGGTACAAATTAAGCGAGATGTGTTCAAACTATTCCCATAGAGGTAAACCATGAATCCGAAGAGATACCCAACCCAATCGATGCTGGTTCTGATGATCCTGTTTCTGGGTGCGCTGGCTTGCGGCGGCCTCAGCGGTGTGGCTGAACGCGCCGAAGATGTCGAGCACGCTGCCCAAACTGCCCAGGCGATCGCTACCCAGGGAGGCGAAATCGCCACCCAAATCAGCGAAAGCGGCCTCGTCCAGACGGGAGAGGCCCTGGCCACCGAGGCAGCCGACAGCGGAGTCGTCGCCACCCTACAAGCCGTTGCGTCTGAGATCCCCGGTCAAGTTGTCGATGCCCAAGCCACCATCGACATTGTCCTGACAGAGGGGGCCTACGGCGAAGTCCCGCCCAACATCCCCCTGGTTGACGCGCAAAGAGACAATTTCCTTGGCAGCAGCAGCCTGGTTTCCTACACGGTGGCGCTTCCCTTCGAGCAAGTTTTGGACTTCTATCGCCAAGAAATGCCGGATTACGGTTGGGAGCCAGGAGAGGAGAGCAACAAGGTAACCCCCAAGTTCGCCAAGCTCTTCTATCAAAACCCACATCAACGCGTCGTTGTGACCATCAGCGCCCCCTCACCAGAAGACGAGACGCTGGTGCTGATCAACAT
>CAZJBA010000138.1:0-4899 GCA_964544065.1 uncultured Anaerolineales bacterium | reverse complement strand
ATTTTAGGGTACGATAGGCACCGAACTAAAAAATGAACAATCAAAGGAAACCCTGTGACCTTAAAAGATAAACTCAGTCGCCCATTACGCGACCTTCGCATTTCAGTAACCGACCGCTGTAATTTCCGCTGCCCGTATTGCATGCCCAAAGACGTTTTCGGAGGCGATTACGGGTTCTTAACCCGGGAAGAACTGCTCACCTTCGAGGAAATCACCCGGCTGGTACGCTTGCTCAAAGGCCTGGGTATCCGCAAAGTCCGCCTGACCGGTGGTGAACCCTTGCTGCGCCATCAAGTCCATGTACTCGTCGAGATGCTGGGCCAAATCCCCAATCTGGACCTAGCCATGACCACCAACGGTTCGCTGTTGGCCGAAAAAGCGGCCTTGCTGAAACAAGCTGGCCTGAATCGAGTCACAGTCAGCTTGGATTCGCTCGACGACGATGTTTTTGGCCGCATGAACGGGGTAGGCTTCTCCGTCGAAAATGTACTGGAGGGCATTCAAGCCGCCGACAAGGCCGGTCTGCATCCCATCAAAATCAACATGATGATCAAACGCGGGCTCAATGAAGACAGCATTTTAGCGATGGCGCGTCATTTTCGAGGTACGGGCCATATCCTCCGTTTTATCGAATTCATGGATGTTGGTTCCACCAATGGCTGGCGTATGGATGAAGTTGTCACAGCCAAAGAGATTATCGCAACGATCCAGAGTGAATTCCCCATCGAGCCAGTCGACCCCCATTATCGCGGCGAGGTGGCCAAACGCTGGCGCTACAAAGACGGCCAGGGGGAAATTGGCGTGATCGCTTCGGTGACCCAACCCTTCTGCCGTGATTGCACCCGCTTACGTCTCTCGGCCAAAGGCGAGCTTTACACATGTCTGTTCGGCGTTACCGGCCACAACATGCACCCCCTGCTGCGGGGTGACGCTCCCGACGAAGAAATCATCAAGCGAATCGTCGCCGTCTGGAAAGGACGCCAGGATCATTATTCTGAGATTCGCTCCTCGGAGACAAAGTCGCAACCCAAAGTGGAAATGTCTTACATTGGCGGATGATAGTTCCCTCCCCAAATACGAAACAGGGCTGTGCTGGCAAGCACAGCCCTGTTTGACTTTGATCCCCTCAGGCATCAGGGGCAAGGATACAAAAAGCTGAAGAGGGTATCAAAAGGTGGGGTGCAATACATATCCATGGTGTCGAATAAAATGGCGCCAACCACGAGCAAACAAATCATCACGCCCAAACATCCCAATGAAGCCCACAACCAAGGAGATCCCTTTTTCTCCTCTTCGCCCATCTTGGGAGCAGGGCTTGCAGGAACCTGACCGGCATAGGCAGGTTGTCGGGAAGGGGGAGGATGCTGAAACGGCGCTGGTTGGGGAGCAGGCCGCTGAGGCTGCTGTTGAGGGATGGAAGCCGCCTCACTCGCCGGGGTCACCACGGTGGCGTTGGGATCATACCTGGCGCTTTTATAGAGCAATGTCACCGCGTCCCCAAGTTGAATCTTTTCTCCTGGCCGGAGGACGTGAGGCCCGCTCAAACGTTGACCGTTGACAAAGGTTCCATTCGTAGAGCCCAGATCCTCGATAATGTAGCCATCCATCTCAAAGCGTAAACGAGCATGTCGACGCGAAACCTCGGGAATACTAATACTAATATCAACATGTGGGTCTCGGCCAATAATGTATTCACTTTCAGAGAGGGAATAGGTTTGTCCCGGCGAAGGACCGGAACGCATGCTTAGTTCAAATTGCGCTGTCATAGATTGCTCCTTGTCGCGACTATTTCAAACCTATATAGAGTGTACACAGATTTAAGCGCAGAGTCAATGTGTTTTCAGCATGAATGACATTGATACCCCACTACGGCAGCGGATTTTCCACAGCCCAGTCCGTTCCCAAAATGACGAGCAGGTCGACCTGACTGTCCGGATCATAACGGCTGTAGACTTTACTCTCGGGAACATTGAGAAGTTCGGACAAGGCCGCGACGGCGTCGGCATTGCCGGTATAATCGATGATAGTGGTTTGTTCGTAGACGCGTTCTGCGTTGCCAAACTCCGTCACCACGTCGAGCTCGTTTTGCAGATATTCCGCTGTCGCTTCCGCTAGTCCGGTGATCAAGGCTCCATTCTTCACAGCGACAAGAATGGGTTGCTGCTCTTGTTCCTCTTGTTCATCCGTGGGTTGTGTTTGTTCTGCTACAGGTTGTCCTTGCTCTTGCGTTGGCGTGGAGGTGAGAACAACAGGTCGAACGGTTTCAGTCGGCTTGATGGGAGACGGCTGTACCGAGAGGACAACTTTGAGAAGCGTGTCCATTTCTTCAGGATCGGGTCGCAAGATGTACTCTCCCTGCGCATTCATGTCCGGAATAACGTGATCCTGATTGATGGTAACGCTTTGCATGTTGGTTTGTGGAATTTCGCCCCCCAATCGCGCCAACTTGATCATTTGTTGCAGGGTCAGGTTAGTGTTGACACCATCGGTCACTTCCTGATAGATCGACGGGGCTTGGCCAATCAACGTGGGGATCAAATCAAACTCGGTGACGCGTTGTTGCAACCCGCGCAAAACCAATTGTTGCCGTTCCATGCGATCAAAGTCTCCTCCGGGCGTGTTGCGAGCACGCACGTAGGCCAGAGCGATGTCGCCCGGCATGGTTTGCACACCCGGTTGTATTTTTTTAACCACTCCTTCACCAAAATTGAGTTCGATCGGTTCAGGAACGTTGATTTTTACGCCACCAATTTTGTTGACCAAATGGACAAAGGCATTGAAATTGAGCTGAATGTAGTAGGGGATGTCAACACCAAGGAAATTCTCGGTCGTTTCAAGCGCTAAACCCGCTCCACCCGTTGGATGATCGTAGGTCATACCCAAGAAATAAGCCTGGTTGATTTTATAGAGTCCATAACCAGGCACATCCACCCACAAATCACGCGGCAGCGCTAACATGCCCATGGTTTTGTTTTCGGGATTGATGGTGGCCAAGATGATGGTATCAGTGCGAGGGGGGCCGTCACTCGTCATCCAAGGGCGATCATCCACCCCTAGCAGCAAAATGTTGATGCGGCTCTTCCCGTCCCATGGCTGCGGTTCGGGGCCGTTTTTCGGTTGCAGGGGTCCGGTCAAATTGGAAAAATCAAACCCTTCAGCCTCTGGTTGATTCCCAACGGCTTCCGTCCCCGACGGAGTCCTCAAGACAGAAACGATCACCCAAGTTGTAGCCAAAAACGTGACCACAAACAAACCCAAAAGAAACCAAAACAACCAATGGGAGGGCAATTTGAATGTAGGCCGTCGTTCAGGGGTATCTCGCATAACCTTAAAGGAAAATCCCAATGAACGCGTTGGCATCCATTGGGATCATTAGACCAGCCTAAGGCATGGAATTATTGGAAGCCCAATCACTTCCGAGAATGATGGTGACATCGGATTCGCGATCAGGCTCATAGGAGCTATGGATTTGATAGCTGCCGATATCCATAAGATCGACAAAGTATTTCAACGTGTACGGATTGCCAGTGTAATCGTAGATTTCCGTGTAGGTATAGGTGCCCTCGGCGGTGTTGGTGCGAACCACATTTGCGCCCATCGATTGGAAATATTCTTGTGTCCGACTGGCCAGCCCGGTCTCAGAGGCCCCATTCAACAAGACGATATTGGCGTTTTCTGCGACCATCAAATCGACGAGTTCTTTGTCAGGATAGGCCATCGGTCCGACAATTTCTTCCGGAGCGAAGATTTCATCTCGCAAGGCGCGGATTTTATCGGGGATAGGCTTGAGGATGTCATCATTTTCAGGCGATTTTTCCAGCAAAATATGATCTGTTCCAATCACACCTGGATAGATTCTCTCAAGGGGAACCTCCTGGGCCAACCAGGCGAGTTGGATGATTTGCTCCAGGGTCAAGTTGGTGTTGATGCTGTTGGAGAACTGTTGGTACAGTTGAGGCCCTTTTTGAACCAGGGTGGGCAAAATGTCAAATTTCAAGATGCGGCGACGGATCGCTAAGATGACCTGTTGTTGACGCCTGGAGCGGTCGAAATCGGCACCCCTTGTTGTCCGGGTGCGTACATAAGCCAAAGCATAGTCACCCGGTAAGGTCTGGACGCCAGGTTGGAGCTTGAACTTGCCTTTATCATCGTCATAGATGTCAATCATGATGGGATAAGGAACATCGATCTTGACGCCTTCGAGGATTTCATCAACGAAAAAGACGAAGACATCGAAATCAATCTGGGCGTAATACTGAACCGGAACCCCTAATAGATTCTCCACCGTTTTGGCCGCCAGTCCAGAACCGCCGCCGGGCATTTTGAAGGCTTCCCCGATTTGGTAGGCTGTGTTGATGCGGCCGTGCCCGTGCCCGGGGATGTTGACCCACAGGTCGCGGGGAATCGAAAGCATGCCCGCCGTCTTGGTGAGCGGGTCGATGGTCAGCAGAATCATGGTATCGGTACGAGGCGGGCCATCATCCCCGCGCCAATCGTTCAAGTCCAGCCCCATCACGAGCACGTTGACCCGGCTGGCCCCATCCCAAGGATCGGGTTCTGGGCCGGTAGGGGCTGAGGATTGTTCTGGCCCGGATTGCTCCTCTTCCGGCGCGGGCACGCCTCCTTCGAGGTCTGGCTCGGGGGTCGGATCAGTAACGGCCGCGCCTGGGAGGGAAGTTATCTGCCATCCGGCAACGAAATCGCGCACCAGCACAAAGATAAAAACAGCCGCGACAAGCGTTATGATCACGACCAGAGCTAACAGGCCAAATTTGAAGCCTTTTTGTAAGGTGATAAATTGTTTGTTCATAGTTTTTACACTTATAGTATGGTTCCAAAACAGGATGTTTATCAAGGCCTGTTTTGGATACCAAGACTAGCTTGACTATTATATTACAA
>CAZJBA010000137.1:0-8345 GCA_964544065.1 uncultured Anaerolineales bacterium | reverse complement strand
CCGTGACATCCGTGTTCCATTTCAGGTTATTTTACTCAGACCCTGAACGGTTACAAAACTAGTACTGATTTACTCTTTATCTCACTGGGATTCCTTTAATCCAATGAAATTCCATTCATGAGTCGTCCAATCTGGTTTGTCAATCTACTCAAGCACCTGTTTCCCAGCCGATATTTTTATGCCAAGATGACCAGGCTTCCATTGGTTGGCAACCTTGTCGATTTTTTTTTATTTCGCGGGGATGAGATCTATTACCTGCCTAAAACGGGCGCCATTTCCGTGGATGTCGCCATCGACGCGCCACCGGACGTCGTCCTTCCCTTCCAAATTGTAGATCATTTCATTAAGCAGGCTCGTTATCGCTGGATTATGGACTTTTGCATCTGCCGGGAGGGGGATGAATGCCGGGACTATCCCCACGAGTTGGGCTGTATCTTTTTGGGAGAGGCGGTGTTGAAGATCAACTCAGATTTGGGGAGGCTGGTCTCCGAAGATGAGGCTTTGGAGCATGCCCGCCGCTGCCGTCAGGCCGGGTTGGTGCACATGATTGGGCGCAATCGTTTGGACGCGATTTGGTTGGGCGCCACGCCGAGCCAAAAGTTGATGACCATCTGTAACTGCTGCCCCTGTTGCTGTCTGTGGAAGATGGTGCCGGAACTCAACCCTGAGATTGGGGAGAAAATTGCTCGGATGCCAGGCGTCAAGCTGACTGTAACGGAGCTTTGTGTTGGCTGCGAGCAATGCACGAACGAGGTCTGTTTCATGGGCGCCATCTCAATGAACGGGCGCCATGCCGAGATCAGTGAGGCCTGCCGCGGGTGCGGCCATTGCGTCGCGATTTGTCCCCACGAGGCGATCGAATTAACCGTCCAAGGAAGCGCATCTTTTCAAGAAATGATTGATAGGCTTTCTCCTCTGGTGGAGATTTCATGACCCATGATTACAATTTTGGGAATTGGGCCTTTACGAATATCTGACACCATGTTAAAATCCCGCCCAATATGAACACCAAACCAGTTTCCTGCAAGCATTTCCATCATCACCATGCTTCAACCGGCGTTCCCAACCGGGCAGGATTGCTTTAAGAGACTTCATTTTCACATTTTCGTACGCTAAAGCGCCCTCCGAGCGGAGGGCGCTTTTTTATTGTCCTCGCTAGTATCTTCTCAAAAAGGTGGGGAGGGGAGCTTGAGACACGTCACTCTCGCCGTAGGCGTGCCGCTGGCAAGGGAGTGCGTCCTAGCAAAATACGCTAGGATAAGCGACCGAAGCGTCTCCCTATTATGAAAGTGGGAGATTCTTCGGGTTGCCGTAGGCACGCACGGCGAAAAGCACCCTCAGAATGACACCCTTGAGGCTTTACCACGTTTTGTTGAGAAGGTACTTTGCCTAGGACATAAGGAGAAGAGATGACTCCACGTAAAGACATTCGCCTGGCGCTGCCCAGCAAAGGCCGTTTGGCCGAAGATGCACTCGAACTGCTGGCCAACGCTGGTTTACAAGTCTACAAACCCAACCCGCGCCAATACCAGGCTACGATTCCCAGCCTGCCAGGATTGACGGTGCTCTTCCAGCGGGCCGGGGACATTGCTGTCAGCGTTCATGATGGCACCGTTGATTTTGGCATCACCGGTTGGGACGTCGTCGCCGAAAAAAGCACCAACGGCGAGGTGCTGCCCCTGCATCGCGAATTGGGGTTTGGCCATTGCAGCCTCAACGTGATTGTGCTGGAAAGCTGGGAGCAAACCTGCAAAATGGCCGATCTGCATAGCGTTCAAGTAGAGTTGGGTCGCCCCTTGCGTGTAGCCACTAAGTTCCCCAACCTGACCCGGGCCTTTTTTGACCAGCATGATCTCGACGATATTAACATTATTTCTGCGGAAGGAACTTTGGAGATCGCTCCTACGATCGGTTATACCGACCTGATCGTCGATTTGGTCTCGACCGGCACAACCTTGCGGGATAATCGCCTGCGGAGGTTAGAGGATGGTCATATTTTGGCCTCCCAGGCCGTTCTGGCCGCCAATCGGGACGCTTTGCAATCTCGCCCAGACGTGTTGGCCATGGCCCGCCAACTCTTGGAATTTATCGTCGCGTATTTGCGTGCCAAAGAGAACTTGGCCGTTTTCGCCAACATGCGCGGCGGAACACCGGAGTCGATCGCGGAGAAAATCTTCAACCAAACCGTGATCGGCGGGCTACAAGGACCTACCATCTCCCCGGTGGTCACCCGCGACGGAGGCGATTGGTACGCCGTCAACATCGTCGTACGCAAAGATCAACTTGCTCAGGCAATCTCCGAGTTGCGCGCCATCGGCGGCAGCGGCGTGATCGTTTCGCCGGTTAAATACATCTTTGAAGAGGAGCCCGATGAATACAAACAAATGCTCGCAGCCTTAGAAACGGATAAGGGGTCTTTGGAATTTCACGGTGTGAGACCCTAAAGGTTTTCAAAACCTTTAGGGTCTTGGCTTCTTATCCTGTGAATTCCTAAAGAGCCTGGATGGGAGACTCTTCAGTCGCTTATCCTAGTACTTCGTGGCGAAAATCCTTTCGCAGTTTAACATGATCGGCGAAGTGTCTTCGCGAAGCATGCCCTGGGGGCACTGACCGAGCCGGTGGCCTGACCAAAGGTCTCCAAACCCTTGAAGCGTTTTGTGAGTGCTAAAGGACTTACGCATATCAGTACTAGCGTATTTTGCTAGGACGCACTCCCTTGCCAGCGGCACGCCTTGCCCCCAGGGCACGCACGCTCTGCGTCCCGCCAGGGGAAGCGCGGCGAAAGTGACATGACTGAACGCTTAAAAGAAGTCTCTGCGTCTTTGCCTCTCCCCGTCTCTGCGTTAAAAGATTGGAGAATCTATGATCAAAATTTACGATATCGAAACCGCCCGCAAAACCATCTTGAAACGAGAACCGCTTAATGCGGCCGAGTATCCCCCTGCTTTGCTCGCTGGGGTGGAGCGAGTGTTTGGGGAAGGCGTTCGCCCATATGAAGGGGTTGCCCGCATCCTCGCTTCCGTGCGCCAAGAAGGGGATACCGCTCTCAAGCGTTGGACCAAGATTTTAGATAAAATCGAGTTGGAAGATTTTTGCCTGCCCCCGCAAAGCTTTGCGGATGCTTATGACCAACTTTCACCCGCCCTGATTCAAGCCATGGAGATAGCCGCCGGGCGCGTTCGCGACTTTCACCGGCGCCAGCCGCTTCCCAATTGGACCACGACCGAAATGGGCGGCATCGTCGGGCAGCGGGTTACACCGGTGGAGCGGGTCGGAGTCTACATTCCCGGCGGGTCGGCGCCGCTACCCTCCTCTTTGCTGATGTCCGTGATTCCGGCTCAGGTTGCCGAGGTTGGCCGCATCATCGTTGCCACACCACCCCAACCGGATGATTCCATTTTGGCCGCGGCCCACATTTGCGGACTCGATGAGATCTATCAAATTGGCGGTGCCCAAGCGATCGCCGCAATGGCCTTTGGCACCGAAAGCGTTCCCAAGGTGGATAAAATCGTCGGCGCGGGCAATCTCTTCGTCACCCTGGCGAAACAACAAGTCTATGGCATTGTTGGCCTGGATGGGCTGGCTGGCCCTACTGAGACCATGGTCATCGCCGATGATGCCGCCAACCCCACCTGGGTCGCGGCCGATTTACTGGCCCAAGCCGAACACGATCCCCTCGCCAGCGCCATTCTGTTGACCACGTCTCAAGCCCTGGCGGAAGCCGTCCAAATCGAAGTCGCCCGGCAACTTGAAGCGCTTTCCCGGGGCGAGATCATCACCCAATCGCTGGAGACCCGCGGCGGAATCGTGATCGCGCCCGACCTGGCCACAGCGGCCGAACTGGCGGACGAATATGCCGCCGAGCACCTGTGTCTCGCGGTGGCTGATCCCCAGGCCCTCTCCGAGACGATCAACAACGCCGGAGGTTTCTTTTTGGGCGATCACTCTTTTGAGGTTCTGGGTGATTACGTCGCCGGGCCCAGCCACATCATGCCCACCGGCGGCTCGGCGCGCTTTGCTTCGCCCCTCAACGTGATGGACTTTGTCAAAATCACCAGCATCATCGCGCTTGACTCCCAAACTGGGGCGGAGCTCAGCCCCATCGCCGCCGAAATCGCTCAGGCCGAGTCGCTCAGCGCACACGCAGCCGCAGCCAAATACAGAAGTAGGAATGATGAGTGATGAATCTGTTATGAACCCAAATCGTTTTCTCCGCCCCCACATCTCTGCGATGGACGCTTACACTCCCATCCTGCCCTTCGACGTGCTCTCGCAGCAATTGGGCCTGCCCGTTGAGGCGATCATCAAACTGGACGCCAACGAGAACCCCTACGGCCCGCTGCCGCAAGTCAGCGAGGCGCTGGCTGCCATAAAATATGCCCACATTTATCCCGATCCTGAAAGCCGCCACCTGCGCGCCGCCCTGGCCGAGTATCACAATATCCCGGTTGAGAATATTTTGGCCGGAGCCGGGGCCGACGAGTTGATTGATTTGATCATGAGGCTGATTTTGGATCCCGGCGATGCGATGATTAATTGCCCTCCCACCTTTGGGATGTACCGATTCGATGCCGGAATCAACAACGCCCGTACGATTTCCGCGCCCCGAGACGGGAATTTCGAACTCGATTTGAGCAGGATCACCGCTGTTGTGGCCGATTCCGCGCCCAAGGCGATCTTCCTGGCCTCGCCCAACAACCCCGACGGCGGGCTGATCCCCGATGAGGCGCTCGAAACATTGCTGGACTTATCCCTGTTGGTGATTCTGGATGAGGCCTACGTCGAATTCGCTCCCCCGGGAAGCAGCCGCATCGGCGAAGCGCCCCGGCGCGAGAACCTGATCGTGTTGCGCACGTTCAGCAAATGGGCCGGGTTGGCCGGACTGCGCCTGGGTTACGGCGTCTTCCCGGACTGGATCATGCCCCATCTGTGGAAGATCAAGCAACCCTACAACGTTTCAGTAACGGCATCCACCGCCGGGCTGGTATCCCTTGAAAACGCGGACCAACTTTCGGCCACGGGTCAAAAGATCGTCCTGGAACGGGAACGGTTGTATGCCGCACTCCGTGAAATCCCCTGGTTGAAACCCTATCCCTCCCAGGCCAATTTCATCCTTTGCCAGGTGATTGGCCTTGATGCCTCCCGGCTCAAAGCCGATCTCGCTCAGGAAGGCATTCTAATTCGTTATTTCAATAAGCCGGGTTTGCAAGATCATATTCGCATCAGCGTGGGCAAGCCCGAGCAAACCGACATCCTGATTGACATGTTAAGCCGTTTTGAGGCTTAAACATGCCTACCTTGCTTTTGACAAGACGGCACTCCGTTCCGCTACGTGCCTGACTACGAGCGATGAATCTACTTGCAAACTTGATCGAGGTACTTATGCGCATAGCCAATATTTCACGTAAGACGAACGAAACCGAAATTACTCTCAAACTGAACCTTGACGGCAGCGGCCAAGCCAAGATCGACACCGGCATTGGCTTTCTCGACCACATGCTCCACCATGTTGCCATGCACGGGCTTTTTGATTTGGAAATCAGCGCTCACGGCGACTTGCACGTCGACGAACACCACACGGTGGAGGATTGTGCCCTGGTGTTGGGGCAGGCCTTTGCTCAGGCCTTGGGCGAGAAGAGAGGCATCGCCCGGATGGGGTCGGCTTATGTGCCCATGGATGGGTCTCTCGCCTTTGTGGCGGTTGATTTTTCCGGGCGGCCTTATACGGTTGTTCGGGCCGAATGGGGCATGCCCTCCGTCGGTGGGATCGCGACCAGCTTGTTCGCTCACTTTTTGGAGTCGTTTGCCGTCAAAGCTGGCTGCAACCTGCACGCTCGCGTGCTCTACGGGAAGGACGATCATCACAAGGCCGAGGCGCTTTTCAAAGCCTTGGGCCGAGCCCTTGATGCTGCTGTCCGGCTTGATCCGCGGCGGGGCGGAGCTATTCCCAGCACGAAAGGAACGCTTTAAAAATGCAGAATGATGAAGGCAAAATGAGGAATGCAGAATGTTGAATGCAGAGAAGAAGAGCTTTGTTGTCTTTCCGGCGATTGATTTGCGGGCCGGTAAGGTTGTGCGCTTGTCCGAGGGGGATCCCGGGCGCCAGACGGTGTACGGGGACGATCCCCTGGCTTGGGCCGAGCACTGGCAAAATCAGGGCGCTGAATGGCTGCACGTCATCAACCTGGATGGCGCCTTTGGCCAATCTGCCGAAAAGAACCTGGCCGCTTTGGGCAAAATTCTCGAGACAGGCGTCAAGGTCCAGTTCGGCGGCGGCTTGCGCGATCAGGCCAGTTTGCGAACCGCGTTTGATGCCGGTATCCGCCGCGCTGTGATCGGCACTGCCGCGATCGAGAGTCCCGCTCTGGTGGATTGGGCTTTGGAGACTTTTGGCCCGAAACGGGTGGCGGTGGGCATCGACGCCCGCGATGGGGTGGTGCGCATCCGCGGCTGGGAACAATCTGCCGGAATCGGCGCCCTCGAGTTGGCCCGTGATTTGCGCGCTGGCGGGCTGAAGTGGTGCAACTTCACCGATGTGGCCCGCGACGGACTGCAAACCGGTGTCAACCTCCCCGCTACGCAGGCTTTGGCAGAAGCCACCGGCTTGAACGTGGTCGCCTCCGGCGGCGTTGCCAGCCTGGACGACGTTCGCCGCGTGCGGGCAGCCGGATTGGCCGGGGTCATTATTGGCCGGGCATTATACGAAGGCAATTTTTCACTATCAGAATGCTTCCAGGATTAACGCGGAGGCGCAGAGAGGGCGTAAAAACATGCCTAGAGAGATGCAGTGAAAAAGGAGACTCTGCGCCTTTGCGTCTCCGCGACTCTGCGTTGATTCCTTTCGTTTTTCTAAGGAGATTTTATGATTATCATTATCGATTACGACGCCGGCAATTTGACCTCGGTCAAACGGGCCCTCGATCACCTTGGGATAGAAAACCGTATCTCATCCGATCCCGAGACGTTGTACCATGCCGAAAGGATCATCTTCCCCGGGGTGGGCCACGCCGGTACAGCCATGCAGGTTTTGGGACGACGCGGGCTTGATGTCGCCTTGGTCGACGCCTACGAGCGGGGCGTCCCCATCTTGGGCATCTGCCTCGGCTCCCAAATCGTGTTGGCTCATTCCGACGAAGGAGATACCACCTGCCTGGGACTCTTGCCCGGCAACTGTCCCAGGTTCGCTCTCGATGATCCTCAACTAACCATCCCTCACATGGGTTGGAACTCCGTCCGGGTTGAACGACCCCACTTTGTGCTCAAAGACTTGCAGCCGGGGGATGAATTTTATTTCGTCCACTCCTATTATCCCCAGCCGGACGATCAGGCCAATGTCTATGCTACCGCCACTTACGAAAAAACTTTTCCGGCGGTGATCGGACATGCTAATTTGATCGCCACCCAATTTCACCCCGAAAAAAGTGGCCGCATTGGATTGAATCTACTTAAAAACTTTGCTGCGTGGAGGCCATGATGTTGAGTAAACGGATTATTTCTTGTCTGGATGTGCGCGATGGCAAGCTGGCCAAAAGCGTCAAATTTATCAACACCAAAGACATTGGCGACCCGGTCGAACGTGCCAGAAAATATTATCTCGATGGTTTGGATGAACTCGTTTTTTATGACATCACCGCTTCAAGCGAGGGGCGCGGCATCATGCTCGACGTGGTCAGGCGAGTGGCCGAGCAGGTCTTTATTCCCTTTTCAGTCGGTGGCGGCTTGCGCAGCGTGTCAGATTGTGCCGACGTGCTGCTGGCTGGCGCCGAGAAAGTCAACGTCAACAGCGCAGCGGTCAAAAATCCGCAGTTGATTGCCGAAGCCTCCAAAGCCTTTGGCGCCCAGGCGGTGGTGCTCTCGATGGACGTGCTGCGGGTGGAGCCTACCCCCGCGATCCCCTCCGGCTACGAGATCGTCATCCATGGGGGACGCAAGCCGATGGGCATCGACGCGCTCGAATGGGCTAAACGCGGAGAGGGGTTAGGCGCCGGCGAGATTGTAGTCAATTCCATCGATGCCGATGGTACCAAAGCCGGATACGAGATCAACTTGACCCGCATGATCGCCGAGGCGGTGCGCGTCCCCGTGATTGCTTCCGGTGGCGGGGGCAGGCCGGAGCATCTCTACGATGTGCTCACCGAGGGCCGCGCCGATGCCGCTTTGATCGCTTCCATGTTACACTACAATGAGTATACCGTCGGCGAGATCAAATCCTATCTGGCCGAGCGGGGCCTAAAAATCAGAGAGCGGTGGTGAGACATGGCTATAAAAAAAGTCAACGCGGTACCCCATGCCCTTGGGCACGCATGCGAAGCACGCACAGCGAGCGACGGCACACCAAATGGGTG
>CAZJBA010000136.1:6797-8467 GCA_964544065.1 uncultured Anaerolineales bacterium | reverse complement strand
AACAAAAAAGCCCGCTGCATCGCATTACAACGGGCTGAAACAGTTAATGGAACGTCTAGCCCGGTCAAATCAATCCTCCTCCAAGAGCCGCAACAAATTCCCTTGAGTCAAAGCATTCAATTCGGACGGTTGCTCAATAAACGGCGTGACATCGGCCAAGACCCGCTCCCAGGCCAGGTTGTTGATTTTTTCTCGCACGACAGGGCGCCAAGTTTTCGGTGTGAGCGTTTCCCCAGTCCAGCCCGTTTGTTGGAGGGCATTCTTGAGCATGACCAGATTGGGCTCAGGCCATTTGGGATCGCTCAAGTACCAAAACAGGTCATAGACATCGCGTCCCTTGACGTAATCGCGCTGCAGCAGGGCATGCAGTTTCCCGGCAAGCAGGGAGGCAGGATCATGGTGCTGCAACTGCAAGACAACATAGCGGCGAATAACCGTGGTATCCAAATCAGCCCCGGCGGGTGGATTGGTGTCAACTTCCAGCTTGACGGCTAAAACTTCGTTTTGATGAGGAGATAGGTTTAACTCATATAAGAGGCTGGGAAAGCGGACAAAGGCAGCATGGACCACTTTGCTATCCTTGGCTTTGATCTCGACCGGATAGTTCATCTTGCCAAACTCCCGTTGAATTGCATGCAAATAGCCGCGGAAATCATAGTCGTTTGAGGGTCGCTCCAAAGCGAAATCCAGGTCTTCGGAATAACGCGGGATCGCATAGAGAAAGCGCAAAGCAGTACCACCGTGAAAGGCCAGAGGGATCATCGCCCCCGCCCCCTGAAGCAGGCGCAAGATATAGGCTTGCAGGTATTCGCGAGCCAGGTTTTTTCCGTGCAGAGGAGAATCGGCGGATTCAACCAGTCGAGTCAGGGAGGGTTTCATAAGTATCTTCTGCTTCTCCTTTCATGATGGAGATGATATTCTCTGCCGCACGCCGGAGCTTGGGCTTGCCGAGATCGTTAGCCAGCTTCCAAAGCATGTCCTCGTCAAGCTGAGCCAGGTTTTGCAAACGCAATGCGCGCAGATAGGCCAATTCATCTCCGCCTGGCTGCAAGTAAACCAAATCGAGCAGAGCTTTTTCGGGGGTGGCCAGGTAGACTTCCTGGCCACCTTCCACCCGTTTGGGAGCAAAGCCGAGAAACCAATCCGGCTGAATGTGTTGAAATTGGTAGTGTCCCAAAGAGGTTTCCATCTGGATTGGGCGACCCGTGGTCACGCTGGTAACAACGGCTACATATTCGGGAATCAGGCCATAATGGGCCAGTGCTGACTGCAAACTGACATAAGAAGGCTCCACCAGCCGGTTGGCGATCAAGAAGGGGTGGGGTTTGGTTTTCTGGTAAGGAGGGGCCAAGGCATAAAGGCCGCGTCGCAATTGATACACTTTGCCCGCCGCGACCCAACGAACCAATTGCCTCCTAACATTATTTGGGTCCACATCTCCGGCCAGAAGCAACCCGGTCTCAAATAGGGGTTCTTCCCCGACGATTTTGAGCAGCTCATCAAATTCCATAGCGGTATTTTGCCATACATGGCAAGTTAATGCAACCGAATTTGCTCTCGGTTCATGGGCGTACAGTTTCCCCCATAGTCCAAAAATAGGGAAAATCGTTCACACGTTCCCCCTGTGCTTGGTATCGATTATGACGCTACCATCCTAAAAGCAGATTCTG
>CAZJBA010000136.1:0-6697 GCA_964544065.1 uncultured Anaerolineales bacterium | reverse complement strand
GATCGGAAATGGTCTCGTGCAAATAAGTAACGAACGCTTGGAGAGCTTCTCGTTCCTGAAGAGTCAGATCCGTTTTTTTCATAACCAACCCTCCTTTTCTAGCCATGCTTCTACCGCCTCGACAAATTGGTTTGCTTGGCACAAATCGATTTCGGCATCTTCTTTTGAGATCGCGGTGATCAACTCATAATCGCCTTCGTGACGATCCTCCATTACTTGGCCATAGGTATCACTCAACTCAGAAGGTAAGACCTCGGTCTTGATGAAGTGCTGTCTGAATACTGCCAATACACCACTATGCTTGCTGCGGGAGAGTTTCTTTGTAGCCAAACAAGCATTGGCAGCATAGAAGATGGCATAGTAAGCCCGATTGATCGCGGCTGAATAGAAATCATTGTTCAGGTTTAGCTGAGCTACCTGCATTGATTCCTGGGCGTTTTCAATATAGAGCGCGACTTCTTTACGAGTAGCTTCGTCCATTGTCTACATTATACCTAAAGAATTCATAAGCAGCCTGAAAGTTCCCCTTCACAACTCACCCTTACAGGTTGAAGACCAGCCAAACAGCGCCGGCCATTTTTGGGATGGTTTCTTTGTGAATACGGCTCTCGCCGAACGTTAAAACGCACGGCTCATAGCTTAAGCCGACTTCGCTCTGCGTGCCGTTGGCAAAGTCGGCTTCTGCTTTCAGCCCGTAATTCATTCGCGGGTGAGAGTGCCTCTCACCCTGGGGCCTGGGGGATTCTTCGTCGCTTTGCTCCTCAGAATGACGTCTTGGCGAAAAGGTGACTGTCACTTTATCCCCCTGCGGGGATGCTTCGCGAAAGTGACAGTCACCTGATTCAATCCCTACCCCTCCACAATGGCAATCTCCTCCTCAGTCAGGCCGTACAAGCGATACACCACCTCATCGATCAACGCATCCGTCGAGTCAATCCGGGCGCGCACGTCGGCCAGCTCGCGGCTGAGCTGGACCAGCGGAGTCAGGTCGATGTCAGGATCGAATTGGGGCACTTCAGTGAGGTCGAGCTTGCGCTGGGTGGAGCGAGTGTACCCGCCGGGGAAGGAGCCCGCCTGGGCGAACTCGTCCAGGGCGGCGAAGGCGTGCTGGTAATAGCGACCCTTGGCCGCGTCCATCTCGAAGCAGTAGACCGGGGTCCAGCGCCGGGAGTGCGGGTTTCATCACCTTGAAACCCGATCACTGCCCGGTAATTTTTTATCCCTGTTAGTATATGAGCGTGCCATTTATGAGACGGCTTTCCCCCTTATGTGAGTGGGGCAACCATTCGTGTCGATAGCAGCTCGCATCTCCGCCAGCATCGCACGGACATCCCCACCTTAATTGGCCTGGTTTTACCCTTAAACAGATCTGCTCTTGACCATCAATCCAAACGCCCTCCACGCAATTTTGTGGGGAATTCAACTTAAATATTTGTAAGCGTTCACCACCCTTGGCGAAAAACTTGAGCTATGTCACTCTGAGTGAACGTCTTTTGTGAACGAAGAGTCTCCCTCTCCGAAATGGGGAGATTCTTCGGGGAAAACGCCCTCAGAATGACACTCCCAAGAACGTTTAGAGACAGGGCTGAACGCTTAAAAATATTTTTCTTACACAACGCTTACGCTATTTTTACAAAAGAAGCGTATAATTTAGAACATAAATTCGAAACTTTTCAATATTTTGGGGCAAACGAACGCCGTTCCTTCATCAGGATTTGCTATCCGCTCGTTTTGCCCGCAGGAACGGCGTTCGTCCCCGCTTTTTTGAGAAGATACAGAAATTCGACCAAAATCAAATTTCTGTTCGTAGTTACCCGGAGGGCACCCACAGCGAGCGAGCCACAGAGCGCTTTCTGCGGAGTGGCGTACCGACATCAACGGCACTCTCTACGTGCCTCACGACGAACCAGGGAGAAAGGAATGAATCTAGAAAAATTTACCCAAAAAGCACAAGAAGCAATCGTAAACGCACAACAACTGGCCGAACAATATAATCATCAGACGATTGAGCCCATCCATCTGCTGTTTGCTTTGTTGCAACAGGAAGAAGGTGTCGCCCCGGCGCTGGTGACCAAGGTGGCCGGGAGCGTCTTGGCCTTGCGCGAGGAAGTTCACCAAGACCTGGAAAATCGCTCCAAGGTTTATGGCGGCAACGTGCGGGTGAGCCTGGCGCCCCCCACCAGCAAGGTTCTCAACGGCGCCGAGCGGCACGCCAAAGGGATGAAAGACGAATATGTCTCCACTGAGCACATCTTACTGGCCCTGACGGAAAGCGTCGAAGGAGAACGCCTGGCCGAATATGGCCTGACCAAAGACGCCATCCTCAAGGCTTTGGCGGAGGTGCGCGGCTCCCAACGGGTGACCAGCCAAACCCCGGAGAGCACCTACCAGCCATTGGAGAAATATGGACGAGACTTGACCGACATGGCCCGACGGGGCAAGCTCGATCCGGTCATTGGGCGCGATCAAGAGATTCGCCGGGTGATTCAGATTCTGTCCCGGAGGACGAAAAACAATCCCGCCTTGATCGGTGATCCCGGTGTGGGCAAGACAGCCATCGTCGAGGGGCTGGCCCAACGGATCGTCAACGGCGATGTGCCCAAGAGCCTGAAACGCAAACGGCTGGTGCAGCTCGATATGGGCTCCCTGGTCGCCGGGGCCAAATACCGCGGCGAGTTCGAGGAGCGCCTCAAAGCCGTGCTGCAGGAGATCGCCGATGCCGCCGGGGGCATCTTGCTGTTTGTCGACGAGATGCACACCGTCGTCGGAGCGGGTTCCGCCGAAGGGGCCGTGGACGCAGGCAACATGCTCAAACCGATGTTGGCGCGCGGCGAGTTGCACATGGTTGGGGCCACCACCCTGGACGAGTACCGCAAACACGTCGAAAAAGACCCCGCCCTGGAGCGCCGTTTCCAACCGGTTTTGGTAGAAGAGCCCAGCGTGGAAGACACGGTCAGCATCTTGCGCGGCCTGAAAGAACGCTACGAGGTCCATCACGGGGTCCGCATCACCGATCCGGCCACCATCGCGGCAGCAAGCCTGTCCAACCGTTACATCAGCGATCGGCAACTGCCGGACAAGGCCATCGATCTGATCGACGAGGCCGCCGCAAGGCTGCGCACCGAAATCGACTCCAAGCCACAGGCCATCGATCAAGTCGACCGCGAAATCATGCAATTGGAAATCGAGCGAGAGGCGCTCAAAAAGGAAAAGGACAAAGCTTCCAAAGAGCGGCTGGAAAACTTGGAGCAAGAATTGGCTAACTTGCGCGAAGAATCCAGCCAGCTTCACGCCCGCTGGCAGACCGAAAAAGAAGCCATCTCCAAACTGCAAAAGATCAAGGAGCAAATCGAGCAAACCCGTTTGGATATCGAACGAGCCGAGCGGGAAGCCAATCTCGAAGAGGCCGCTCGGTTGCGTTACAGTTCTCTGCGCGATTTAGAGGCACAACTCCACCAAGAGGAAAAGCGGATCAAAGCGCTCCAAAACGAGCACGCCCTGCTGAAAGAAGAAGTCGACGCCGAGGAAATTGCCGAAGTGGTTTCCAATTGGACCGGCATCCCCGTCTCTCGCCTGATGGAAGGCGAGGCCGAGAAACTTCTCCACATGGAAGAGCGCCTGCACCGCCGCGTGGTGGGGCAAGACGAGGCCGTTCAAGCGGTCTCCAACGCGGTGCGCCGCGCCCGGGCAGGGTTACAAGACCCCGACCGGCCGATCGGCTCCTTCATTTTCTTGGGGCCTACCGGAGTCGGCAAAACCGAATTAGCGCGCGCTCTGGCGCAATTTCTCTTTGATGATGAAAACGCCATGGTCCGAATCGACATGAGCGAATACCAGGAAAAGCACACCGTCTCCCGGCTGATGGGCGCGCCGCCCGGATACATCGGCTATGACGAGGGCGGACAACTGACCGAATCCGTGCGCCGACGGCCTTACAGCGTGGTCTTGTTCGACGAGATCGAAAAAGCCCACTCGGAGGTGTTCAACGTTTTGCTGCAACTGCTGGACGACGGGCGCCTGACCGACGGCCAGGGCCGCACGGTCGATTTCCGCAACACGGTCGTGATCATGACCAGCAACCTGGGCAGCAAACTATGGTTGGGCAAACAGGGCGACGTGGATCGCAACATCCTCAATCAGACCCTCCAAAATCACTTCCGGCCCGAGTTCCTCAACCGGATCGATGAGATCATCGTCTTCCACCAACTCAGCAAAGAAGACTTGAAGGACATTGTCGAGATTCAGTTGCGGCGGGTGAAAGCTTTAATCCAAAAGAAGGGTTACAATATCGAAGTGACTGAGGAGGCCAAGGCCTTCCTGGCCGAGGTCGGCTATGACCCCGATTTTGGCGCTCGTCCGCTCAAACGAGCCATTCAAAAAGAATTGCAAGACCCCCTGGCTTTGGAGATTCTCTCGGGCAAGTTCAACCAAAATGACACCATCGAGGTGAACCTGGCCGATAGTCAATTGACCTTCAGCGCAGAATGATGCGTTGTTACCAAAGTCGTTTGGAATCAGGCCCAAAGTGGACCCTTTAGCAGTATCAAATTGTAAACAGAAACCCGGTTTCTTCTAGCAGGGAATTAGAAAGTGTGCACTCACGAGTTGTCAGGCAATGTTTTATCATCGCCAGGGGCGGCAACGAGGACGTTGCCTCGATCGATCTAGCCGACGTCTCGTCGGCGTTTTACCATGCGCCCGAGATTTGCTGGCTGAAAACATTTGCGTGCATCAATGGAAACTGGGTTTCTCAGCGTTGTCGATTAAAATGACAAAAGTTCAATCCAAGAAGAAAGCCTCATTCCCTACGCGGCAGGATTTTGGTCAAAAAAACGTCGACAACCTTAGGGTCGAAGTATTTGCCCGCTTGTTCGCGGATATAAGCGATTGCCTTTTCTTGTGGCCAGGCCTGGCGATAAGGGCGATCGCTGGTAAGCGCGTCCCACACATCCACGACAGCAAAGACACGCGCCGGCAGAGGGATTTCTTCGCCCTTCAAGCCGCGCGGGTATCCGCCGCCATCCCAATGTTCGTGGTGACAATAGGGAATAGATAGAGCCGGTTGTAAATACTTGATCGAAGACAACCAATTGTAGGCATAGACAGGATGCTTCTGCATCATCTCTCTTTCTTCGTCCGTATAAGCTCCCTTTTTTTGCAAAATGCGATCAGGGACCCCCATTTTGCCAATATCATGCAACAGCGCGCCGCGGCGAATGTGACTCAGCTCCTCTCCATGAATACCCATCTCTCGGGCCAATTCCAGGGTTTGGTTGACAACCCGGCGGCTATGCCCCTCGGTTTCCATATCACGCAGCTCCAGGGCTTGAGCCCAACCCTGGATGGTGGCATCGTAAGCTTGAGCCAATTCCACATTTGATCTGCGCAACTCTTCAAACAGGCTGATGTTGTCAATCGCCATCGCCGCTTGCCCCGCCAATGTTTCCAAAAACGAGAGCCACTCAGAGGTAGGTTGCAAGGCCTGTCGCTGAAAAACCTCCATCACGCCGACAACGTCTCCTTTGGCAATCAGAGGGACACCGAGATAAGCGACAAATTTTTCCTGAGAAAAGAACGGCGAACGCAAAAAGTCGGTCTCCCGCTGGGTCAAATCGGGGATATGAACAATGCGCCGTTCTAAAGCAGCAACGCCGGCCTGTCCTTCTCCTAAACGTAGGCTGGTATGTTTGAGTACATCCGTGTGAAATCCTTGCCCCACATAATACTCCAATGTTTGTATTTCTTTCTTGACTATCAAAATGGCAACGGCATCCACATTCAGATGTTGCCTGGTTGTACCCATAAGCACATTCAACGACACTTCCAAATCAAAACTGTTGGTAATGGTTTGATCAATGATACGTAGGGAGGATAGACGATCCAAGCGGCGTTGAGCCTCATCAAAAAGGCGAGCGTTTGTCCAGGCAGTAGCAACCTGATCAGAAAAAGCATCCAAGCGGTCGAGGTGTTTCTTGGTAAAAAAGTTAGGGTCAGCATGATCAAGATTGATAAAACCAACCACTTCGCCATCAGGGACAATAATGGGAGCAGAGATATAAGAGCGGACCCATTCCCCCTCTTCGCCGGCCTCCCAATGAGGGGAATCCCAAGTATCAGGGATCAGAATTGGCTCTTTTGTCGCTATCATGCGAGCGAGATTAGGTCGATCGCTGATCTTCATACTCAAACTTTGCCAGGTTTCCCGTTCCACATGAGAATATCCGCGATGCCGGACGATATCAACGTAATCCCGATCAATGAGCATGATGTTAGCCGCATCCCTAGGCACTACCCGGCTGATATTCTCAAGAATGCGATCCAAGATTTGATCCCGTTCCAGGGTGCTGTTCAAAGCTAAAGCGGTATCCTCCAATGCTTCTGCGAAAATACGCTCTCTACGCTCGGCATCTTCAGCCCGCTTTCGATCAGTGATATCAACCATGCTGACGAGAACGCTATTTAGATGTTCCTCTCTGCCAGGAAATGCCACGTTCAACAGGATATGCAAACGCTGACCATCCAAAGTGCGGTTGACCGTCTCGCCTCGAAAATAAGACTTTCCCTCAGCCAAAGCCACAACTTCATCTCGAAGTATTTCCATTGTCTCCGGAAGGATAACTTTTTCCAACGATCCTAGCAACTCCTCTTTGCTTTCAGCTCCAAATAGCCTGAGTGTCTCATCATTGAGATCCAAAAT
>CAZJBA010000135.1:5524-8494 GCA_964544065.1 uncultured Anaerolineales bacterium | reverse complement strand
AAATTATTGCCTGACAACATTTGAGGGCACACCAAACAAACCCTCGTTTGTTACCACAACGTTATCTTAGTATAATCGGGGCTGATTTCATTCCTAGCCGTTTCTCAACCAGACACCATGCAAAAAGACCTTGGCCCTGCTATGACCAGCTACCATGATCGCCCTTTAGGTTGGCGCGACATCTTGTTCACGTTCGCGCCCGCGATCTTGATCGTTTTGGCGCCCCTGGGCTATGGCCTCTACCGCTATCGCTACGGCATCATCCACTTTGGCCCGGTCGCCGCTCGAGCGTGGAGTCGGCCCTGGTTCGCCCTATCCGCCGTCGCCCTGATCCCTCTGCTCTGGCTGGCCCTGCGCCGAGTCCGCCGCGCCCACCGGGTTGTGAAACTCTACAAGCACGGCCTCACCATCCGGTGGACGGGCGGAAGACGAAACACCCTCCTGTGGAATCAAATTGAAGGGGTATCCCACCAGACCATTGACAAAAAATTCTTGGGGATAACCATAGACCAAAAAGAACGGCTTAAGCTCCACACAGGCGATGGCAAGCCGGTCCGGGTGGATGACCATATCCGCAGCCTGCCGGAGTTGGCCGCGCGCCTCAAGGCGAAAGTTTATCCGGCTCTGCTGCCCCAACTGCGAACCAGGTTCCGGGAGGGGGAGCCACTTCACTTTGGGCCTGTGACTCTGTACCAGGATGAGATTCAGCTCCGGAATCAGGCCATCTCCTGGAATCAAGTCGCCCACATCGATATCCAGGCCGGGTATCTAATGGTAGAATCTGAGCACCGCAAACCCATTCGGATAGCGGCCGGCCACATTCCCAACATCGAACTCCTGATCCAACTGCTCCAAGAAGGGGTACAACCATGAAACAGCCTCAAAGACCCTCCCCCTGGAAACGATATCTCCCCACCCTGCTAGTATTGTTAGTTTTGTTGGCCGCCTCAGGCTGCGAGTTGAACCTGCCAAACCCGTCCCCCCCGGCTTACACAGCCCCAACCCACACACCCGCGGCCGAAGCAGACGACCTGGCCGTGGTGACCTTTTACGTGCAAGTCCCCGCCGACACGCCGCCCGGCGAGCCCGTGCTCTTGCGCATCCTCGATGAGGTCACCGGGCTGGCGCTCAACACCCAAAAGCACGTCATGGACGAGGCCGGGGAAAATCGCTATGTGCTGGGGCTGCCACTGCCGGTGGGCACGGTGGTCAAGTACCGCTATTCCCGCCAGGGTGAGGCGCTGGCCGAGGAACACGTTTCCGATGGGCGGCCTGTGCGCTATCGCTTGTACCGCGTCGAGGCGCCCGGCGAGACACACGATGTCGTCGCCCGCTGGAACGATACCCCCTTCACGGGAGCAACCGGGCGCGTCTCCGGCACGATCAGCGATTCCGAGAGTGGAGAGCCGGTCGAGAACATGCTGGTCGCGGCGGGAGGGGTCCAGACCCTGACCAACAGTGAGGGCAAATTTCTGATCGAGGGGCTTCTGCCCGGGACTCACAACCTGGTCGCCTACGCCATGAACGGCGCTTACCAGACCTTTCAACAGGGCGCGCTTGTGGCCGAGGGTTCCAACACCCTGGCACAAATCCAGACTGCCTCCACCAAACACGTCGATATTACCTTCATGGTCAACGTTCCCGAGGATACACCCCCGGCCATTCCGCTGCGGATGGCCGGAAACCTGCTCCAACTGGGCAACACCTTCGCCGATCTCTCCGGCGGGATCAACACCCTCTCGGCGCGGATGCCGGTTTTATCGCCTCTCCCCGATGGAAGCTACGGCGTGATCCTTTCGCTGCCGGTCGGGACCGATGTCCGTTACAAATATACTCTGGGAGATGGATTCTGGAATAGCGAGCGCACTCGCAGCGGGGCTTTCCAGGTGAGGCAGTTCATCGTCCCGGAGCAACCAACCACCATCCAGGAAACCGTGGAAACCTGGCACGCCAATGGGAGCTCGTCCATCACCTTCGACGTGGTCGTGCCCGAAAACACGCCGCCCCAAGAAGGCATCTCGATCCAATTTCATCCCTATGGCTGGACCGAGCCTTTGCAGATGTGGCATCTCGGAGGCCAACGCTGGGCCTACATTCTCTACAGCCCCCTCGACCTGATCGACGAGCTGGGTTACCGCTATTGCCGCGCCGACCAGTGTGGCTACACCGACGACGCCCGCACCCCGGGCGTGTTCTCGTCGGGGCAGATCATCGAGACCAGCCCCGACCCGCTCGGCTTGCCGGACACAATCGAAGACTGGGTCTGGTTGGAATCCGATCTTCCGGACGTGAAGGTGACAGAAGCAGACATCCGCGCCCGCGGAGATGACTTTGTAGCCGGATTCGAGACTCAACCCCGCTATCACCCCTCCTGGATTCCGCGCTTCCCCACCGCCTTCGAAGATATGGCCGCCCAAAAAGCCAACTGGGTCATCCTGACTCCGAGTTGGAGCTACACGCGCTCCAATCCGCCCGTGTTAGAACTGGTCACCGGCCAGGACCCGCTTTGGCCGGTGATGACCAGGATGGTCAGACAGGCACAAAAGCAGAATTTGGAGGTGGGCCTGCGGCCTATTCCCCGATTCCCAACCGCGGTGGAGGCCTGGTGGCAAGGGGTCCGGCGTGATTTTTCCTTCTGGGTTTCCTGGTTCGACCAGTATCGCGCCTTTGTCATCCACCACGCCGACCTGGCCGAGCGCAGCGGCGCCCAAACGCTGATCCTGGGCGGCGCTTGGATGACCCCGGCCTTGCCCGGCGGCACGCTCGATGATGGCGCCTCCGCCAATGTGCCCCAAGATGCCAACCAGCGCTATAGCGAGATCATCGCCGAGGCCCGGGAGCACTTCGATGGCACGATTGCGTGGGCGTTACCGTATCCCCAGGCCACGACCGATCCGCCCACTTTTTTGAACAACGTTGACCAGCTTGTGATCTTATGGTCAGCCCCGTTGAGCGGCGATCAAGAAGCCC
>CAZJBA010000135.1:0-5424 GCA_964544065.1 uncultured Anaerolineales bacterium | reverse complement strand
CAAGAAGCCCGGCGCATCCTCCAAGAGGACATCCAGGCCTTGCGCGGCAAATGGAACCCGGCTTCCGGCCATAAATCGATCCTGCTCAGCTTGGCCTATCCCTCGGTGGAAGGCGCATCCACCGGCTGCTTGCCCGACCCGTTGGTCGAGTGTCGTTCCCCTGAGGCATTAGACTACCCGGCTCCGGATTTGCCGCTCTTGAATCTCGATTTCGTCCAACAAGCCAAGGCCTACGATGCCGTGCTCGCGGCCGTCAATCAGGTTGACTGGGTGGATGGGGTCGTTTCACGCGGCTATTATCCCCCTGCCATCTTGCACGACAAGTCGACTTCCGTGCGCGGCAAGCCCGCCGCCGGTGTACTGCGGTCGTGGTTCGGGAGCTTTTTGAGGGAAGAGTAGTATCTGCTCAAAAAACATCAGAGAGGTTGAACTTTTCCGGCGCTACCTGCTCATTACACCTACGCTTTCGAAAAGTTGAGATGGTTCAACGGTATGTGATTGACAAAAGAGTTATTTGTGAGCCGATCAGGAGATTCTTCGCTCCGCTTTCCTATGGTACCTTCGTTATGTCACTGGCTGTGCCCGCCGCTGGCGTGAGCGGCGCGAAGAGTCTCCCACGTCGTTTGCAAAACTGCGACGCTTCGCTCAGAATGACGCTGTCAGATGTTGATTCTACAAATATCTTGACCTGTTTCACAGGCCAATGAACCATCCCGAAGAGTACTATGAAAATAATTCTTGGTTTGTAGTCAGGCACGTAGCGTAGCGAAGTGCCGTTGAGTCGCTAAAACGCCACTCCACTGGGCAGCGCTCCGTGGCAACCCACGAACAGTTCATTAAAAAGAAAGGTGAGCATTTGCAGGAGGACGCTCCATGACTCCCAAAATTGATTCGACCTCATTCGGCCAGATCACCATCCAGGGGCAACGTTACAATCACGATGTCATCATCCGCCTGGATGGGACGGTGAAGAAACGCAAGAAGAAGCTCTCCAAGAAAGTCTACGGCACGTCGCACAAGATTTCTCTGGCGGAAGCGGAATATGTTTACGAAGAGGGGGCAGCAAAAGTGCTCATCGGTGGGGGGCAATATGGCCGCGTGCAACTCTCGGAGCAAGCAGCCGCGTTCTTTGAAGAGAAAAGCGTCGATGTGTCTATTGTCTCCACACCTGAGGCAATCCAGCAATGGAATCAGGTTGAGGGGGCGACGATTGGACTGTTTCATGTGACGTGTTAGTCACCCGCCAACATCCTATTGGACGTTTCATCGTTGATTTCTACTGCGCATAAGCCAAATTAGTGATCGAAGTTGACGGCAAGTCCCACGCCGATCAAGAAGAATATGATCAAGTTCGAACCCAGTGGCTTAATCAACGCGGCTATACTGTCATCCGTTTCCCCAACAGGGAAGTAAATAAGCGGCTAAAGAATGTCGCTGAGGAAATATTAGCCGTTTGTGAAAACATCACCATCAAAACTTAGAAGCGCTGTTCCCTCCCCCCTGGGGGAGAGGGCTAGGGTGAGGGGGTAATCAGAAAGTCCTATCCCTCCTACGCTTACGCACCGAGACCACCCCGGCAAAAGCAACGCCAATTCCAATCAGCGCCATCGAGCCCGGGCACAGGCTTGGCCGGTCAGATTCTTCGCTTTCGGGCTGAGGTTGGGCCTCTTCCGCTTGGGGGGCTGCGGTGGGCTCTTCCGCCTCATCTTGGGGAGCGGCCTCTTCCTCTGTTGTGGCTTCGGCTTCGGACTGGGGGGCTTGTCCTTCTTCAGCACCCAACAAACTGAAATTATCAATCCATACCGTGCCGGAGTTGGGGGTGTCGGGAAGAGTGTTGAAGCCAAAGGCAAAGCCGTTGATGTCGGCCGGATCAACGGGGGAACCGGGGTTTTCCTCCCACTCGACGCGCACAATTTGATCCCAGATCAGTTCCATGTGCACCCAGTCATCCACGCTTTCGGGCACGGTTTCAACGGTGTAATGGTACGTCGAGCGAGAGTCGGGGCTGCCGCCGTGGGCATCGATGTTGAACAGCAGGGTCGCATCGCTGGCGCGGTAGTCAAAACTGAGGCCTCGGGTACCGCCCAAGCCCGGATTCTGGTCGTAGAACAGGGCGCAGGAGGCCCAACTCCCCGGCTCGACATGGAAATCGATTCGCAGCGACGAACTTCCGCTTTGGGCCACGCTGCTGTCCACGCCACAGGAGAGAGTCGTGTCGGGGTTACTCTGCTCCCAAAATGATTGCCAGCCGGTGGTACCGGGGGGCGAGTCGGCTTCAAAATCGTCGATCAGGCTGCTACCGACGAAGACGGAGGGAGGATCTGCCACGGGTTCACCCGTCTCCGGTTCCGGGGTGGCCTCAGCAGCCTCGGATTGAGTCGGCTCTTCTTGCTGGGGTGGGGGTGATTCGGGGGCTTCCTCGATCCAGCGATTGTAGAAGATGTTCAACATGGGAACAAATTCCGCCGTCGATTTTTGATTGCCAACCTGGTTGGGATGCTCGTCTCCGGCGGAGTCATAATGGAGTGTGCCATCACCGTTATTGAACGTGTATTCAACGGCGCCGCCTCCCCAGCGATGGTGGTTGTCGGGGTGGGTGAGCACGTTGTGGAAATCCCACACGGCGACGTTGTTGAGAGGGTATCCGTTCTCGTCCAGCCAATCTTCAACCAACCAGCGGCTGAAAGCACGCGCGTTTTCAGCGGTGGAGGGGTCGAGCAGCGGCGGCGGCGTGATGACGATGAAGAGCTTGTCCGGGCGAGTGACGAAATAATCGAGCAGTTGGTTGTAGACGTATTTGGCATGGCCGACGGTAAACCATTCGCCATCGGCGGGCGGATCATTCGGCGAGCCATTCAACGCCGAGTTGGGGAAACAGGATTTGAACATAATGATCCGGTTTTCGCCGCCGGGGTCTCCGATCGGGCGCGTGTACGAAGAAAGCTGCCCGCTCTCGTTGTAGAGCGCATCCAGGTAGCGAGAACTCTCGGGGCCAACGAACCAATCGAGCCAATTGGGATAGTCGGTGGCGTCACCGATCGAATCGGGCCCCCAGCCGTAATTGGTGTCGCTAACGAAGTAATTGTTCTCGCCCAGGGTGCGCCCGAGGTCGCCATTGCCGTCGCTGAGCCAATTTTCGCCACTAGAGTGGTGAATGAAGATCAACTTGACCGGCTCAGACGGTGGAGCGGGATTCTCCGCTTGGGCGCGAACCGGACCGGGAAGAGCAACGGACAACGCAACCGCAAGGACAAGAAAGGAGACAAACAGAAAAGAAATTTGGGATCGCCAGCTTGGTTTCATCAGAATCCTCCTGTGGAGAAGTACAAACGGAAAAAGTGTGGTGGTTAGATAGTAAGTGACGCTTAAAAAGCAGCTAGATAAAATGCTCTAGGCGGCGTACTCCTTCGAGCAGGCTTCGCGCTCCCCGCTGCCGAGGACGGCGGTTTGAGCATTTTGGAAGTCAACCATCACTTACTTTTGTGACCACCATCGGAAAAGATATAGTTACATTATAGCAACAAAAAGAAAGAAGCGCGCTGTTTCCAACGCGCTTCTCGGAGATACAATTTGGAACTTGTTAGCGCACTCAGCGCCAGAACACAAGGGATTAGACAACCCCGTAAGCCAACATCGCTTTGGCCACTTTGATGAAACCGGCAATATTGGCACCCATCAAGTAATCCCCTGGTTTGCCATATGCTTGGGCAGCTTCGAGGCTGGCTTTATGAATGTCCTTCATGATCCCGTGCAAGCGCTGATCCACCTCTTTCCGTGACCAGGACAGGCGCAAGCTGTTCTGGGACATCTCCAAGCCGGAGGTAGCCACACCGCCAGCATTGGCAGCCTTGGCCGGCCCATAGAGCACATCAGTCTCTTGATAAACATCGATCGCATCCAGCGTGGAGGGCATGTTGGCTCCCTCGGACACACAGACACAGCCGTTGTCGACAAGCGCTTGGGCGTTCTCGGCGTTGATCTCATTTTGGGTCGCGGAGGGGAAAGCCAGATCAACGTTCAACCCTTGCTCCCGCACCACGTCCCAGGCGCTCACGTCCGGGTAGTAGGGAACATCATATTCGGCGGCATATTCCTTGATGCGGCCTCTGCGGATATTTTTCAATTCCAAGACATAGGCTAATTTATCCCGATCGATGCCGGCCTCATCGACGATGACGCCGCTGGAATCAGAGAGCGTGATCGGTTTGGCGCCCAGATCGAGCAATTTTTCAACCGTGTATTGGGCCACATTGCCCGAGCCGCTTACAATCGCGGCCTTGCCATCCATCTCCAGATCGCGAGTCGCCATCATCTCAGCAGCAAAATAGACCGACCCATACCCCGTCGCCTCGGGACGAATAAGACTGCCGCCATATTCCAAGCCCTTGCCGGTGAGGACACTGGCATGGTCATTGCGAATTTTCTTATACATGCCGTACAAATAGCCAATCTCACGGCCACCGACGCCAATGTCGCCAGCGGGGACATCGGTATCAGGCCCAATGTGACGATAAAGCTCACGCATAAAGGCATAACAGAACTTCATCACCTCATTATCGGTCTTGCCCTTGGGGTCAAAATCTGAGCCGCCCTTTCCACCACCCATCGGAAGCGTGGTCAAAGAATTCTTGAAAATCTGCTCGAAACCAAGAAATTTGATAATGCTAAGATTGACAGAGGGATGGAAACGCAAGCCGCCCTTGTATGGGCCGATAGCGTTGTTAAATTGAACCCGGAATCCACGGTTGACTTGAACATCACCGCGATCATCCACCCACGGTACCCGGAACATGACGACCCGGTCCGGCTCGACGATGCGCTCATAAATCTTGGCCTTGACAAATTCTGGATGCTTATCAACAGTAGGTTCTAAACTGTTTAAAACTTCCTCGACGGCCTGATGGAATTCAGGTTGATGCGGATCTCTCTGTTTCATTTTCGCAATCACATCTTGAATAACGGACATTAATGATCTCCTTGTCTACAAACGACTTTAGCATCCCTCTTGGGATTTCTCGGATGCATCACGCAAAGATGATTTCTCGCATGATCATAGCATCCTCGCTCAGTTTGGCCGATTTTGAATTTGAAAACTCTTCCCAAAAACCTCCTCTTGTAAAAAAATACCCAATACCAGAAACACACGGTAACATGAGCCACTAATTTCAAGGCTACATTATACTCTGTTGAAATCGGGTGAACAACCTTACATTCGTAACCGCTCCTCACTGATTCAGATGTGTTTTCTTGAACTTTTGAAGGATGGGTGAAGACCTTGCCGGGCAAGCTTTTTTAGAATAGGACTTACGCAAAACTGAATAAGACTCATGTAATTTTCGTCGAAAACGCTGATTTCGATAAGCTTCCCTCTACGGGGACGCATGCGAAGCACGCAACACCGAAGGTGCGCATACCGAAGGTACG
>CAZJBA010000134.1:0-8726 GCA_964544065.1 uncultured Anaerolineales bacterium | reverse complement strand
TCGATAAACTCTTTCAAGTCTTGGCTCAGAATCATCTTGCCACCCGTGATAGTCGCGCCGGATTTGGGCCCAGGCTTCCAATCGCTCTTGATAAGGTCGAGATTGCCAGTAAGCAAAATCCGATTCTTGTTCACTGAGCTTCATCTTTTTGTACACACTGGCGATTCGAGAAATTTTCTTCATGCTTCAACTATACCACAACTCTCCATGGAAAAAAGAATCCACGCCCAGCATTTGAGCAAAGCCTTCGGCGATAACCTTGCTGTGAATGATCTCAGCCTGCAAGTGCGCGCCGGGGAGATTTACGGCCTGGTCGGGCCGGATGGGGCCGGGAAAACGACGACGATGCGGCTGCTGTGCGGCGCGCTGCGCCCGGACGCGGGCCAGGTGCACATCGGCGGGTACGCCCTGGACAAGCAGCCTGACAAAGCGCGGGAGCAGCTTGGCTATCTCTCGCAGCAGTTCTCTCTGTATGAGGAGTTGACCGTGCTGGAGAATTTGCGCTTTTTCGCCGAGGTGCGCGGCATCCCCCACTCGGACTGGTGCCAACGCGCCATGGAGATTCTTGAGTTCGTCGGGCTGGACCCTTTTGCCGACCGGCAGGCGGGCTATCTCTCCGGGGGGATGAAGCAAAAGCTGGGCCTGGCCACGGCGCTGGTGCACCGGCCGCGGGTGCTGCTCCTGGATGAACCCACCGGCGGCGTTGACCCGGTCACCCGGCAGGATTTCTGGCAGTTGATCATTCGGCTGGTGACGACTCCGCCCTCACCCCCTCCCCCCGGTCTTGCGACCACCCCCCTCCCCCTCTCCCAGATGGGAGAGGGGGAGGGAGGAAAGGGGGGTGGGGGTGAGGGAATCTCCGTGCTGGTCAGCACGCCCTACATGGACGAAGCGGTGCGCTGCACCTATGTCGGCTTCATGAAGGCGGGGCGGCTGGTCGTCGAAGATACGCCCAAGGCCCTGCGCGCCCGCTTGGAGGGCCGCATCATCGAGCTGCGCGGGGAGCCGCTGATGGCGCTCCGGCACATCGCTGATGGTCAGGAGTCCATCGAGAGCGTCCAAACGTTTGGGGACCGAATCCACCTGCGAGTGAAGGAGGGAGACTCCCGCGTCACCATGAAGAAAATGCAGCAAGCCGTCGACCGGCATCCCGAAGCGATCGTCCAAAAAATAGAACTTGTCGCGCCCAGCCTGGAAGATGTGTTCATCGCCCTGCTGGAGGCGGACGAGGAGGCGGGATGAGCGCGATCGTGCAAACCGAGGGGCTGACCAAACGCTTTGGCGACTTCACCGCCGTGGACGGGGTCACGTTTGTGGTGCGGCGGGGCGAAGTGCTGGGCTATTTGGGGCCGAACGGCTCGGGCAAGACGACGACGATCCGCATGCTGATGGGTTTGCTCTTGCCCAGCGAGGGGCGGGCGGAGGTGTTGGGCTACAACGTGGTCGCCCAGGCCGAGGCGATCCGGGCGCGGGTGGGCTACATGTCGCAAAAGTTCGCCCTCTACAATGAACTGAGCGTGTGGGAAAATCTGGTCTTTTACGCCGGGGTCTACGGGGTGCGGGAGCGGGAACACATCGAGGCGACGCTGGCCCGGCTGGGGCTGTCCGGGATGGAGAATGTGCGCGCCGGTCAACTGCCCGTCGGCTGGCGGCAACGCCTGGCCCTGGCCACGGCCATCGTCCACCGGCCCCAATTGCTCTTTCTGGATGAACCCACCTCGGGCGTGGACCCGACCGCCCGGCGCGATTTCTGGGATTTGATCTACGAGTTCGTCACCGAAGGGATGACCGCTTTTGTGACCACCCACTACATGGACGAGGCCGAATATTGCAGCCGGGTGGGGATCATGAGCGCGGGCCGCTTGCTGGCCCTGGACACGCCGGCGCGCTTGAAGACCGAGGTGCTGACCGGCCAGGCCTGGGACGTCTACGCCGAGCCGCTGCTGCCCTCCCTGCACGCCCTGGAAGCCTGTCCCGGCGTGCTGCGGGCGGGCCTGGCGGGCGATCACCTGCGCGCTATCACCACCGCGGAGACGGGGGAGGCCGCGTTGAGGAATGCGTTGCAGGCCAGCGGCGCGGAGGCGGTTCAACTCTCGCGCGTCGAGCCGACGTTGGAGGATGTGTTCCTTGCGTTGGCAGTGGGGAGTTGAGAGTGGGTAGTGGAGAGTGGATAGCTTTACGGTGGAGGTTTGGGCAAGCCAGTGATTCGCTCCGGCGGCTTGACAAGGAACTCAAAAGGGTCTATTATATTTCTTAATGACAATATTTTCATTTACATTAAGAAATGGATTATGAAGCTTAGAGAACTTGAAAACCAAATGAAGCGCCTACCGGCCTTCAATTTGAATGACGTCCGCAAGCTTGATCCGGGTTTCCACAGACAGCAGTTAAGTTATTGGCTGGCCAAGGAGTTGATCAAGTCATTACCCGGCGGGTATTACATGCTGGCAAACCAAACGGTGGACGAGCAATATCTATTTACCCTGGCTAACATCATCTATCAACCATCTTATATCAGCCTGGAGTCAGCTCTGGCGTATTATGGCGTCATTCCCGAATCGGTGCTGGGCGTCACCAGCGTCAGTTCACGCAAGACCATTCGGTATCAAAGCACATGGGGACAATTCAGGTACCGAAGCGTAAAGCCAGTTTATATGTTTGGCTATATCGTGGTCGAGGCGGAGCAAAAGAGAAAGTACAAGATTGCCCGGTTGGAAAAGGCCGTGCTGGACTATCTCTATTTGAACCCAACCACCGATTCTGTAGCGGATTTCGAAGGGCTGCGTTGGAATAGAACGCCTTTGCAACAACTGGGCGACAATCCGTTCTTTTTAAAGTATCTGTCCATTTTCGATAGCGAGGCCCTCGAAAACAGGGTGGGACACTTGTGGGAGTATATCCATGCTTGACTTTCAACAGATCCAAAGCCAGTATCCGGATGATTTGCGGGTATTCGGACGCGTTTTATTGCGCGAATATTTGCAATATAAGATCTTGCAAGCGATTTTCGAAAGTAAAAAGGCCCATAAATTAGCTTTTTTGGGAGGAACGGCTTTGCGGATCGTTTATGGCAACAACCGTTTTTCCGAAGATATCGATCTGGATCATTTCGAGCTCAGTTGGCCCGAATTTGAGCACGTGATTGAAAAGGTGGAGCATTTTCTCGCCCTGGAAGGCTTCGATGTAGAGATAAAAAATGTGGCCAAGGGAGCCTACCGCTGCTACACGAGATTCCCAGACTTGCTCTATGAACAAGGCCTGTCACCTTATCAGCAGGAGAAGATCCTACTTCAGGTCGATACAGCCGCGCAGGGCTTCGACTATCAACCTGAGGTCAAAATCTTGAACAAATTCGATGTTTTTACCGAAATCAGGGTAACGCCCTTAGACATTTTGCTTTCACAGAAGATCTACACCGCCGTCAATCGAAAAAGACCCAAAGGTAGAGATTTCTTCGATATCACCTTCTTGTTAAGCAGAACAAAACCTGATTTCGGATTTTTAAGCCAGAAGATGGACATAGATACTCCGGAGGGATTAAGAGGAGAAATTCTCGACAGAATAGAAGCGTATGATTTCCAAAAGCTGGCCGACGATGTCGCTCCCTTCCTGATGAAGGAAGAAGAGCGCAAAAGGGTAGAAAAATTCAAGCGGTTCTGGGAACAAGTGGACATGGTTTGAACGACCGTTCAGAGAACCTCTCGCTAAACATGAAGATTTCTAATGGATGATATCGGCCAAACCGAGCAGCGTATAAAACTCAGCGCTCTGCGGTAAAAAAATCCGTTCAATCCGTGTATTCCGTGTCCCAAAAGTTATAGAGATCGGGGAGCAGGTGCCAGGTATGACGTTTAAACGTTGAACGTTCGAACGTTTAACGTTCCTCCGCCACAAGCGAGTATAATACCCCCATGACCGATTTATTCGACCACGCCATGAAGCAACGCATGCGCCATGAAGCCCCCCTTGCCGCCCGGATGCGGCCGCGCAACCTGGATGAGTTCGTCGGGCAGGAGCACATCGTCGGGGAGGGGCGTTTGCTGCGCCGCGCCATCCAGGCCGACCGCCTGTTCGCTTCCATCATCCTGTGGGGGCCGCCGGGAACGGGCAAAACCACCCTGGCCATGGTCATCGCCGAGCACACCCAGGCCCACTTCGAGACCCTCTCCGCCGTGCTGGATGGCAAACCGCGCCTGCGCGAGGTGATCAAGGAAGCCAAGGAACGGCGCAGACTCTATCAGAAGAAAACCCTGCTGTTTGTCGATGAGGTCCACCGCTGGAACAAGGCCCAGCAGGACGCCCTGCTCCCCCACGTGGAAAACGGCACCCTGACGCTGATCGGCGCGACGACCGAGAATCCCTATTTTGAAGTCATCGGCGCGCTGGTGTCACGCTCGCGCGTCTTTCAACTCCATCCCCTCCGGGATGAGGATATTCACACCCTGCTGGGACGAGCCCTGGCCGACCCCGAAAGAGGCTACGGCGACCGGGAGGTCGATCTCCCCCCCGAGGCCGAGGAGCATCTCATCAACGTGGCCGGCGGCGACGCCCGCAACGCCCTCAACGCCTTGGAGCTGGCCGTCGAGACCACCCCGCCGAACGACGACGGCGTCATCGAGATCACCCTGGACGTGGCCCAGGAGTCGATTCAGCGCCGGGCAGTGCTTTACGACAAGGACGGCGACGCCCACTACGACACCATCTCGGCGTTCATCAAGTCGGTGCGCGGCTCCGACCCCGACGCGGCCCTGTACTGGCTGGCCAAGATGCTCTACGCCGGGGAAGACCCCCGCTTCATCATCCGGCGGCTGCTGATCCTGGCCGGGGAAGACATCGGCCTGGCCGACCCGCTCGGTCTCGTCGTCGCCAACGCCGCGGCCCAAGCCTTCGACTTTGTCGGTATGCCCGAGGGCATCTACCCGATTGTGGAAGCAACGCTCTACCTGGCCACCGCGCCGAAATCGAACTCGGCAGGGGCCTACTTCAAAGCCTTCCAAAAGGTCGAAAAAGAGGGGTTGGTCGAGGTGCCCAAGCACCTCAAAGACGCCAACCGCGACGCCGTCGCGCTGGGGCATGGGGCGGGTTACCAATATAGCCACGACGGCCCCGGCCATTACCTGCCGCAGCAATATCTCCCCCGTGAATTATTGGGCACCTATTTCTACCGCCCCTCCGATCAAGGCTACGAAACCGAAGTCACCGACCGGCTGAAACGCTGGCGCGAAGCCCAACGCAAAGCCCTGGGCATCAAGGATTCTGAGACCTTGCCCGACCTGAGCGAAGAGACGATCCAGTCGATCAAACGCAAGCACAAAGGTGGGCGGACTTAACACGAAATACTGATTGTTGGGAAGTATTAGAACTTTCCCTAGCCAAAGGATCAATAGCATAAATTTTCGTGCAAATCCCTACCTTTTACGAACAATTGTGCTATAATCCATTCACCCCAAATCTTTCGCCCATTTTCTCATCTAACACATCACTCTAATCAAATTTTAAGATGGATACCCACGAGCTAGAACAGATTCTACTTGAAGAAATCGGCTACGCTGAAAAACCCGAACTCGTTTCGAGTGAAGCCATCCCGTGGATGAACAATCGACCTATTCAAAAAATCGATTGGGCCGTACTTCTCAACAATGCTCCTCTAGCTTATTTCAGCCGCTTCAGTGACTTGGATCTTGAGGCGATAAAAGACCTGCACAAAAAAGTATGGAGTCAAAGTAGAGCGCCGTTACTCTTCATCATCTTACCGAATGAGATTCGAGTCTATAACGGATACGAACCACCACCCTACTATGGAGAGGATTTTGATACCGAAGCTCGACTCTTGCATTGTTTAGAGGAATTAACCAATACTCTCAAAGCCAGAAAGAGGATTCGAGAAGAATTAGTTGAACCTTATCGCTACGAAAGAGTTTATCTTGAAACAGGGGTTTTCTGGAACACAAAAGAAAATCAAAAAATAAACCATCGCAAGCGAGCAGACCGACAATTAGTAGAAAGCATGGGGGATTTGCGCAAAATACTCACAAATGAAGGCCTTTCCAATCATGTCGCTTACACATTACTTGGACGTTCTGTTTTTATTCGCTATCTAGAAGATAGAGGTGTTCTCACATCTGACTGGATAGAACAACTGACAGATGGACAAGCCCATGACTATCTCGACGCCTTACCAAATCGCCAGGTTACCTATCTTTTATTTGAACGACTCAGCGCTCATTTCAATGGTGATCTCTTTCCCATCGAAGCAGCCGAGGAAGCTGTCACGGAGAAACATCTGAACACTCTACTCCGGTTTCTTAGTGGAGAAAAATTAGAGACAGGTCAACTCGGCTTGTGGCCCTTTAATTTTGAATACATACCTATCGAGCTAATCAGCCATATTTACGACACTTTTATAGGTGATCAGCGCAAAACTGGCGCTTACTATACTCCTTTGTTATTAGCTGACTTCATGCTAGAAGAAACCTTGGGGGAAGATGTAACCCACCCAGGCATGACCGTGCTTGATCCCGCCTGTGGTTCTGGAATATTCCTGGTGGGAAGCTATCGTCGTTTAATTCAGGCCAGAAGGAAGGAAAATGGGGAATTAACACCAGACGACTTAAGCCAAATCCTAAAAGAAAACATCTTTGGCGTAGACATCAACAGCGAAGCGGTTCGCATTGCAGCCTTTAGTTTATATTTAGAAATTTTAAATCATCTTGATAACGACCAAATTCGCGATGAGGTATTCCGCTTCCCTCTACTTATAGGTGAGAATCTGATAAAGAACGACTTCTTCGCAGAAGCTATCAGCAATTCATATTTTGGCGAGCAGAAATTTGATCGCATTGTGGGAAATATGCCTTGGGGCCAAAGCACTTTAACGCCAGCAGGTCAAAAATGGCTAAAAGAAAATGATCTTACCGTTGGCGGAAAACAAGCAGCGCCTGCTTTCATGTTAAGAGCACCCCAGTTTTGCAAAATTGATGGTGAAATTGCTTTACTAACTTCTACAAAAAGCTCCATTTTGGTTACCAGTGCCACACATCAAAGATTTCGCGATGATTTTTTTACAACCTACAACGTTCAAGCAGTCGTCAATTTTTCTGCCATGCGTAAGGAATTGTTCGGTGATGCAATCAGTCCTGCTGTAGCCATATTCTATTCACCAAACCCACCAAATTTTAACAAAAAACTTGTCTATGGCGTCCCCAAACCTTCGCCGCTTTCGCGCCATCTCAAAGCTATAGTTTTAGATACAACCGAGATAAAATTCTTGGACCGACAAGAACTTTTAGACAAACCTTACCTGTGGAAAGTTGCTTTATGGGGTACACCGCGCGATGCAGCACTCATCGAGAGATTGAAGTCAAATCCCACATTGAGCGAACAGGCCAACGAACTTGGCTGGACAATCGGAGAGGGAATACAAATTGGTGGAGGAGATAAAAATCCAGCCCCATGGCTAGAAGACGCAAATCTAGTTCCGACAAATCAACTTAGGCCATATTTCGTAGATATGTCTGTTTGCGAAAGAATCACTGAAAAAGTCTTTCATCGACCCCGCATTCCAGAGTTAGTAGAAGCTCCTTTAACGCTCATCCGTCAAAGTGAATGTTCTGCAACGTTTAGCGACCAGGACATAGCCTATCGAGACAAAATCTCAGGTATTACAGGTCATGCTGGGCAAGAATGGTTGCTGTATTGGCTTGTCGCTTATATAAATTCCCCTCTAGCAAAATATTATCATTTTCTCACCTCGACTTCGTGGGGAGTTGAACGAGGAAACATCATACAACAAGAATACGAAAGAATGCCATTCCTAATCCCAAACGAAAATGACACAAGATTAAATAAGGTTTTACAATATCTTGAATGGATAAAGAATATGTTAGAAGAAGACAGTATCTTCTTCGATGCAAAACAGGAAGCAAAATTAGTCGAGTACAAAAAAGCAATTAACGAATTAGTTTTCGATTTGTATGAACTCCACCCCATAGAACGACAATTGGTAAAAGATACACTTGAATTCGGTCTTGGATATTTCAATTGGGCAAGACGAAAAAATCGTAAACCGCAAGGTACAAAACCCGTAAAACATCCCACGGAAGAGATGTTAAAAAGTTACGCTGATACCTTTGCGAAAACAGCTAGTTCATTGTTGCGAGTCAAGAATCAAGCACTGAGTGCCCTTATATACAGAAACGGTGCTCCATTAACGGTTGTCAGTTTTTATATTGTCGACGCAGATGAACGGCAAGCTGTACAAACTATTACACAGCCCGATGCTATGCGAAGCAAGTTGCGCGAATTAGATAATCTCATCCTTGAACAACAAACCCCATCGATGTACATACGCCGTCATGTCCGTATCTACGATGGGGATCAAATCTCTCTTGTACGTCCCAGCGAACAACGTTTTTGGACACAATCCCAAGCCCGTGTTGACGCTGACGCTTTTCTAGCCGAACTATCATCATGAAGCCTTAAGCCGGAGCCTAACTTTGAGCCAAATCCACAAGGCGGGGGATCCCAGTGTTGGCAAACCCTCAATACGAATAAAATGGGAAGAGTTTGTACAACTCGTTTTGGAACTAACCATACGAGCCTATAGAAACATGCGTCAAGAGAAAAAAGCCCACAGTGATTGGAAGGAAGATACCTTCACCATTAATTTGGAATCTCATCTGCGTCCCATCGCACTGGAAAACAGCATCTTTGTAAAGCGGTTCGAG
>CAZJBA010000133.1:0-8798 GCA_964544065.1 uncultured Anaerolineales bacterium | reverse complement strand
CGCGAGGAGGCCGACCAGCTCGCGACGCAAATGGTCGAAAATCGCCTGGCCGCCTGTGTGCAGATCAGCGAGATCAACAGTACTTACACCTGGGAGGGGGAGGTGGCTCAAGAGGCCGAGTTCAAGCTGGCGATCAAAACGCGCTATTCGCTCTATGAAGAGCTCGAGGCGTGGATCATGAAACATCACAGCTATGATGTTCCCGAAATCATCCTCGTTCCGGTTGAAACCGGCTCAGCAGACTATCTCGATTGGATTGAGGCTGTCACGACATAGGGAAAAAGAAAAGGTGGGGCGCATTGTCATAAAGTGCGCTCCACCTACAGCAACAACTTGAAACGGGGGAACCCCAGCCGATCAAATTTCCACGGTGGTGTGCGGCGCGGGGAAGGATACCGCCGAGATGCCCCGCTCGTTGAGCTTGTCCATCAGCGGGAGCGCGCCGCGCTCTTCGCCGTGCACCAGGAAGATGTGTTTGAGCGAGTCTTGGGTGGCCTGGGCGTATTCCAAGAGCATGGTTTGGCCGCCATGAGCGGACAGGCCGCCGATGGTGGCAACTTCGGCCTTGCGGATATATTCCTTGCCAAAAATTCTGACGTTCGTTTCCCGGTCGGCCAGGCGTCGGCCCAGGGTGTAGGGCGCCTGCCAGGAGACGATCAGGATCATGTTGCGCGGGTCTTCGATGTTGTTCTTCAAGTGGTGCAAAATCCGGCCTGTCTCAGCCATGCCCGAGGCGGAGATGATCACCGCGGGGCCCTTGATATGGTTGATTGCTTTCGATTCTTCCACCGTGCGGGTGTAGCTCAAATGCTCGAAATCGAGGGCGGCATGGTGGCGGTCTTCGCTGATGAATTGGCGCGTCTCCTCATCGAAGACGTAGGGATGGGCGCGGAAGATCTGCGAAGCGTTGATCGCCAGCGGGCTGTCGACGAACACGGGGATGGGGGGCACGTCGCCGTCATCAATCATTTGATGGAGGCAGTAGACGATTTCTTGGGTGCGGCCAACGGCAAAGGCAGGGATGATCACCCGTCCGCCGCGGGCGACCGTTTTCGCGACCACGTCGCGCAACTCTCGAAATGCCGCGCCGGGGTCATCGTGGGGCTTGTCGCCATAGGTGCATTCCATCAGCAGGTAATCGACATCGCTGGGCAGGACGGGATCGCGCAGCAAGGGCAAGTCGCGCCGCCCGACATCGCCTGAGAACCATAGTCGGTACGAGTTGCCGTTTTCTTCGATATCCAAGACGATGGCAGCCGAGCCGAGAATGTGTCCGGCATCAACGAAGCGCGCTTCAATAGGTGGGATCGGGCGGAAGGGCTGCTCGTAGGGAATCGCGGCGAAATGCTGGGCCACCCGGGCGGCGTCTTCCTGGGTGTAGAGAGGATCGATGAGCGGTTCGCCGCGCCGCTTGCGCTTTTTGTTAAGGTATTCCGCGTCCCTCTCGTGGATGTAGCCCGAATCCATCAGCATGATGTTGGCCAGGTGCGCGGTGGCGGTGGTGGCGTAGATGTTGCCGCGATAGCCCTTCTTGACCAGGTGGGGCAAATTGCCGCTGTGATCGATATGGGCGTGCGAGAGAATGACAGCATCGACATCTTGGGGATCGAAAGAAAAATTGCGGTTGCGCTCGTAACTCTCTTTGCGCCGTCCCTGGAAAAGGCCGCATTCGAGCAAAAGTTTCTTGCCATCCAGCTCGAGCAAGTGCTGGGAACCGGTCACCGTCTGTGCTGCTCCGTGAAAATGAATCTTCATGTTTGCCTTTGCGTTTCGATATTAGTGGGATTTTCTCAATTGCTCGAGAATGTCATCCCCGAAATGCTCTAAACGCCAAGGAACCTCCTCGAGCACCTTGGCGAGTTCCTCTTTGGTTGTGGGATGCTGTCTTGCCAGGTCGTAGATGATCTCTTTGGGCAAAACCACATCTGATTTGACTCCCATCTTACGGCCGCGCCGCTTGCGCCAGTTGAGCAGTCGATCGACACGGTCCAGGTATTGCCGGCTGGGTCGCGGTTGGCTGGGCGGGTAAATGGGGTCTGCTTTGTCCCCTCGTCGGACGGCGGCGAGAAGCTCATCGCCGATCCATTGACCTTGTCGATTGGAAACGCCGCGAATGTGGGTCAATTCGCTGTGGTTGCGCGGCTGTTGTTGTGCTATGGCGATCAAAGCCCGGTTGCTGATCACTTTGAAAACCGGGCGATCGAGTTGTTGGGCTTTTTGAGCCCGAAATTGGCTCAACTCTTTCAAGACGGCGGCTTCCGGGGGTTGGAGGTCATAAGCCCCCTTGACTTGCCACGGGTCAGCCGGGTCGAACTCATGTTCCGTGGCGTCCACCTGGCATCCAAGGCGGAAATCTTCTTGGGCGAGTCCCCAGCGACCTTTTGCTTGCAACTCCACTTTGATTCGGTGGCGCAGTTCGATCAGGTAGTGGGTATCCAGTTGGGCATAGGTCAGCATTTCGTCGGGGAGGGGGCGTTGGCTCCAATTGGCGCGTTGGTATTTTTTGTCGATCTGAATGTCAAATTGTTCCGCGAGGATGTTGCCCAATCCGACCCGCTTCCAGCCGAGGATGCGGGCAGCCACCATGGTGTCGAACAGGTTGACCAGCGAGAAGTCGAAGTCGCGCTGGAGCATGATCAAATCATACTCTGCCGCGTGGAACACTTTCTCAATATCGGGGTTACTGAAAATGGCCCCCAGGGGAGCGATGCCGCTTTCCCCTAATGAAAGGGGGTCGACAAGAAAATCTTTCTCGGAGATGGAAAACTGAATCAGGCAGACCTGCTCCTGGTAGGCGTACAGGCCATTGGCTTCCATGTCGACCGCTATGATGGGTTCACAGGACAGTTCATCTGCTAACCGGTTCAATGCTGGGGGGTTGGCAATAAAAATAGGTTTGGGAAGGTGATTGAATGTCATAGCGTAATTATAGCAGTACTGCCCTTATTTGAGCCATTTTTCTAGCACGATGGCATCGGATTTGTCTCTGTAGTAGTTCGTCCAGCGGCCAACCTGTTTATAGCCAAAGCGGCGATAAAGTTGCAGGGCGGGCAGATTGCCTTCTCGGACGCTCAAGCGAACCCGAATGACCTCCAACTTGTCTTCACAGGCCCGCAGGAGAGCGCTGGCGATTCCCCGGCGTCGACACGATGGCAACACCCCCAACGTGGCAATCCAGGCCACATCTTGCGAGCCGCGCGGGTCACCGGCGATGAAGCCAACCATCCGGTCGGCGATCACGGCCTTCAACCGGACAACACCGCTAATGGCCAGTACGCTGATCAGATCGACCAACGGCCAGGCGTCGTCGCCAAAACAGGCCTTCTCCAGATGGCGTAGTTCGTTTAAATCGCGCCAGGTAGCCCGCACGATCTTGAACGAGCTGGCTGGATTGGCCTGGGACTCAAATTCCATGCTTGCGCGGCACCTTTATTCGCCAGGACGAGCTTGAACAACAGGATCACCGTTCCCCATCTTGTCTATCCTGTTCATCTCGTCAACCAAAAGGGAATGATAACTATCGCCCGTTGTCATTTTGACTGGTAGTTCAGACTTGTTTTTCCTGTCTTCCTGGTTTCCTCAGAAAATCACGCCTTTTCCCGAGATGCTGCTCTACTGTTGAAGCCAAGCTTCTACAATAATTTCTTCTCGTAGAACCTGTACGTTTTATACACCTCAGCACCCATCAACTCGATGCCGCGGTTCATCATATCGTTATTTTCCAAAATCCAGCTCATCTCGGCGAATTCGATGCCCTTTTTCAAGGCTTCGACGGCTGAGTAATAATAGAAGAGAGCATCGATACCGCGGGCGCGGTATTCGGGCAGCACACCCAACGTGAAGACGCGCACCCAGTTGGTTCGGCGGCGCACCTTCCACTGCCAGGCGAACTTGAACTTGCTCCACAGTTCGGGCTCGTCGGGATGGGGGTAAGCGGCGTGGAGGGGTTGATTCAAATCCCACAGGGTCAAGCTAAAGCCGACCGGCTTGCCATCCACTTCGGCGACGAGCACAAAGTCCGGGTCGAGAATGGGGCGAAGCTCTTTGCCCAGTTTATCGATTTCCGCGTCGGTCAACGGGATGAAGCCCCAATTCTTGGCCCAGCAGGTGTTGTAAAGCTGCTTGACCAATTCGACTTCGGCCTTGAAATTGCGCATGCGCAGTTTGCGAATATTGATCTTGCCGCGCTTTTCCACCTTTTTGACCACCCGCACCAATTTCTCGGGGAATTTCTCCCCGCTTTCGAAAATATTGGTGGGCACAGCCCAAGCCCACAAGTCCATTGCTTTTTCGAACCCGGCGTTTTCGATCAGATCGACGTAGCGGCGCGGGTTGTAGGTCATGAAAATGCGCGGTAGGTCGTCGAAACCGTCCACCAGCAGGCCGCATTCCTCGTTGGTGGAGAACTGGGCCGGGCCGCGGATGGCCTCGTGCCCGTGATCGCGGGCCCATTCTTCGGCCGTATCTAACAAGGCTTGGGCCGCATCGGGGTCATCGAGGACTTCGAAAAAACCGAAGAAGCCGATGTTCTCATCGTGGAACTGGATATGGCGGTGATTGGTGAAAGCGGCAATCCTGCCGACGACCTCATCGCCGCGCCGGGCCAGAAAGAATTCGACCTCGGCGTGTTTATAAAAGGGATGGTGTTCTCGATCCATGAGCGCCAATTGCTCCGAAAAGAAGGGCGGCACCCAGTAGGGATCATCTTCATAAACAAGCCAAGGCAAACGCATAAAGGCGCGCTGGTCTGCCTGGGTTTGAACGGTTTTGATCTTCAACGACTCCATAGAATACCTCTTTGCTTCGCTGATTCAATGCTTGATTAGTCTATCGACTGGCCCAACCCCATTATACAATAAACCCACCCCAACACAATTCTCATGGTATCATGTCTCGTATGGACATTGCCTTTCATTTGCCCGGCGGAATCCCCGTTTATACATTTTCGTTGCTGCTTGCTTTGGGCGCGTGGTTGGGGTTGTCATGGTCGGTCAACCATGCCTCCGAAGAGAATGCCAGGGCCGTTTTTAACCTGGGTCTGTGGGCTTTGTTGGGCGCGGGGATCATTGGCCGCGCGGTTTACGCGGCGATTCATTGGCCTTATTTTCAAAATCATCTTATCGAGATACCTCAACTCTGGCTGGGCGGCATGTCCGGAGCGGGCGCTTTGAGCGGTGGGATTGTCGCAAGTCTCCTCGCCGCGGCGATCGGCGGCCAAAACTTGGGCCAGCGCTCCGACGATTTGATGCCCTTGCCCACGGCCATGATGGCCAGCGCCTGGCTGGGCTGCTGGATCAACGGGTGCGCCTACGGGCCGGAGACGGGAGCCTGGTGGGGGATTCCGGCCCGGAATGTTTGGGGGGATGTCGCCTCCCGTTGGCCGCTTCAACCCCTGAGCGCACTTTTGACTCTGCTGCTTTTCTGGGAGTTGGAGCGGGCGCGCGCCCGGGGTTGGATTCAAGCTCCGGGACTGGCTGCCAGCATGGAGGGAGTCGGCTTGGCCCTGTTGGGGATTCTCGTCGCCTCCCTCCGGGTTGATCCCGTTCCCCGATGGCGCGGCCTCGGCTTGGATGCCTGGTTCGCGCTGGGGTTTCTCGTTTTCTCTGTTGTTATAACCATCGTCATGGTTTCAGGTTACGTTTATCCCCCCGAAAATCAAAATGGAGAGTCTCATGACTGAATATTATCTCGATTTGAACATCGACACTGAAGATACTCGTCAAAAATTGATCGCTTTCATCCAAGAGCAGAGCGCCAAGGCCGGTTTCGAGTGCGCCGTGATCGGTGTCTCTGGCGGGGTCGATTCGGCCCTGAGTTGCTTTCTGGCTGCCGAAGCGCTCGGCCCTGAGAACGTCTTGGCCGTGAGGATGCCCTATGAAACCTCCTCGCCGGAATCGCTCGAACATGCTCAACTGGTCATCGAGAAAGCCGGCGTCGAGTCGCTGACCGTGCCGATCTCGGGCATGGTCGACGCGCTGATCGAGCAATTCCCCGATATGGACGCCATCCGCAGAGGCAACCTGATGGCGCGGGCTCGGATGATCGTGCTGTACGACCAATCGGCCGCCTTCAATGGGCTAGTGGTCGGCACCGGCAACAAAACCGAAGCGCTGCTGGGCTACACGACCCTCTATGGCGACTCGGCTTGTGCTTTCAATCCGGTTGGCGATTTGTACAAAACCCAGGTGTGGCAACTAGCTCGGGCGATGGAGGTCCCGGAAGTGATTATCGAGAAACCGCCCTCCGCCGATCTGTGGCCGGGCCAAACCGATGAGGACGAGCTTGGTTTTGCCTACGAAGCCGTCGATCATTTGCTCTACATGCTCGTCGAGAAGGAATGGTCGCCGGAGGAATGTATCCAGACCGGCTTCCCCGAAGACTTTGTCCACGCTGTGGTCGATCGGGCAAAAAAGAACGCTTTCAAGTTCTCGCTCCCGCCGATCGCCAAACTGACCGATCACACTATTGGGGTTGACCCAATCAGGGTATGGCAATAGCCAAGGGGGACGCCGGCTAAGTAGGTAAGCAAAAGTATCTTTATAGAATTAGACACACACAAATCGAGATATGGCTGTGTCCTGACCAGCCATCTTGCCCTGACCGTAGGTCTCCAGATCGGCGATCCACATTTTTCCCAAGATGGGAGACCTTCGGTCACTTCAGGTGCTCGGTCAGTGCCCCCAGGGCATGCTTCGCTACCCTTCGATACACCCAGGGCACCACTCAATCGGCGGCTCCGCTGCGGTCTATACGAAAATATGACATTGTCAAAGTAGTTAGCCATGCCATTGCTCCCACTCGGCGATCAGAGCGTGTAGCTCGTTTTGGATCTCGACGTAATCATCGCCGAGAAGCTGCACCTTTTCGGTGTCGTCGGGCGGGTCGGCCAGGATTTGGCTGATATCCGCAGCGCGGGTTTCCAGTTCCGTGACCCGGGCTTCGATCTCCTCGATGCGGGCTTTGCGGCGGCGTTGTTGTGCTTTGGCGCGGTTCTTGGCCGCACGCCTCTCTCGGTAGGCAATCTGCTCCGGGTCTGGGCTATCCTCTGCGAGTGAGTCTGTGTCTCGATCCTGTTTTTGCTCTTCCCGATAGCGACTGTAGCTCCCTTTGAAAACTTGCAGGCTGGCTTCTTCCTGGTCAATTTCCCAGATTTGAGTTCCCAGCGCATCGATCAGATAACGGTCGTGCGAGACCAAGATGATGGTGCCTTCATAAGCGGCCAGAACCGATTGGAGCGTTTCTTGGGAAGGGATGTCGAGGTGATTGGTCGGCTCGTCGAGCAGCAACAGGTTGGCCTCGCTGAGGGCCAGCTTGGCCAGCGCCAGGCGGCCGCGCTCCCCGCCGGAGAGCACGGCGACCTTTTTGAAAACGTCGTCCTGGGTGAAGAGATATTGGGCCAGGTAGTGGCGCACCGGGGCGTCGAGCATGTTCGGGGCGACGGTTTGAATCTCTTCGATGAGCGTGTTGGCCGGGTTGAGGTCTTCGTGCGCCTGGGCGAAATAGCCGATCCTCAGGCTGGCGCCAAGATCGACGTCTCCGTTGAGAGGCGGAATTTGCCCCAAGATGGTCTTCAAAAAGGTGGTCTTCCCTGCCCCATTGGGGCCGATCAGAGCGGCACATTCCAGGCGGCGCAAGATGATGTCAGGAGCGTCGAAGAGAGGCGTGCCCGGATAGCCGACCTCGAGGTCGTAGGTGCGCAAGACCAACTCGCCGGAGCGGCTGCTGGGCTTGAGTTTCAAATTGATCTCCGGCGGACGTTGCAAGGGATTGCGCAGCGCCTTGATGCGGCTGTGGGCCTCCTCCACGCTCATCATGCTGCTGGTCGTTTCGACCTCTTCGCGGACTTCGTGCCAGGCCTTGCCGCGGATGGCGTCCAATCCGATTTGCTCGATAGCCTGGATTTTACGGCTGAGTCGTTTCAGCCGTCCCTTGGCCTGGCTGACGTTCTGCCCGGCAATGTTGCGTTTGACGTAATCGAGCTCATTGAAGAGGCGGTTTTTCTCCGCCTCGAAGGTCTTGGCGCGCCGCTCCCAGCGTTCCTGGCGCTGCTGCAAGTAATGCGTGTAATTGCCGCGGTAGGCTTCGAAACCGGACAGAGCCATCTCCCAAATGTTGTTGCAAACTTTGTCGATGAAATAGCGGTCGTGCGAGACGATCAGGACGGCGCCGTTCCAATCTTTGAGATAGTTTTCGAGCCATTCGATCGCCTCGATGTCGAGGTGGTTGGTCGGCTCGTCGAGCACCAGCAGGGTGGGCGCCTCGAGCAGCAGTCGGGCCAACAGGGCGCGAGTGCGCTGCCCGCCGGAGAGATGAGCCAGGGGCATGTGGTAGTCATCCTGATCGAATCCCAGCCCAGCAAGCACCTGCTTGATGGTGGCTTCGTACGAGTAGCCGCCACCGCGCTCGAAGCGTTCTTGCAAGCCTCCGTAGCGTTCCATCAGCTCGTCGGCGTCTTCGGGGTGGGCACTCATCTTCTCCTCCAGGCGAGCGAGTTCTCGCTCCATGGCGCGCAGATCGGCAAAGGGAATCAAGCTTTCTTCCCAGAGGGTGAGATCGGATTCGAAGACCGACTCCTGGGGCAGGTAGCCGATGGTCAGGCCGCGGGCGCGGTAAACGCTTCCCAGGGTGGGTTTTTCTCTCCCGGCGATGATGCGCAGCAGCGTGGTCTTGCCGATTCCGTTGGCGCCGACCAGGGCAATGCGCGCCCCGTGAGGGATGCTCAAGGTCAATCCGGCGAAAATATCGAGATGGCCGTAGGATTTGGCCAGGTTTTGGGTGGTGATCAGGGACATGGGTGT
>CAZJBA010000132.1:0-8821 GCA_964544065.1 uncultured Anaerolineales bacterium | reverse complement strand
AGGAGAGAAAAATAAGCACAAAACGCTACAATGCTAATGATCGTATTCGTGCCCGCGAAGTTCGTTTGATCGACGAAGAAGGTGAAAATAGAGGCGTCGTGCCTCTTCAAAATGCCCGGCGGGTAGCAGAAGAAGCCGGATTAGATCTTGTTGAAGTTGCTCCCAATGCAAACCCACCTGTTTGTCGGGTAATGGACTTTGGCAAGTTCCTCTACAAGCAAGAGAAAAAAGAACAAGAAGCTCGCAAAGCACAGAAAAAAGTAGAGGTCAAAGAAATCCGCCTACGCCCGAAGACAAGTGATCATCACAAAGCATTCAAGGTTCGTGATGCTCGCCGCTGGCTGAAAAAGGGCAACAAAGTCAAGGTCCGTATTTGGTTCCGGGGGCGTGAATCTCACTACCCCGAAATTGCAACTGGCATTCTTGACGAAATCGCCGAAGAACTTAGCGATGTTGGCATGGTAGAACAAAAACCATCCCACGAAGGACGATCTATGCTTATGGTCCTGGCCCCAGGGACAGGAGACAAGTAAGTTCGCCAGCGATAGAACGAAGTTTCAACAATATTCGTGATTCATCCGCGGAGAAAGGGTGGCATCAAGCCGCCTGTTTGACGCGTTATTCTTGTGAAGGAGTGTAAGAAAACCTATGGGTAAGAAATATAAACTAAAGACACATAAAGCAACGGCAAAGCGCTTTCGCGTCACCGGCTCCGGAAAAGTCGTGCGCACCAAAGGTGGCAAGAGCCACCTGCGCCGCCGAAAGTCTAAGCGTTCGAAAAGGCAACTCGACAGAATGCAACCTGTCGGCAACAAAGCAATCGCCAAGAAGGTCAGACGATTGGCTCCCTATTTGGATAAACACAAGGCAAATCCGAACGCTCGAACTGGTAAAACCGATTAATTTTTTTGAAGAGCGGGCTGTTGAGTGTTCATCAACAAGTAGCACGAAAAAAGCTACTGACGCTCAGAGGTTCGCAGGAGAGTTTTAAATGGCTCGTGTAAAAACTGGTACCACCCGTCGTAAACGACATAAGAAAGTTCTCAAGTCCACCAAAGGGCAATTTGGCACCAAGCACCGTCTTTTCCGACGCGCCAACGAAGCGCGTATGAAAAGCCTTTGGTACGCTTATCGTGATCGTCGCAATCGCAAACGTGACCTGCGTCGATTGTGGATCACTCGCATCAACGCTGCCTCCCGCCAGCACGGGGTTCCCTATAGCCGCTTCATCTATGGCTTGAAACAAGCGGACGTAAAAATCAACCGCAAGATGCTGGCCGACATGGCCGTGCGTGACCCCGACGCTTTTACGGCCGTGGTCGAAAAAGCTAAAGCGGCGATGTAGTCGCCTAGCATTTTACGAAAAAAGAGCAGGATTATGATCCTGCTCTTTTATTATTTGCGCGTTGACGCTGTTTTGGGGGAATGCTACAATCATTTTGCTATGATGAAAACTGTTCGTAAACACACTTTTCCTGATCAACATCTGTTTGAAATCGTGCAAGGAGATATCACCCAGCAAGCTGTCGACGCGATCGTCAATCCGGCCAATGCCCGCTTGCAGCACGGCGGCGGGGTAGCCGGGTTGATCGTGCGGCGCGGTGGCGATGAGATTCAGGCTGAATCCAACCAATGGGTGCGTCAACACGGCCCGGTCTCACATGCCGAACCAGCCCACACAACCGGTGGCAGCCTGCCCTGTAAGCGCGTGATTCACGCCGTGGGACCCGTATGGGGCAGCGGCGATGAGGATGCCAAGCTGGCCGCAGCCATAACCGGATCGCTGCAAGTGGCCGATCAGCTCGAGTTGGAATCCGCCGCCTTCCCGGCCATCTCAACGGGCATCTTCGGGTTTCCCAAAGAGCGCGCCGCCAAGGTCATCTTCGAGGCTGTCGAAGCCTACTTCGGACAGAATCCATCCTCCGCGGTCAAGTTGACCCGCCTGGTGCTTTATGATGACGCTAGCGTGGAAACCTTCGTCCAGGTCTGGGATTCGCTGCATGGCTGATTCGGCACCCACGCTCACATCTCCCCAAAACGATAAAATCAAACTGATTCGCCGCCTGCAAGCGCGCTCCCGCAACCGCCACAAGGAAAAACGCTTCGTGATTGAGGGCGTGCGCTTGTGCGAGGAGGCGCTCGCGGCGGGGAGCAAGCCGGAGCTGGTCATCTTCACCGAGGGGCTCAATCGGCGCGGCCAAAAAGTCGTCGCCGGCTTTGAGGCTGTCGGCGCGCAGGTTTTTCAAGTCTCCCCCGAGGTGATGCAGGCAGCCAGCGACACCGAGACACCCCAAGGCGTCTTGGCCGTGCTACCATTGCAAACGCACGCCATCCCCGAGCAGCTTGACTTTGTGCTCATCCCCGACCGGGTGCGCGATCCCGGCAACATGGGCACCTTGCTGCGCACCGCTCAAGCCGCCGGTGTCGACGCGGTTTTGATCCCCCCAGGCAGTGTCGACCCGTTTTCTCCCAAGGTGGTGCGTGCTGCTATGGGCGCTCATTTCTACCTGCCGGTTCACAAAATCGCCTGGCAACAGATCAACAAGATCATCAAAACGCTGCGCCTGCCCGTTTTTTTGGCCGAGACAACGGATGGGCAACCCTGCTACGAGGCTGATTTTAAAGCTCCCCTGGTTCTCATCATCGGAGGGGAGGCTTCCGGTGCAAGCAAACAGGCTCGCAAACTGGCTCCTTCTCTGGTACACATCCCCATGCCGGGTAAAGCAGAGTCGCTCAACGCTGCCGTCGCCGGAGCTGTCCTGATGTTCGAGGTGGTGCGGCAGTCAGTGGATCAGTAATCAGTGAACAGTCAATGTCGTTAAGTTAGTGCCATATAGCGCCGATTGAGTGCTCTGGAACGCCTTTTCAGTTCCAGAGTGTATCGAAATCAAGCGGGTTGAGACGAAAAATCCATTTTCCAGGCCGCTCCACTTGGTTTCGATACATTTTCGCCCTACGGTTGAAAACACTCAACCGGCGTTTCGCTCTTATCTTAATGACATTGAGTGAACAATCACTATGAAAATTCGCTCGATCACTTATTTTTGCAATCCTCATTGGCCGCTGGATGAATCCGTTTTGGAGCAAGCCAGCGACTTTCTCGCCGAGGCGAGACCGGCTTACGAGCGATTAGGATACCATGTCCAAACCGCTCGCTTGGCGACGATCCCCTTTCCGCTGTTGTTGCGCGATGATTTTGAAATTGGAGAAGCCGTTGCATTGGCGCAAAGTTTGGAAGTGGCTGCCGCAGAACGCGGCTTCGATTACGTCGCGGTCGGTCCCGCCCTGCCTGACAAACCGAGAAGCTACAATGCCATCTCCAAGATGTTGGCCGGGACCGAAAACGTGTTTGCCTCCGGCGTGATGGGTTCAAGTGAAACGGGAGTATCACTACCGGCGGTACGCGCCTGCGCGGAGATCATCACTCACCTTAGCCCCTTGGATGAGAACGGATTCGCCAACCTCTACTTTGCTGCCTTGGCCAACGTACCCCCGGGCGCGCCCTTCTTCCCGGCGGCCTATCACAGCGGCGATGACTCCGCTTTCGCCCTGGCGATCGAATCCGCCGATCTGGCCGTGCAGAGCTTTACCGGCGCGAAAAGCCTGGCCGAGGCGCGTCAAAATCTGACCGACGCGCTGGAAAACCATGGCCGCCGTCTCGCTCGCGCCGCTGAAAATCTGGACACATCGTTTGGGGGGATCGATTTCTCGCTGGCCCCCTTCCCGGAACAAGCGCTCTCGCTAGGGGCTGCCTTCGAACACTTGGGCGTCCCCGCGGTGGGATTGCACGGTTCGCTGGCCGCGGCTGCCTTGATCACCGCCACCATCGACGAGGCCGATTTTCCCCGCACCGGATTTAGCGGCTTGATGCTCCCCGTGCTGGAAGACGCCACCCTGGCCGCCCGCGCCGCCGAAGGGACGTTGACGATCAAGGACATGCTACTCTATTCGGCCGTTTGCGGCACGGGCTTGGACACCTTGCCCCTGCCCGGCGGTGCCACCAGCGATCAAATCGCGCCGCTCTTGCTCGATTTGGCCGCTCTGGCCCAACGGCTTGACAAACCCCTCACCGCTCGGTTGATGCCCATCCCCGGCAAAAAAGCTGGGGAGGCGACCAACTTCGATTTTCCTTTCTTCGCCAACAGCCGCGTCCTGGCGCTGGATGCGCAACCCCTGGTGGGATGTTTGGCCGGAGAGGAAACCCTGAAATTGAACCCGCGCAAACAATAGACTGACAACATTTCCAAGCCCCTGGCGTTTTTGTAAGTGGTCAACATCAAACCGGAGGGATAGCTGCCCCCGTTGATGAGAGTTTTTTCCGCATCCGCAACCACCAGGAGACAAACGATGTATGACCAAATCGTCGCAATCTACGACCAAATCTTCTCGCTCAACCAGGCCTTTCTCGATTTCATCCCCGCCTATCTGGGCGAGCCGGGCTCCAAGGTCCTGGATCTGGCCTGTGGCCCCGGCGACTATGCCGACACGTTGTCACAAGCCGGGTACCAAGTCACAGGGATCGATAGCAGCCTCGAGATGATCCGTTGGGCCAAGTCACGGAATCAGGGTGCGTTTCACCAGCTCTCCTTCACGGAAATCGATCAACTGGACGAAATCTATCAATGCGTTTATTGCATTGGCAACAGTCTTTCCTATCTCTCGGATGAAGCTATGGCCCCCTTCCTTGAGAACCTGTTTCAACGATTGCAGTCGAGTGCTTACTTCGTGCTCCAAGTGGTCAATTGGGACAGATTCCGCCTGCAAGGTTCGCTGGACTTTCCGGTCAAGACGCTTGATGATGGCAGAACGTTCCACCGCCGCTACCAACGGGTGAACGATTCAACGGTGATCTTCCACACGGAGATCAGGCAAGATGGTGCGGTGCAAGCTTCCTGGTCGGACGAGCTGACGCCCAAGTATCAGCAAGCGACCGTCTCGGCGCTGAAAGCAGCGGGGCTGAACGTAGTAGGCCAATTCGGCGATTACCGCAAAGCGCCCTTCTCGGCTGAAACGAGCCCGGCCATTATCCTGGTAGCTCAACAACCGGCATAACGATCTCATGGGAGACACGCTGAACTATCAAGGTCTGATCTTCGATTTCAACGGTGTGCTCTGGTTCGATAGTGACTTGCAAGAAAAATCATGGCGGGATTTCTCGCGAAAAGTTAGGGGGCGCGCCTTCAACCAGGCAGAAATGGCTCGCCACGTTCACGGCAGAAACAATCTCTACACGTTGACCTACTTGACCGGCAGAGACCTCGACAACGAGGAAATCGGAGGCCTGATCGAAGAAAAGGAAAGCCTGTACCGGCAATTATGTTTGCAAAAAGGGACAGATTTCAAGCTATCACCGGGCGCGATTCCGCTCCTGGAAAATTTACAAGCAAGCGGCATTCCCTTCACCATTGCCACGGCGTCAGAATTCAACAATGTCCAGTTCTTCATCCGGCATCTGCACCTGGATACGTGGTTTGACCCTGGCAAGATTGTCTATGACGACGGCAGCCATCCGAGTAAACCCGATCCGGCAATTTTTTTGAAAGCGGCTGACCGGTTGGGATTGCACCCCAACCAATGTGTGGTCATCGAGGATTCGATCTCCGGTCTGGAAGCGGCGCATCGCGCTGGGATTGGGCACCTCATCGCGCTGGGGCCCAAAAACCAGCACCAACGCTTGGCAAATTTCCCCGGCGTGAAGATGGTCATCGAAACACTGGTCCAGGTACCAAGGGGAGAATTATTCTCGTAAAAACTTAACCCAAAGACGCAGAGGAGCAGAGTCGCGGAGAGAAAAATCTCTGTGTCTCTTGCAGCTTCGCGGCTCTGCGTTAAAAAATTAAGCTCCAAGCAAAAGGAGTCTCCCATGAAAATTCCTTACCGCTTTAACTCCCATCGCGCGCCCGTGCTGGGGAGAAATGGTATGGTGGCAACCTCGCAGCCGCTGGCGGTCGCTGCCGGATTGGAGATTTTAGCACAAGGTGGCAACGCCGCTGATGCGGCTGTCGCTATCGCTGCGGCGCTTAATGTCACCGAGCCGACCTCGACCGGCATCGGCGGGGATGCCTTCGCACTCTATTTTCAGGCCGATTCCGGGCAAGTGGCTGCCCTCAACGCCTCAGGCCGCGCTCCCCAAGCCTTGACTTTGGAACACTTGGAAAAAAAAGGATTGACCGAAGAACTACCCCCCTATCACCCCTACACAGTCACCGTTCCTGGGGCTTGTTCCGGTTGGTGCGACCTGGTGGCGCGTCATGGCCAACTCTCCATGGCAGATGTGCTGGCGCCGGCGATCCGCTTGGCCGAAGAGGGCTTCCCCGTTGCACCGGTGGCGGCTCATTTCTGGCAGCGCGGTGTCGAGCGACAGTTGAGCCAAGCGCCCAATGGTGATGAACTCACCATCGGGGGGCGAGCGCCCCGACCGGGTGAAATCTTCCGCAATCCGGGGTTGGCGCGCACGTTTCGGGTTGTGGCCGAGGGTGGCAAAGATGCTTTCTACCGGGGCGAAATCGCCAAAGACATTGCCGATGTAATTAAGGCCGCGGGCGGCTGTCTGACGGTCGATGATCTGGCCGCCCACCAAGCCACCTGGGATGACCCTATCAGCACAACTTACCGCGGCTACCGCATTTGGGAGTGTCCTCCCAACGGGCAAGGGTTGACCGCGCTGCTGGCCCTGAACGTTCTCGAGGGGTTTGACATCGCCATGTTGGAACCGCTCTCGGTACAACGGCTGCACTTGCAAATCGAAGCGCTACGATTGGCTTTTGTCGATACACGCTGGCACGTGGCCGATCCGGACTTTAACCAGATTCCGCTCCAGATGTTGCTCTCCAAAGAGTATGCTGCTGAACGAAGGTGTCTGATCGATATCGATCGCGCCAGCCTGGATCAACAACGCGGCGCGCCCGTGCTCGCGTCCGACACGGTTTATATCAGCGTGGTCGACGGCCAGGGCAATGCTTGCTCATTCATCAATAGCAACTACATGGGCTTTGGCACCGGCATTGTGCCCCAAGGTCGGGGCTTTACGCTGCAAAATCGCGGCCACAACTTCAGTCTGAATCGCGATCATCCCAATGCCTTGGAGCCGGGTAAACGCCCCTACCACACTATTATCCCCAGCTTGATCACCCGGCCAAGTGAGGCAGATCGAGAAGAGCTTTTTGCTTGTTTTGGCGTCATGGGCGGATTCATGCAGCCACAAGGACATCTTCAGGTTGCCAGCGGGTTGATTGACGATCAGCTTGACCCTCAGAGCGCATTGGACCGGCCGCGTTTTTGCATTGAGAACGGGAAAGCTGGGGGGAAGGTTGCCCTGGAGACCGGAATCTCGGACTCTGTTGTGGCGGGATTGGCCGCGATGGGACATCCCCACCAAGTGGTGGATGGCTACGACCGAGCTGTGTTTGGCCGCGGCCAAGTTATTCTGCGGTCGCCGGAAAACGGTATTCTGTGGGGAGGCAGCGATCCCCGTGCCGATGGTTGTGCCATGACCCTGTAACTTTAGCCGGGAAACGGTAGCAAGAATCAAAAACGGGCACCCGGTCTGGGTACCCGTCTGCATTTCCTGTTTCGGGAAAGATTATTTCTCCTCGTCAGGAGTCTCATCCTGACCGGATTGTTCCTCCCGCAATCCCCAGAACAGCAACGCGGCTCCCGCGCTGAAAGCGAACGCTCCCAGTCCGGAGGGGGTGGAGAAACGACCTAACAGGGCGGTGAAGAGTAAAAGCCCCAAGTAAATAGCGATTTGCAACTGCCAGCGTCCTTCGGCTTTCCGGTAGGCCAAGAGCGTGAACCATCCCGCCGCGACCCCAAACACCAACAAACCCAACGCTTGAAGAATGCCGCCAAGCAAGGTAATCACATCATAGAAGTCCATACGATCCTCCTAGTCTTTTGCTTCAATAATCTCGATATCGGGGAAAAATTGTTTGACCGTGCCCGTGACCCAGCCCTCCAGCGTGGCCGCAGAGTGGGGGCAACCGACACATGCACCGCCCAACCGGACGGTGAGGGTATTATCTTCAAATGAGACCATTTCTACCGAGCCGCCGTGATACTGTTCAACATAGGAACTTACTTGTCCGATCAGCCCCTGCAACAATTCCTTTTTTGAGGCGGATTTTTTATTTGTATCTTCTGTCATCAGGTTCCTCCGAATGGCTTGGTATCGTTTTTCAAACCATGTTCCAGCATGGCAACGACCTTGCTGTGCATGTGACTGCGTTTCAATCGTTCGGCAACCACTTGCGCTAGACGATTTAAGACAAGTATACACGTTTTTGGATAGTTTTTGTGGAAATCCTTAAGCTCATCACCCTGAACGCGCAAGAGTTTTGCGTCAGCGACACAAACCGCCCCCGATGTATAGGCATCATTGCCAAAAGCAGCCGACCAACCAAATACGCCGTCCTTTTTGATGGTTGCGACGGTCAGTAACTCGCCATCATGAGGGTCAAAACGAATATCAACCTGGCCGTCCACGACAATGTAAAGTGAATCGGCCCGGTCGCCTCGTTCAAAAATGGTTTGGCCGTTCTGGTATTGGCAAGCACAGAATAAGGGTTTGATCTTGGCGAGGTGATCTTCTTCTATATCATCAAATAGATGTAGGTTTTCAAGGATGTCTTTTGTCATGGTGTAGGTCTCAATTTGCAATGAAAGATGACGTTAGAGAGATAAACATGATTAAGGTAGCCGCGATTCGCGTTGCTGGCAAAACGAAGTTTATCGTTTTGTCCATCTTTAACTATACAAAAACTCTTTCGATTTCAATAGTGGCATCTCTCCCCATTGTTTGGACATTTGTCCCTATCGGAGG
>CAZJBA010000131.1:0-8890 GCA_964544065.1 uncultured Anaerolineales bacterium | reverse complement strand
GTACGGGCTTACGAGCGAGCCGCGTTAAACTAAAGTTTACATAACAGCCAGGATTGCGTTTTTCTCATCTTCGGTCAGCCCAGGCAGATCTTCGATCTTGGGGCCGGTATAGGGCTTGCCGCGATTCTCTGGGGGCACAGCCAAATACTCCAGCCCCGCCGGTTTGACCCAATCATCCCAGAAATGGACCGAGAAAGCGGACGCGGCCCGGTGGAAGGCGTTGATGATGTCCTGGTTGATTTTACCAGGGTAGGTCGGTTGGTCAGGTTGCGCTCCGCCGTCTTGGGCGTTCATCACCGCTAAGATGGCATCCTTGGCTGCCTGGCTCAAACTGGGCAAGGCCTCGATTTTTGGCCCTGTGTAGAGCTTGTCTCGATTCCCGGGTGGCACAGCCAGATACCTCAGGCCAGCAGGCACGATCCAATCATTCCAAGGGTCATCGGTGAAGGGCCCAGCGGCTTGGTAAGTGATGTTGATCATGTCTTGATTGGTGAGGCCTTCGTAGGTGGGCTGATCCCCATTCTCAGGCCCATTGCCATTTCCATTCTCGACAACTTCTCCAATCATCAATTCCAGGAATTCATCCCGCGCGATGAGGGAAGCGTTCAAGTCGGCACTTTTCTTGCCGATGGGAAATCTTGGGTCATCCGTACGCCGATTGAAAATGTAGTGAGGCCCTTTTCCTTTTTCCGAAAACTGCCACAGGATCACTTTTTCCTCCAGGCCGGTATTACGCACCGAGGGGGGCAAATCCCAGGCGTGGTCGCGGATAAAGTCGTGGAAATAGCGGTATTGGACATGTTCTTCAGGGTAGTGGGCCAAATCCCACAGGTATTGAGCGAGCCAAAGATGATACTGTCTAGCCTCACCCAAAAAGCCGATTCTACGGAGCACGTCTATGCGAGAGTAGACTACAGGGCGTTTGCCGGTTAACCGGATCAGCTCCCCGATGTTGTTTTGTAGTTCGGTTATGTTTGGCGGTCTATCGCCCCCGTAAGGTTTCTCAACATCGATAATGTAGGAAGCCTGGTCGGTTCCAACCCAATCGACGTAATTCCGGGCTTGCTGGCGCATATCCTCGGCCGGGTCGAGGAAATGATAAGTTGTGTAAGGGATGCCGTGCTGTTCGGCGTTTTCTTTTTGCTCATTGAATAGATTGCTTTGCCACGTTCCTTGGCCGACTTTGATGATCAAAAAGTCATAGACCCCGTTACGGATATGCTCCTTGACCAGTTCGTAATTGATCCCCCCGGTCCTTGACCAGTGACTTACATCAATTCCTAACGCTTGTCGTGTAGCCATTTTTTCTCTCCTTTTTTAGCGGCCTCAATTGTTGAGAAGGAATCAAAACGGGGTGGGTGTGTAGCCACGCTGCGGCGATGAAATCAATAAGGTTAGGATGAAGTTCAACGGGTTATTAATGTACCCTAGTAGATCGTAACAAATGTATTATTGAATGTCAATGAGTATGATTTCAAAAAACAGGAGAATCTGATGGATGTTTTCGCCGCATTTCTATGCGACGAAAGGCTTCAACATACCCTAAATCCCAGAAAGCGGGCAGGTGAGGGTCGTTGGAGGTGATGTTTTCTGTGTGGGTATCCCGGTGCGGAAAACGTTGGTGGACCTGGCGCAAGAGGGCCTGCGCTACATTTATGGGATTACCCTCTTCGGTGTGGATTACGAAGTGCGATAGATAAAATTTTTGCTTCCTGAAGACCATCCAGCCACGACCGCCTTGGGATAGCTCACACCGCAATCCCAAGGCGTCGTTTGTGTTGAGAAAGGTTTCGGCCTGATTTGTCCAAGCCAGAGAGTTCGGATAGTGATCAAGAAGTCTCACTGCTTGGTCTTTATCCAGCCAAGTCAAGGAGCAATCAGGAGCATCAATCTGTTTTGGTGAGCGCCGCAAAATAAGCAGTTGGCGAGTTTTGTGAAAATCATGTTTCAAAAAGAGTTTGTGGGCCGGCTTGTTGCCGTGGATAACTTCTAACATGCACAGTTCGCGCCCCGCTTGTTTTGATTGTTTCAACAAGTAAGTCATCATGGCGTCCCCGGCTCCCTGCCGACGGCTTGTCGGCAATACCCCCAGGCGGGTGATCCAAGAACGTCCAGGTCGCAAAGCCAGCATGCTGATGCCCAAGATCTGATCGTCATCAAGGGCAACGACTGATTGGGCCATTTTTATGTCATAGACGCGTATATATTCAGCCAGTCGAACCGCGTTCATCGGCATGGGAACGATGTAGTCCACCCGAGTTTGGTTATATGCCTCCGTTAAGGTTTCGAGCGAAAAATGACTTGCAGGCGCTAGCGTCAAAGACATAAGCGATTAAAACATCATCGCGTTGATCTCGTCAATGGATTCAGGGCTGGGGCGCAGCTTCTCGTTTGGCAGGCGGTTGAGCGCCGTTTCGGGCAAGTCGTAGAGATCGAAAAGAGATTCTTGCTTGGGGTTGATGTACAGCAGCCCGGTGATCAGCTCTTGATTTCGATTGGCTTGCTCTAATATTTTCATGGCTTTGGCCCGGTCCGTGGGGTCGTAATCGTGCTCCAGCTTCTTGAGCAGGATGTGAGTGCCATCGTAAAGGGGGACCTCGATGGTCTCTCCTGCGTCGTACTGGACCCGGATGGAGCGAACGGGCGGCACAAAGGAGAGTTCGTGTAAGGCGACTTCGTGGGATTTGCCCCAGGCGTAGGAGTGCAGGGTGTCATCCTTGTTGTTGAAGGTCACGCACGGGCTGATCACGTCGATCACAGCGATGCCTTCATGGTGTAGGGCGGCCTCAAATAGGCTTTTGAGCTGCTTGGGGTCGCCGGAGAAGGAGCGGGCCACAAAAGATGCTCGTCCCACGATCGCCTCCCAGGCGATATCGATGGGCATGTAGCGATTTTGGCCTTGTTTCTTCAGGGCCAGACCTTCCTCGGCTGTAGCCGAGAATTGTCCTTTGGTCAGGCCGTAAACGCCGTTGTTAGCCACCACGTAGAGAAGGGGTAAATTCCGCCGCATGACGTGCTTGAACTGGCCCATGCCGATGCTGGCGGTGTCGCCGTCGCCGCTGACGCCGATACCGATCAAGGATGTGTCTGCAAACAGGGCGCCGGTAGCCAGGGATGGCATCCGCCCGTGCAGGCCATTGAACCCAAAGGCTCGACTCATGAAGTAGGTTGGCGCTTTGCTGGAGCAGCCAATGCCACTCAATTTGACTACGCCCTCGGGGGGGATATTGAGTTCGTAGCAGGCTGTGAGAAGTTGGTTGACAATGGCATAATGCCCACAGCCAGCGCAGAGCGTTGAGCGTGCTCCGCGGTAATCGCGTTTGGTCAAGCCGATCATGTTTTCTTTCGCCATGGTTATTGCTCCTCTGCGAGAAGTGCGTTCTTAATCCAGGTGGCCGTCAGGGGCAGGCCGTCATTGTGTGATAGCGAGTGGAGCGTTTTGCAATGGCCGGGCATCTCTAAGGTCAGGATCTGGTGTAATTGCCCGTCTCGATTCATCTCAACGACGTAGACTCGTTCATGTTCTCGGACGAACTCTTTTACTTCTGTGTTGATTGGCAGTGCCCGCAAGCGCAAATAGTCAAAATGGAGTTGCTTTTTCGCCAGCATGTCGCGAGCTTCCAAAACAGCCAGATTGGTGGAGCCAAAGGCGATCACGCCGATGTATGTTTCTTCACTGCTCGGACGAATCACCGGTTCAGGCACCATCGTGCGCGCTCGTTCGAATTTTTCCTTGAGGCGATTGAGATTAGCTTCCCATGTCTCTGGGTCCTCGCTGTAATTGGCGTACTTGTCGTGGCCGGTGCCGCGGGCGTAATAAGCGCTCTTCGGATGACGGTTTCCAGGAACAGTTCGGTAGGGAATGGCGTCCCCGTCCATGTCCAGGTAGCGGCCCCACTCGTCTGCAATTTGATCGAATTCCTCTTCCCACAGAATTTTGCCGCGCTCCATAGGGGTGTCCGGGTATTCGAACGGGGAGGTCATCCATTGGTTTTGGCCCAGGTCTAAATCGGAGAGCACAAAGACCGGCGTTTGCAGCTTTTCGGCGATGTCGAACGCCTTCCAGCCGAACTCGAAACATTCATAGACGGAACCGGGCATCAATACGACGTGTTGGTTGTCGCCTTGCCCCAAGTAATGCGTCAGCCTTACGTCGCCTTGAGATGTGCGCGTCGGCAGGCCGGTGCTTGGCCCCATGCGTTGAACATCCCAAATTACGACTGGAATTTCGGCGAAATAGGCCAGGCTGGTATATTCTGTCATCAAGCTGATTCCTGGCCCGGAAGTGGCTGTCATCGCTCGCAGGCCAGCCCATCCGGCCCCAATGGCCATCCCAACCGCGGCTAATTCGTCTTCGGCCTGGATGACCACATACGTTTGTTTGCCCGTTTCGGGGTCTTTGCGTAGTTGGGGAAGATATTGATTCAACGCTTCTGACAGGCTTGTCGCCGGGGTGATCGGGTACCAGCCTGCAAAGGTGACCCCGCCGTAAATCGCGCCCAAGGCCCCGGCGGTGTTGCCGTTGGCCAAAATGAACCCTTCGGTTTTGTCCAGGGGCGCCACACAATAGGGGCAGGTTGGTTCGTGGTGCTCGCTGCTCCATTGCTTGGCCCGGAGGATCATATCCATATTCAATTGAATCGGGCTCTGCTTGCCCTTGAAGTGGAAATCCAAAGCCTGTTCCAGGCTGTCGATCTCGATCTTGAGCAGATGGGCTAACGTGCCGACATAGACCATGTTAGCGACGTAATCGCGCAATTCGCGCGGGGCCTCCGATTCCGTCACCATCTGTTTGACCGGCATCGAGTAGACGTTGATGTCGTCACGGGGGATCTCTTTTTTGATTTTGTCATCGTAGAGCAGGATCCCGCCAGGGCAGAGCGTTTCGATATCTTGCTCGAAGGTGTCGGCGTTCATCGCCACGACGATGTCGGAAGACGGTTGCCGGGCCAGGTAGCCATCCTTGTTCACCCGGATGGTGTACCAGGTGGGCAATCCCTGGATGTTGGAGGGAAAGACATTTTTCCCTGAAACGGGGATGCCCATGTTAAAGAAAGCCCGGATCAGAGTCAGGTTGGCGGTTTGGCTTCCCGTGCCGTTGACGGTTCCAATCATGATGGAAAAGTCATTGACCTGGGGGCCTGATGCTTGGTTTTGCGCTTGATTTTTAGCCATGTTGATTCATTTGATAAATATGATTGGTGGTGGTTAGATAGTAAGTGACGCTTAAAAAGCAGGTAGACTAAAATGCTCTAGGCGCCGTCCTCGGCGGCGGGGACGCCGCCGAGAGCATTTTGGAAGGCAACCCTCACTTACTTTGTGACCACCATCATATGATTAATCATAGTATTGACGCGCGCGGATTTTAGCATGCTGCTGGTCCTGAGTCAACGAGGGAGAGGTGATAAAAGACATGTCTTCCGGATTATATTACTTGTCAAATGCGACTGTTCTACGTTTTTACCCCTTTAACCTTGACAAGGGGTTAGGGGGTGATTTGACCCCGGAGGATGTCTCCGTCGAGTTATACGTCGGCCCGGTTAGCCCTGGTGACGAGATTGTCGACGCCAAGGTCTTTTCGCTCGCCTTTCAAGAGACACTGGATGAGGGCGTCTATCTCTACGAAGCGGAAACGGTCGCCTGTGAGAAAAGTGGCTTATTCGGGTATACCGTGCGTGTTTTGCCCAATCACCCTGATCTGGTCACTCCCTTTATCCCCGGCTTGATCACCTGGGCATGATGGCGAAGCCAGTGTTTTTATGGATTTTTAATCTATTTTACGCGCTTGGCACTTGATAAATCTAGGTGGGATGTTATAATCCCGCCCAATATTCAACACGTTGATCGGGACGAGTACCGTTCGTGAACGTCAAAGAGAGAGAGGGTCACCGGCTGAAAGCCCTCTTGACCGGAGCGGCGAGAAAACCCCCCGGGAGTGATGCTCTGAAATCCCTATTGGTGAAAGTATGAGCTGGCGGGTCAGCCCGTTATCGCTGCAAGAGTGTACGGCAAATTCGTTCGTCGTATAACTTGGGTGGAACCGTGCGGAAAACCCGTGCCCCAAGAGGGCGCGGGTTTTTTATTTTTGGAGGCGAATCATGAGCCAAATCGTACCCCTTATTTTTCTTGGTCTAGGCAATGTGGGCGGCGCCCTTTTGCGTCAGATTCTGGATACTCGCGAGCAGTTGGATCGTAGGGCTGGTTTGAGACTCGATCCCGTTGTTTTGGCCGACATCAGTGGAGCCTTGTTCTCCCGAGAAGGTCTCAGCGAGCAGGCGTTGCGTTCGGCCCTTCGAGCTGCTGCCGATTCAGGCAGACTTGATGCCCTGCCGGGCGTTCAATCGCTTGATGTCGTGGAGCAAGCGTTGCGCCCCGGCGTTATTCTCGTCGATGTGACTGCCTCTTCTCAAACTGAGCCTGTGGTGCGGGCTGCGCTGGAGCGTGATTGTGGCGTGGTGCTAGCCAATAAACTATCCCTGGCTGCTCCCTGGGATCAAGCTCAAGACTTATTTGCCCACAAGCGTATTCGCTATGAAACCACAGTTGGAGCAGGATTGCCCGTCGTTGACACGCTGCGTTATTTGCTCGATACCGGCGATCGCATTACGGCCATCGAGGGCTGCTTCAGCGGTACGTTGGGCTACCTGTGCACGGAGCTCGAGCGCGGTGCGACCTATGCTGGCGCGATTGAAACCGCCCGTGAATTGGGGTATACGGAACCCGACCCGCGCGAGGACTTGAGTGGCCGAGACGTGGCCCGCAAGGCTTTGATTCTGGGCCGAACCGCCGGATGGCCGTTGAATGTTGATGACCTTCGCGTGGAAAAACTCTATTCCGATTCCCTGGCTGAACTCACCGTGCAGGCATTCATGGATATTGCCTCAAGCATGAACCTGACCTATGCTGATCGCTTTGAGAGAGCCATGGCAAACGGAAAGACGTTGCGATATGCCGTTCGGGTCGGCCCGGATGGCGGTCAGGTTGGGCTGCTCCCCGTTCCAAAAGATAGCGCCTTGGGTGCCTTGCATGGCCCCGAAAATTACGTCGCTTTTCATACCGAACGGTACATGCCCGTCCCCCTGTCGATTGCCGGCCCCGGCGCCGGCCCGGAAGTCACCGCTGCTGGCGTGTTGGGCGACATCATCGACTTGGCGCAAAATTCCGTGCAATCCGTGTTCCATAGTTGTTACTAAAAAAACACCTGAGAGGAAAAACCCATGTCTACAGTAGCGATGAAATTTGGAGGAACTTCCGTTGGAAACGCTGAGGCCCACACCCAGACTGCCGGGATCGTTCTGGAGCAAGCCGAGAATTGGGATGATCTGATCGTGGTTGTCTCAGCCATGAGCGGCGTGACTGATTCCCTGACCGAGGGCGCTTTGACGGCCGCTTCTGGGGATGATCAAACTTACCGTGCCGTTGTGGCCGATTTGAGGGTCAAGCATTACCGCGCTGTGGATGCTTTGCTCGATCTCGATGAAGCCCAGGCTGAACTGCTTGCCACCATTGATGAATACTTGGACGAATTCGCCGCCTTTTGTCACAGCATTTATGTGTTGGGGGAGGTCACCGCCCGCGCCATGGATGCGGTTACCTCCTTGGGAGAGCGAATCAATGCTCGCGTGTTAGCTGCTCTGCTTCGCAGGCGCGGCGCCAAAAGTGAAGCTGTTGACGCGACCGAACTGGTCGTCACCGATGATAAATTCCAAAACTCGGTCCCGCTCATGGATGAAACCCGCGCCCGGGTCAAAGAGCGACTCTCCCCGTTGTTGGAGATGGGCGCCATTCCCGTTGTGACCGGCTTCATCGGCGCCACCACAGAAGGGATCACCACCACGCTGGGACGGGGCGGCAGTGATTACAGCGCCGCTATCCTGGGAGATTGCCTGGATGCGGATGAAGTCTGGATCTGGACGGATGTGGATGGCGTCATGACTACCGATCCCCGCATTGTGCCTGATGCCCAAGTGCTCCCCGTGCTCTCGTACAATGAGGTCAGCGAATTGGCTTACTTTGGCGCCAAGGTGGTTCATCCCCGCACCATCCGGCCGGTCGTCGAACGCGATATTCCCCTGCGGGTCAAGAATACGTTCAATCCCTCTCACGCCGGTACCCGCATCTGCCGCGAGGGAGCGGAAGATCCCAGCACGATCAAGGCCGTTACCTCCATCGACGGTTTAAGTATGGTCAACGTGGAGGGCCGCGGCATGATGGGGGTGCCCGGCATCGCGGCGCGCACCTTTGCTGCCGTCGCCAGTCAAGGCGCCAGCGTGCTGATGATTACCCAGGCCTCCTCGGAGCAGTCGATTTCTTTCTTGATCCCCTCTCTAACTGCGGAGGCCGTGATTGGCGCGATCGAAGCCGAGATGGCCTTGGAACTGTCTCGCAAGGACATTGATCGCGTCTGGGCCATCGAGGATGTCGTCATCGTTACCGCAGTGGGATCGGGATTGCGCACCACCCCCGGCGTCGGGGCGCGCATCTTTGGCGCCTTGGCGGAGGTGGAGATCAACGTCATTGCTGTGGCCCAAGGTTCATCGGAGTGCAGCCTTTCGCTGGTTGTCTTCGCCGATGATGCCGCTGCGGCTATCCGGCAAATCCATGATCAAGTGATTCTGAAGAAAGCGAATGACTGAATTTCTCAACTGGATTATGGACTTTAAAAATTGGTGGTGGTTAGATAGTAAGTGACGCTTAAAAAGCAGGTAGACTAAAATGCTCTAGGCGGCGTCCCCGCCGCCGAGGACGCCGCCTAGAGCATTTTGGAAGGCAACCCTCACTTACTTTGTGACCACCATCTAAAAATTTAATTCGGTAATAAGCTGAACAGGGCTCAGGTGATGAAACGCCCAAAAACTTGCGACTGAAGTCGTGCATAGGAGCTTCGCTG
>CAZJBA010000130.1:0-8907 GCA_964544065.1 uncultured Anaerolineales bacterium | reverse complement strand
AAACGTTATATGTGACATTGTCGTACTACTCAGCCTACTTAAAAAATGTCACTGCGAGAAGCGTCTTTTGCGACGAAGCAGTCTCCCAGATCATCCAGGAGATTGCTTACCCCAAGGGTATACCCGTTGGTATGACATACCTGAGTAGTTACGTATTTTCTTTGTTCGGTAGCCCCGTCCTCGGGGCGGCTTCAGCGGCTTCTCGCTAAACTGCCCGAGGACGGGCTTTGAAAAGGGGGAATTGAGAAAGATACGCACGGTTGCCCAAATGCAATTCCCCTGACTGATCTGGCTTCCCCCATCAATTTGAGCGTAATCGCGGTATAATTGTGCTTGTGCCTGCCAGCGGGCAAGCATACGTTTTTTATGTCTTTACCAGCACAGAAAGAACTTTCTATGGAAACTGATACCGTTAAATTAGTTGATATTGATCAACAAATGCGCACGGCCTATCTCGATTACGCCATGAGCGTGATCGTCGCCCGTGCGCTGCCGGATGCCCGCGATGGACTCAAGCCCGTCCATCGCCGCATTTTGTACGCCATGCACGATATGGGCATCCGCTCCAACCGCCCACACAAAAAATCTGCCCGTATCGTCGGCGAAGTCTTGGGCAAATATCACCCCCACGGCGACTTGGCTGTTTACAACGCCATGGCTCGGATGGCTCAGGATTTCTCCATGCGCTATCCGCTGGTGGATGGACAAGGCAACTTTGGCTCCATCGACGGCGATTCCCCCGCGGCTATGCGTTACACCGAGGCCCGCATGGACAAGATGGCCGAAGAAATGCTGATTGACATTGACAAAGATACCGTCGATTTCATCGACAACTTTGATGGTTCCTTGCAAGAACCTGCTGTTCTACCTTCCCGTCTGCCCAATTTATTGTTGAATGGCTCCTCCGGGATCGCTGTGGGCATGGCAACCAATGTCCCCCCACACAACTTGAATGAGTTGGTCAACGCCCTGAGCTACATGATCGATCATTATGATAATTCCGAGGGGGTGACGGTTGAAGATATCCTCAATTTCATTCCCGGGCCCGATTTTCCCACCGGCGGAGTCATCATCGGGGACGAGGGAATCCGCCAGGCTTACAGCACCGGGCGAGGGCGCATCGTCGTGCGCGGCAAAGCCCGGATCGAACCCATCCACCAGGGTAAACACCAAATTGTCATCACCGAGATACCCTACCAACTCAACAAAACCACCCTGATCGAGCGCATCGCCAAGCTGGTGCGCGAAGATAAATTGGACGGTATCTCCGACTTGCGCGATGAGTCCGATCGCACCGGCATGCGTTTGATCGTCGAATTGAAGCGAGCGGCTTATCCCCGCAAAGCGCTCAACCAGCTTTACAAATATACCCCTTTGCAAATGACCTTTGGGGCCCAATTATTAGCCCTGGTAGACAATCAACCCAGGCTGCTATCGATCAAGCGAGCGCTGCGACTCTATCTCGACCACCGTCTGGAGGTTCTCACCCGCCGGACGCAGTTCGAACTGGCCAAAGCAGAAAGGCGCGATCACGTTTTGCAAGGGCTTTTGATCGCTCTGGCTAATCTCGACGACGTCATTGCCACCATCCGCAACTCGCCCGATGCTAATCTGGCCAAGGAGCGGCTGATGTCTCGCTTCCAACTTACCGAGGTTCAAGCCCAAGCCATCTTGGATATGCAGTTGCGCCGTCTGGCAGCCCTGGAACGTCAAAAAATCGAAGACGAGCACGAAGAACTGCTCAAGCAGATCGAGCACCTCAAGGAGCTATTGGCTGATCCCAAGAAATTGCTCGACTTGATCCAAGAAGACCTCAACGAAATCGCCGCCGACTATGGAGATGCCCGCCGGACGAACATCGTCCCCGAAGCCGACAGCGATATTAGCATGGAAGACCTGGTCCCCGACGAGGCGATTCTGGTCAGCATCACCGAGAAAGGCTTCATCAAGCGCGTATCCGCCAAAACGTACCGCTCTCAGCGCCGCGGCGGACGCGGCGTCAAGGGACACACCACCCGCGATGAAGACAACGTCCTGATGATGTTCCCGGCCAATTCGCACGACTCCATTCTGTTCTTTTCCGATCGCGGCAAGGTATATTCCGCCAAAGCCTATGAAATTCCCGATGCCAGCCGCACGGCCAAAGGCATCGCTATGGTCAACGTGCTCCATATCTCTCCCCGCGAAATCATCACCGCGGCAGTGCCCGTCCCCGACTTCGACGCGGCTGAATTCTGTACCATGGTGACGCGGGGTGGTCGCATCAAACGCGTCGACCTGGCTGAATTTGCCTCGGTGCGGCCCTCTGGGCTTATCGCTATCGGTTTGGCCGGAGATGACGAATTAGGCTGGGTGCGCCTCACCACCGGAAACGAAGAACTTTTGATTGTCACCGAACGAGGCCAGGCGCTGCGTTTCCACGAATCGGAGGTCAGGTCGATGGGACGCCCCGCCCAAGGCGTGATCGGCATTCGACTAAAACCGGATGACCGGGTCGTCGGCATGGACATCATCGAGCCAAAGGGCGAACTGCTCATCATCACCACAAAAGGCTACGGCAAACGTACCCCACTGCAAGAATATTCGGCCAAGAGTCGGGCCACGATGGGCATTCTGACCATCGACTGCAAGGCGATCCCAAAGATTGGCACGGTTGCGGCCGCCCGGGTGGTTCAACCGGACGAAGACCTGATCACGCTGATCTCATCTAACGGAATCGTCATGCGCACCAACGCGGAGGCGCTCTCCGAGCAAGGCCGCGCCACCCAGGGCGTTCAAACCATGAACCTGGAAGATGGCGACACGGTGGCTTCAATGGCCCGCATTGCCGCCGCCGATTTGCGCAAAGCCGGGGCGGCTTAGAACTAAAACCAAAATCGACGTCTGCGACAAGCGAGCAGACGTCGATTCTATTTAACAGCACCCCCTTACAAGAAGGGCAAAGAAATTCTTTCTGTCACCAAAAGGCAGAAAGAACTTAAAATGCAAATCATAAATAAAAGCATAATCGCAATGACAAATCGCTGGATAGCAGTCATCCCCAAAAAGAGGCCCTGCTCTTCGACTTCTTCCTCCTCGTAAGCGAAGACATCTTCATCATCCATGAAATCCATGTCTTCATCGTTGCCGCGCAGTTCATCAAGCATCGTCTCAGCTCCTATTCTCCAAGTATGACTACCGATAGTGTAGCTTATTTTCCCAAACTGTCAACCGGGCGGAGATGAACTTCACCCGATCGAATTGAAATTTCTTCTCCTGGTTGGGTTTCCAGTCGCAGGGCGCCATCCGCCCGCAAGCCCAAGATTTTCCCCTGCACCGGAGTGTCTCGACTTGACTCATCGCTGGGGAAAACCCAGACCCACTCATCACGAAAGGCCAACGCCTCAGTCCAAGCCTGGAGGAAACGCGGGGATTCCAGGTCTGGCAGCCAGGTTAGGAGCAGCTCCAAAATACGATGGAGCAGATCGAGACGTTGGATCGATTGGCCCGATTCAGCCGTCACGCTGGTGGCCGGAAAGGGATGATCGTGATGGCCAGACCAACCGTCAGGGGGAACAGCGGAAGGAGTCACATTGACCCCAATTCCCAGGATCAGAGCCGACAAACGATCCCCGACCCAAGAGGCTTCCGTTAAAATACCGGCCAGCTTCTTCCCGTGGGCGATCACGTCGTTGGGCCACTTGATCTCTGCTGGAAGGTGGCAGCGCTGTTGAAGCGCCTGACAAACCCCCAGCGCGCCCAAGCCGGTCGCCCGGCTGATGGTTTCCGATTCGGGGCGCAGAATCAGGCTAAAAGCCAAGGCCGCGCCTGGCGGTGTGAACCATTTCCGCTGCCCGCGCCCGCGCCCGGCCGTCTGCTCATCGGCGATGAGGAGCGCCAGCTCTGGCGCGCCTTGCCGGGCCCACGCCGCAGCGAGATCGTTGGTTGAGCCAACCGTGTCATAATAGCGGATCGCGCCCAGCGGCAAAGCACTTAAATGTGCTTCTAGAGTCTCTTGTTGCATTGTGCTACTACTTGATTTCGTCCCCTCCGCTTGGCCCTATACATGGCTGTGTCAGCGCAATCGATCAGCGCCTCGAGGCTCTCATATTCTTCTGTGAGTTCAGCCACCCCCAGGCTGATCGTGATGGTTAACTTTCCAAGGGTTGTATCATTTGGCATGTCTTGAACGCTCAAACGCAGCCGTTCGGCGAAAATCTGCGCTTCTTGCAGGCCTGTCTCCGGCAGCAGGAGGAAGAATTCCTCGCCGCCATAACGCCCGAGCAGATCGGTTTCGCGCATATTCTGGAGACATCTCTGGGCCAGGTTGCGCAGCACCTGGTCCCCGACAGCGTGGCCATAAGTATCATTGACCTGCTTGAAATGATCAATGTCCAACATGATGGCCGACAGGGGCTGGCTGTAGCGACGGGCGCGCTTGAACTCGCGCCCACCCAATTCGAAGAGATGGCGGCGGTTATTGAGCCCGGTCAACTCGTCGATGGTGGCTAAACGTTGAACTTCTTCGAACAGACGGGCGTTCTTGATGATGACCGCCAGATGGCCCGCTAAAATAGAGAGGATGCGCAAATCATCTTCCTTGAAAGCGGCCAATTGGCGGCTTTCAAGGTTGATCGCGCCAATGATATGCTCACCGACACGCAAGGGTACGCACAACTCCGAGCGGGTGTCAAGATCACAGCCGTGGTAGCGTTCATCGCCGCGCACATCGGCCAAGAGCACGGGTTGGCCCGTCTCCACCACCCAGCCGGGAACGCCCACGCCAACCTCCCGGCGCATCAGCGTTGGCCCACCGGGAAAACCAAGGTGAGCGCGAATGACCAACTCGCCCGTCTCCGGCTCCACCAGCAGGATGGCAATATCATCCGGGTGCAAGGTATCTTGCAAGGCGGTCATCGTTCGGTCGAAGATCTCGTCCAGATGAACCGATTTCATCGCCGTGGTCGTGACATCGTAAAGGATGCCCAGTTCTTGGGCTCGTTCTCGCGATGTTTCCACCAGCCGCGCATTGAACAGCATCAGCGCAATGTGACGACTGGCCTGTACTCCCAGCCTGATTTCTTCTTGGGTAAACGTGTGTGCTTCTTCGAAAGCGATCAGAGCCGCACCTAGTTTGTGCTCGTTGACAATCAGAGGGAGCGCCAATAGGGAACGCGAAGGAAACTGAGCTGCGCGCTCAGGCCTGAGATAGGGTGTGTTGAAAACATCTTCAATAGCCAAGAGGCTTTCTTTGGAGAGTACAGCTTTTGTAAGGGTAGGTTCGTCAGGGTCAACCTGGATGCTTTTGTAACGTTCTCGCACTGAACCGTAAGCGGCGGCCGGGATGGTTTGCTCCTTTTCCGCATCCCACAGGGTGATATAGCAGCCATCGGCTTGAATCAGTTCCCCGAGGCGGTCCGCCAAAATCTGGAGACTCACATCGAGTTCGGTAGCTTCTATGGCCGCGCGGGTGATGTCGTTGAGCAACCTCTGCTGGCGGGCGAATTGGTGCAACTCCTCTTCGGCTTCTTTCTGGGCGCTGATGTCGCGCACGATCGCCAACACAGCCGGTTTCTTATTGTATTCTATCGAGCTAACATTGAACTCTACGGGGATATGCTGACCTGAGGCGTGCAGCAACTCGGTTTCGTAACGGGATGGTGGCACCTCCCCCTTCATCCTGCATTCGTGTCGTTTTTGGATCGTAGCGACTTGTTTGGGGGCGATAAACTTCACGAACGACTCATTGACTACCTCCTCGACGGAATAACCAACCATCCTTGCCAGTTGGGGATTGCTGTATTTGATGAGATAATTTTGTGCGATGGCGATGCCGTCATTGGCGCTTTCGGTGACGCTCCGGTAGAGCTTCTCTCTCGCTCGCAAGGCGGATTCCAGCTTCCGTTGCCTGGTGATGTCATCTAAGAGAATCACCCAGCCCTGAGTCCGTTCGCCCTGCCCCATCAGCGGAGAAATCCTGGCCTCGAACCAGCCGCCCTCCCTGTCCGGGATGATCTTGACGTCCGTGGGAGATTCTTTTTTCTTCCGAAAGCGGGATTCAAGATGGGGCCAGCGGCTGAGCGCCTGGTGGGCCGGTTGACCGAGGATATCCTCGCCGGTGGAGCCGAGCAGAGATTCGGCCGCTGGGTTGAGGTCGCTGATCCGTAGATGGCTGTCGACTACGATGATCGCGTCGGCCATTGTGTCGAGCACTTTGCTGCGGGCAATCGGTGTGAGATCGAGGAATCTGTACTGGAACATGCTCACGGCAAGCAAGGCACCGGTTAGCAGGAAAAAGACCGGCGTTAGATCCAAGTTCGTGAAAGGCGTTGCTTTTGTGGTGTAGAGAATGTTTCCAGCCCAGGGAATGATCGCTGCCAAAATGACCAGCGTAGCTTGCCCTTTGTAAAGCCTGGAAGCTTGGTAAGCAGCATAAATGAAATGGACACTGGCGATGGCGGCCAGGCTATAACCGTACAGGGCTCCAACCCAAAATCCGGGTCCATATTCATAGACGAGAACCCGGTGATTGTCTGTGGCCCAATGGAACCCGCTCCAGATCAGGTGATGTTTGCCGTTGGTGGCCGCTAACCCCATCGTGATCACGGGAATGATCCATAATGGAACGATCACCCTTTTGGTCAGCCAGCGTTCTCGTTGATTGTATTGCCAGGCAAAGATCAGATAAAGAGGGGGCAGGCTGTGAACCCCCACATAGGAAACTTGTGCCCAAAACACTTTCGCTGACCCATTAGCCGCAACCGCTTCGAGCGCGCCACACAGGGACCATTCGGCAATTGCCGCCATCAGCAACGCCAGCGTTTTGCTGCTGCTTCTCCTCCGCTGCCAGGTGGCATAGCCGATTAACAGGGCGATACCGGTTGTTAGGAAGAGGGTCAGTGAGAACCAATCGAGCAGGAAAACCATGATATCTTCCCCAAAACTTCTGATCTGGCTGGTAAAGTGGGATGCTTTTTTCGTTACATCCCAAAACCCCCAGTGCTTTCAGTGGAACTCAATGTGTTGCTTCACGAGAAGAGGGCATTCATGAAGACAATATCACCCCTGCCTCCCGCATCATGACGACTTTTCGTTGAATATATTATATGGGAAGTCGATATACCTTGTCTATAGTTTGGGAGTTCAAAAAGTATCTTCTCAATAAAGCGGGGCAAAGCTTCAAGTGTGTCATTCTTGCCGGAGGCATGCAGAGCAAGGGTGTTTTTCGCCGTGCGTGCCTACGGCAACCCGAAGAATCTCCTGCTTTCATAGAGGGAGACTCTTCGGTCGTAAAAAACACTCCCTTGCCAACGGCACGCCTCCGGCGAGAGTGACATGTCCCAAGCTTCCCCCCTATTTTTTGAGAGGATACAAATAATCGATGGTAATATTATATGTTATACCGGTAAGCCTTGTCTACGGGGCACTGTACAGTGTTCAGTATACTGGCTACCCGCCACTCAATCTCATTAAGGTTTGACCACTGGAAACCCGAGAGGTTTTCCCATAATTCGAGCCGAGAGTGGCTGTTTTATTGACCAAAATCATGGCTTTCATGGAATTTATTCGACGGCCGCCCTAATCCCCGATCTCTGGTCCCTGATACCTGATCACTGACTCACTCGGGGATTTGATCCCCTGAATCCTTACGAATATTAGGAGGTAACCTACTTATGCGCGCGATGCAATTACACCAGTACGCTCCTGTTGAAGAGAAACCATTGAAACGCGTCGATCTTCCCATGCCGGAACCGGGACCGGGTCAAGTGCGCTTGCAAGTGAGAATCTGCGGCGCCTGCCATACCGATCTTCACATCGTCGAAGGGGACATTCATCCCCCCAAGATGCCGATCATCCCCGGTCATCAGGTCGTCGGGGTCGTTGACGCTTTGGGCGACGATGTGACCCACCTTGAGGCGGGAGACCGAGTTGGAGTCCCATGGCTTTATGATGCCGATGGTGTCTGTCAATACTGCCAAGCCGGGCAAGAAAATCTTTGTCCCAACGCCCGTTTTACCGGCTTTCACGTCGATGGCGGATTTGCCGAGTACATGCTTGCCGAATCGGAGTATGCCCTTCCCCTGCCCGAGAGACTCAGCGACGAGCAGGCTGCCCCCATGTTGTGTGCCGGCATCATCGGATATCGCTCCTTGCATCAAGCCGACCTCCAACCGGGCGAACGGCTGGGATTGGTCGGCTTTGGCGCCAGCGCCCATTTAGCCATTCAAGTAGCAAACTACTGGGATTGTGACGTGTATGTCTTTACCCGCTCGCAGGAGCACCGGCGTCACGCCCAAGAGTTGGGGGCCGTTTGGGTGGGCGGCGCGGATGACCAAGCGCCTCAACAACTGGATCGAGCCGTCATCTTCGCCCCGGCCGGGCATTTGGTGCCAAAGATTTTGGGAAAATTGCGCCCGGGCGGCACCTTGGCCATCAATGCCATTTATATGTCTCCCATCCCTGAGATGCCCTACAATGTGATTTACGGTGAACGCACGCTCCGGAGTGTGGCCAATGCCACCTACCGGGACGGGGTTGAATTTCTGCAACTGGCTGCGGAAATCCCGATTCGTGCAACCGTGCAAAGCTACAAGTTGGAAGACGCCAATCAAGCCTTAGAAGACATCAAGCACAGTCGCATCAACGGTGAAGCGATCTTGCGGATTTGAAGACTCTTCTGGCGGTGGTATAATTTGTTTTACGAAATTGGGTCTCTGGAATTTCATGGGGTGAGACCCTAAGGTTCTTTGACCCATGCCGTGAACGGTTACAATCTGAGATGTGTCTTGCTGAAAAGAAGTTAGGTTATTCTGGGCGCTCAAGCCAGATGTTGACGAATAGGATTACAGCGCAAGGTTACCCAAAAATTGCTCTCTAAGTAGGTAAGCAAAAGTATCTTTATAGAATTAGACACACACAAATCGAGAT
>CAZJBA010000129.1:0-8920 GCA_964544065.1 uncultured Anaerolineales bacterium | reverse complement strand
TTCGGTCGCACAAAACGCTCCCTTGCCAGCGGCACGCCTACGGCGAGAGTGACATGCCTGAACGCTTACAATAAAAATTGAAGCCAGATTAAACGACTACCGCCACCCACTGTGTGGGTGGCGGTGAGTCTTTTTAACAACGAGTCACCGGGGTTGCAACAATAGAACGCGACGGGTTATTCTTTTCTGCTTAAGTACCACTTGTAAGCAAAAAACCACAATACGCATAAAGCTGCTGTAATCACGACAGCGAGCCAGTAGTACAACTCTCCAAAAATCATCATCCCCAATCCGAGCACGCCACCTGCGTAAACGGTAGCAGCCACAATAACGATGAGGAAGGTCCCGAACAACCAGAAACGCATCAAATCAAGCATGGTTTCTTTATCTTTTTTCATAAGCAACTCTCTCCTTCAAAAGGTACCTGAACGATCAAAACCCCGGTTCGTTTTGATTGTAGCATGAAATGATAATCAAGTTGGTCGAATTATCTCCCGTATTTGACAGGCAAGGTGGAGATGTATTCAAACTTTTCGATGGCTGGATTCCGCTTCAGGGTCTTGGCGCAATAATTGAACTGCGTGGGGCAGCACAGGCAGGATAACGTCCAAGTTTTCGAGCGCGGCCTTAGGGCTGCCAGGAAGGTTGACGATGAGGGTATTGCCGCGAATGCCCGTAACCGCGCGAGAGAGCATGGCATGGAGGGTGATCTTCAGGCTGGCGGCCCGCATGGCCTCGGCCAAGCCCGGCGCTTCTCGATGGATGATTGCGCGGGTCGCTTCGGGAGTGACATCCCTGGGGCTGAATCCCGTGCCCCCCGTCGTCAGGATCAGGTCGCAACGTTCCGAATCGGCCCAGCGGGTCAGAATCTCTTTCAAGGCGGGAATCTCATCGGGAACGAGGCCCTGCTCCACAATATCCCATCCCTGAGCCAAGATTTTTTCTTTCAGGGCCGGGCCAGAAGCGTCTTCCCGTTCCCCACGGTAGGAACGATCTGAGACGGTAAGAATAGCCACCTTCGGAGTCATGCTAATTTTCTTCCATCCCCACGACTTTCATCCACTCGCCATGAATGCCATCGTCGTTGACGCCAAAATAATAGCGATAGCCTCCTTCGGGGTTGCGTTGAACTAAATCGTAACGGTTGTAATTGCCGCGTGTTTGACGGCGCAACAAGCCCAAATTGCCATGCCACTTGACATCAACGTTGTTCAATTCCTGATTCATTTTGCGGTATTGGCTGATGGCGTAATGCCACAATTTTCGGGCCGACTTTTGGGTGACGTTGTTAACGACGTTGCCGTTACGCAGATCACGGACGGTGTAATAGCGAACGCCTTTGCGCTCTTCGAAGCTGACGATCTCTACCCCGGTTCGAGGGGGTTCTTCCGGCTTGATGCCGCCCTCCGGGATGGGGATCGGTTCGCCCTGAATCTCGACTTGGGTGTCGGCTTCATCTTTGAGGCGGTCGCTCTGGCCGCGCAAGACCATCCCGACGATTTCATCGCGGACGGCCATGCCGGTTTCGGATTCGGTGCGAACGTAGATTTTACTATCATCAACGGCGTACGGCGGGTTGTCGCCTCGGGGCACTAGAATGCGAATGATCCTCTTGCCGCGAAATTTGCGAGAGTCCAGGTCACAATCCAAGGGAGGGCTGATGCGCTTGCTGATCTCTTTTTCCAGCCGAGATAAGGATTTACCCACGGAACTAACGCCGGCAACGTTGCGGCTTGAGTCACGATGGATGCCAAGGTAAATCGTACCGCCGTTGGTATTGGCAAAGGCGCAAACGTCCGCAATGATGGCGTATAGTTTACCGCCCCGGACGGTCATGCTCTCGTGGAAATCTTGAACGATATTGGCTCCTTCTTCGCGCGCGGCTTGAATAAAATCAAAGCTTGGTTCCGCTTTGGCTCGATGCGGTCGCGTGCGGGCGAAATCATTGCCCAGGAAAAGTTTCTCGAGGGCGGTAAAGCTGAGTTCCGGCAAGCGAACATCGGTAGCTCGGTCGCCAATGCCCAAATTCTTATGATTGTTGGGGTCCTTCTCCAAGCAGTGGGCATCGGAGCCTTGAATGCAGTGCATGCGTCTCGGGTACTCAGGCTTTTTCCCGCTGAAGAAGGCGTCGGTGCTATAACGACCTTTTCGTTCCAGATCGGTGACTTCCAAGGCGTGCAGGTTTGGGTCTTGGGTGTAGGCAATTTTTGTTTGCCCACCGATGTTAAAGCCTCGCATAGCCACGCCATGATTCGAGTTCGCATGAGCTGCAATGGCTAAGCCGCCTGCATCGTTGATCTTCTGGTAGGCATTGAGGACGTCCGAACTGGCGCCCACGGTCATGGAGCCTTCCTCCAATTGATCGGGGGGAATGTTAAGGTCTAATAAAATATGTTCAACGCTGCGAATCGATTTATCAGGTGGGAAAACGCCGAGGATATGAAAACCAAACGTGGCTGTAAATTCAAATCCAGGCAATACGATAACCCGCTCCAATAAACGATGATACTCTTTGAGGCGGCTTTGCTCTTGCGGCAAAAGTCGATTCAAGCGCTCGAGTATTTCCAACTGTTGGATTTCTTCTTGCATGCGGCGATAGCCTGCTACCGTGTTATGATCGGTAAAGGCAATCATATCCAGACCGCGTTTTTCTGCTTGTTTAAGGATATCTAAATAACTCGCGTTCGGTTGTTGGTAATCACCCGAGGCGGGTGTGTGTAAATGTAAGTCAATGGTATACCACTTCATAGTAGACACAATTTCACTCTATCATGTTCTGGCGGCCACAACAAATCAGCGCTGAGTCAATCATTGAATCCCCTGAAAAAGGTGCTCGGAGGCCCGACCTCGGGCCAATTTCCGCACCCAGAGACGGGTGCTAGGAGCTTTTTTCAGGAGAGCCATACATCATCATCCAAATCAGTATCTGGTCGTTATCTCAGCTAACTGTAAAGTATGGATCATCCAGCTATATTTAATTTTTTTAATTCACTGGGAAATAGGAAGTAAAATCCGGTTCTGGTGAATACGCCCAACAGGGGCTTCAAATTGAAGAACCGCGTTTCAAATATATATCTCGCTATTTCCTCATCAGCAAGGGTTCGATGTTCATAAAACGGCGAAACCTTGCGCTTCTATTGTTTGCCAATCTTTGCCATCAGGGTTTCCGGCATATAAGGTTTATGAAGGAAATCATCCGCTCCTTTGGCCAAACTTTCCTCCTGAAAATCCATCCCTGAAGACATAATCACTTTTGCATCTCGTAGTTCATCGTGTTGATGAATTTGATCCAACAAGTCGAGGCCATCGATTTTCTCTCCGAAAATACTCTGTAGACATACATCCACAAGGATAACATCAGGAGGGTCTTGAGAGATGGTCTCGATAACGTTTTTGTCAATGGCAGGCACAATAACTTGATGCCCAACCATATTCAACAAGGTCGTCAACAGCTCAAGCATGACCTCGTCATCGTCAACAAGCACAATTTTACTCATCTTGCTTGTCTCTCCCTGGCTCCAAGGCAACAGCCAAGGCGTCATCGACGCTATCCAACAAGACGAACTTGATTTTCTCTTGGACTTCTTCAGGTAGATCTTCCAAATCGACCTGATTGCGACGGGGCAACAAAATCGTTTTGATACCCGCCCTGTGAGCGGCCAAGACTTTCTCTTTGATGCCACCCACCCGCATGACTTTGCCGCGCAGGGTGATTTCACCCGTCATGGCGACATCAGGACGAACGGGCTGCCCGGAGATCAAGGAGACCAAAGCCGTGGCCATGGTGACACCAGCGGAGGCGCCATCTTTTGGTTGCGCTCCAGCCGGCACGTGGACATGAAAATCGGCCTTGGAGAAAAAGCCTTCTTCCAGATTCAATTCCTTGGCCTTTGAGCGCACGTAGGATAACGAGGCTTTGGCAGATTCTTTCATGATGTCACCGAGCGAACCCGTGAGCTGAAACTTCCCGTTCCCGGGCATGTTGGTAGCCTCGATGAACAAAACATCACCACCGGTGGGGGTCCAGGCCATGCCGGTCGCCACGCCCGGCATGGAGGTACGATCGGCGATCTCCTCCAGATCGTAATACTTGGGCTTGCCCAAATAGTCCCGGACAAGCGCTGGCGTGATCTCAACTTGCTCGCTTTGGCCTCGCTCGGCGATGCGGGTGACAATCTTGCGACAAACCGAACCGATCTCCCGCTCCAAGTTACGGACTCCAGCTTCACGGGTGTAAAAGCGGATGATTTCGCGAATAGCCTGCGGCGAAAATTGCGCTTCGTCGCGGTGGAGGCTGTTCTCGCGCAGTTGCCGCGGGACCAGGTAGCCTTGGGCGATGTTGGTTTTCTCGGTTTCAGTATACCCGGAGATGGTGATGATTTCCATGCGGTCGCGCAGAGGCCCGGGGATGGTATCAAGCCGATTTGCGGTGGTGATGAACATCACTTCGGAGAGATCGAAAGCCACTTCCAGGTAATGATCGCGAAACTCGACATTTTGCTCCGGGTCGAGCACCTCTAGCAGGGCCGAGGCCGGGTCGCCGCGGAAATCCTGGCCCAGCTTGTCGACCTCATCGAGCATGAAGACGGGGTTGTGCGACTCGACCCGGCGGATGGCTTGAAGGATCCGCCCCGGAAGCGCGCCAATGTAGGTGCGCCGGTGACCGCGAATCTCGGCCTCATCACGGACACCCCCCAGGGAGATGCGCGTGAATCTCCGCCCCATGGCACGCCCAATCGAGCGGCCCAGGGAGGTCTTCCCCACCCCGGGAGGCCCTGCAAAACAGAGAATCACGCCCTCCCGCAATTTACGGATTTCATCGGAGTAGCTTTCGTCCTGATCAAACTCTCCGCTTCGCTCCTGGTGCAGTTTACGCACAGCCAAGAATTCCAAAATCCGCTCCTTGACATCTTCCAGCCCGTAGTGATCCTCATCCAGAACCTGGCGGGCATGAGAGACATCCAAGTTGTCTTCCGTTGAGACGGACCAGGGCAAGGAAACCAGCCAGTCGAGATAGGTGCGGATGACGCCGTATTCGGCAGAGGCGGTCGGCAAGCGTGCCATGCGATCCAACTCGTGGTTGGCCTGTTTATCGGCTTCTGAGGGCATGTCCGCCGCGTCTATTTTTTGGCGAAATTCCTCCACCTCGACTGTTTGCTCATCCCCTTCCCCCAATTCTCGCTGAATGGCTTTAAGTTGCTCGCGCAGGAAGTACTCACGCTGCACTTTTTCAAGTTCTGAGCGGGCCTCCTTTTGAATCTTTTGGCCAATCTCCAACACTTCCGCCTCTCGAGCCAATAAGCCGACCAGTTTATGGAGCTTATCGGAAACCGAATCAAGCTCGAGGAGCTCTTGGGCATCTTCTAGCTCGAGGCGCTGAAAGTTAGCAATCGTGTAGACGGTTTCAAGCGGGTCCTCAAGGGAGAGCAGCGCGTCCACCAATTCCCGCGGAACGGAAGGGATCATATCGGCAATGCGCTCAAACTGATCGCGGGCATTGCGGGCCATGGCCTCCACTTCCAAATCTTCTTCGATCATTTCGGGATTCAGCTCGATTTTCGCTTTCAGATAAGGCTCAAGCTCGACGAATTCACCTACTTGGAAGCGCATCATCCCTTGGACGAGCAGGCGGATGGCGCCATCGGGAGTACGGAGCATGCGATGAACCGCGGCCACGGTTCCGGTAGAGTACAAATCTTCGGGAGCAGGCGATTCCAGTTCAGGATTACGGGAGGCGACCAAGCCAATCAGGCGTAAATCTTGAGCCACAACATCATCAACAAGTCGAATGGAACGAGGTTGTCCAATGGTCAAAGGGACGGCATTTCCAGGATAAACGACCAGGCCGCGGAGAGGCAGAATAGGGAGTTCGGTCGGAATCAGGTCTTGTTCAAATTCACTTTCGATCGCTTCGTCGATTTCATCTTGTTCCCCGATATGTGTCAAAATGGGTTGAAAGAAGAAGTCTCTCATTCGAAAGGTATCCTCATCAAACCAGGCTAACAATTCTATCAGGTCTGCATTCCAACGAGACGCGGGCATAAAGTATCTACTCTCTAATTCTAATCTGGTGGGAGCGCGCTTTGGGTAAACGAACCCATAAAAAACCATCTTGATAGTCAGCTTCTACGTTTTTGGAGTCAACCGGCCAAGAAAGTTCCAACTGGGAACAAAATTCGCCAAAGCGGATCTCCATTTGATGATAAGCGCGGCGTTCCGAGTTGTCATCTTGACGTTTTCCCTGGATGGATACTTGCGTATCCTCCAACAAAACAGAAAATTCAGCTTCCTGCATACCAGCAATTTCAACCCGAACGATGATGTCTTCTTCCGTTTCGTAAACATCGGTAGGAGGACGCCAGGCCCGAGAGCGAGAAGAGACTCGGCAAGGAAGGGGATTACCATCTCGATCAAGCCAATGTGAGAGATTGGCAGCTTCAGATTTCACTTCAACTTCGTTCATCGCACGGACTCCTGCTCACGTTATTACTCATAGTGCTTCTTGGGCAACTTGTCGGACTTGGTCATCATTAGGCTGATCGTCGAATTTAGGAAATTGCGCAGCATGCCTCCGGCAAGAATGACACCCCAAACGCCGCGCCTGGCATCATTAAACATCCAGTACCCCCGGTGCGACTCGAACGCACAACCGTCGGATTAGAAGTCCGGTGCTCTGTCCATTTGAGCTACGGGGGCAGAATTCAATCAGTAATCAGGGCAAGGTCGAATGCCGCGATATACTCGCCGACCCGATAGCATGCGCAATATTGTCATCTCGGGCCGATTGAGTTTCTGGGCCAACTCACGCGGCGTCATAGGCGTATTCCCGCTTGCCAAGAAGATCCGAAAAATGGATTCAACCAAGGAGGTGCGATCGGTAATAAAATCGTCTGTCTGAGCACAATGGCTGATTAAAATATGTTGCAAACCGTCGACACGTTGCACCTCAGCCGTTTCGGGATCAACCCAATCGACTTTTTCATCACCTTGCAGATCAACAAATTTTTCTCTATGCTCAGGACACAACGAACTGCGCAAATGAACGCGCCATTGACGATCGTGTTTGCACCACCAATCAAAATCAATTGCAAAGGGGGTTTCAACGGTCGGTCTAACGAGGCTAAAGCGCTTCGTTTCAGTCACCAAAAACTCCTATCCTGCCGAGTCATCAAATCGAAAATGTAAATCACCGACGTGGACGAACCAGGGACGAGATGCCAACAGAGACAGAATCGGCCCGGGAGGGCATCTGCGCACCAGGTTGACCGCGGCGTATAATTCGGTAACATGGACATGGTTCTGCGGGTTGAGCTTGGTCAACTCTCGGGCCATATTGGCGACAGTGCGCTCGAAAGGAGGCTGCTCCTTGAGCGGTCGCGCCCAAATTTCGTCCAGGGCGTCCACGTTGGGGACCATAATGCCCATACGCTCATTGAAGGCTGCGGTGACAACTTGTTTGAGGGTAGCAAAAACCACACCGCCATCCGCGCCGACCAAAACAGTCCGGACCCAATCTCGGCGGGAACGTTGCGCATCTACCTGCACGATGACTTGACCCGATTCCTGGCCCGGTTCCACCCGCACGATACTGCCGGGCATCAATTCTCGCTGACGGTACCATTCTTTCAAGCCCAAGACATGGCCTTCTTTGCGGACAACCCAGCCGGGGAAAGTATCGCCGTTCTCACCATCCACCAGGATAAAGCGAATCCGGGGCGCTTCGTAGGCGGTGGGAAAGAAAGGGCTGACGCGCGGGGTAAGGGGAAGCGCGCCCACCCGCCAATGGGGGAATAACAAAGGAATAGCCACATCGTCTTGAGAAGGCTCCACATCCTGATAGGGTGTCAATTCGTCTTCGAGAGCCTGCTCAACTTCCAACATCTGATCGGAAAGGAGCTCTCGGTTGGATTCTATTTCATGATAGCGCAAATACAGAGGCGTCTCGCAGACACTTTCCGGTTCCTGGCGGCGCAAATACCACCTTACTTTTCCGGCCGGGCCAACTTCATCAAAACGATCATCTTCTTGCAAGGCTAAGTCTAGCGAGAATTCAAGCAATTTAGGATTCTCGTTAGCGGGAAGTTCGACCTGTTCCAACAAGTCCGAAGTAGGCAACGGTTTACCAGCAGCCATGTCCAATACAGCTTCGGCGAGATTCAAATGACCCGTGTTGACATCAACCAATAATGCTCGCGGGAACCAGCGCCCGGCAATGCGGACGAAATCGGCATTGGCAATGAGACCCTGCTCCAGCCGTTCTACCAATACCTCTCGGTATTGATCCAGAATTAGTTCAATTTGAGGGACATCATCATCGACCGGCGCTTTGGGTTGATTCAAAGAATGCTCTTCCAAATTGGCGGCAAATTCACGCTGCTCGCCATCGTCTTCAAAGGCGACTTCCACGACGTTAAACTCGCCTAACTCCGGGTTCTTGCCTGAGCGGGTTGCCACCACTTCGGCTTGACGCCAATCAAGAATTGGGAAAACAATTTTTTGACCAATCTGGTAACTTTCTGCGGGCAGATAGACGTCACCCCCATTGAGGCGCTTCTCTTCAAAGATTTCTTTTTCACGTTCAATGCGGTCTTCCACCAATGCCTCGATCAATTCATCCGAGGTAAGGGGTGTCTCTAAGTCCATCAAATGGGTATAAAGGAAGTTAATGTCCTCTTCCTGAAGTTCAAAATTATCCCAATAGTCTTCACGTAGCGAAAATGAAACAAGCGTCATAACCTTAATGCCTTAAGAATTTAAACTTAATCACGAATCTACCACCAAACAATTGTTTGCGTGTTTGGCCACTCCCTATTATACTCCACCCTGCACATGCGACAAGTGTCGTTCACGAGTGTGTGCGCGCAGATGTTGTCAAGAGCGTTGTGACATCCATCATGGTCGGCAACGGGGAGCGCGCGCT
>CAZJBA010000128.1:2059-8989 GCA_964544065.1 uncultured Anaerolineales bacterium | reverse complement strand
CCGGGCTGGTATGTCTCTTGGTCCGGAATCAGGTTGACGGTTTCTCTTTCCACTTCCCGCGCTGGGGGGCGATCTCCGCCGCTGACCCAGCGGGTGATGCGGCTCTGGTTTTGACGCCCGGCCTGATCGGTGATCGTCGCGGTGATCTGGTAACGGCCTCCCGCAGGTGTCTCGAAGGTGCAGGTGACCGGCTCCTCGCCGGATTCCGGGCTACAGGTCTGAAGATCCTCTTCCTGCTCCTGCCAGCCGTCGGGCGTGTTCTTCCAAACCAGGCGGAACGCCTCGACCTCGATGGTCTCTCCGGCGATCGGGTTGCCGTCCAGATCGGTGACGATCAGATCGATCTCCAACGGTGTGCCCTGCTCGACGAAATAACGTTCACTACGCAGACCAACATAGAGGTCAGCCGGATGGACCATCAAGCTGGTCGTCCCGGCCCAGGCCTGACGATTGACGTCGAAGACGGTCGATTCGGCCATCACGCTGTAAGGTCGGGGCTGGTCAACGGAATCAAAATCCAAACGCAGATAATGATTGCCGGAGGCATCGGTAGAGCCGGTGAAGTTTTGGGTGCGGGTCTCGCCGCCCGGGCCCATGTCGTAGAACCACCACCAGGGAGTCCAGTAGCCAAAGCTGAAGTCGGACCAATTGGGCGGTTGATAGTTGGTCGGCGAAGCGTTGATCCTCCAATTGACCTCCGCGTTGGGCAAAGGGCCACCGGCATAGTACTCGGCCTCGACGGCGACAACAGCATGATCCTGGACGAAGTACGGCCCGGTGGTTTCGTTGCGGGCAGACACCTCGAATTCCGGGCGGCGGAATTCCTGGATTTGGAAGCTGTGATTGTATCGGTTGCCGCTCAAATTAGCTAACGTGCCTTCCGCAGAGAGCATGATTTGAGCGGGACCAAGGTTGATGTTTTCGGGCAAGGTCAAGGCGAAATCAAAGCCTCCCCAGGCGTTGACCTCGACGCTCCCGGAGTCGAACTCGTTACCCTGTGGGCCGATGATCTGGTACCGGACTGCATTGACAGCATCGCCGGGCATGCCGACATCGCCATCTTGTCCCGCGCCGATGCGCCGCATCCATCCTTTGACGTGAACTTCTTCTCCGGGGCGATACATCCTGCGATCATCGAAGACGTACCAGCGCAACTCATCGACGAGCGAGCGAGGTATCCAGCCCTCATCACCCCAATAGTAATTGGAATAGGGCAACAGGGCTTGATCTTGGCCGCGTTGGCCGATCAGATAGCTGAGCCCTTTACCGGGAATCGGGAGTTGGGCCACGCCCTGCTGGTCCGTACCGCCAATGATCGCCCCATCAGGGGAGACGATGTTGACATCGGCCAGGGGCGCGCCATCTTGCAAAGCGTTGGTCCAAACGACCAGATCGCTGTGGTCGGCGAAGGCATCCAGACCAAGTTGTGTGACCTGCACCCAGACCTGGACGGTTTCCCAATAACGGTCTTCCTCGAAGAGTCCCTTGGGAGGTTTGGCAACGATTACAAAGTGGCCATAGTCGCCCTCCATCACCTCGCTCAGGCTGATGCTCACCTCGGTGAGGGTGTCGTCGGGGACTTCAAAGCGCTGGGTCTCGTCGAGAACAAGCTCACCGGGCGGCTCCACAGGCTCGTCGGTGCGGTTGTATTCGCGCAAGTATTCCTGAAACACGGGCCAGTCCGTCGGCTCGACGGCGTAAATCTGCACATCCAGGCGATTGTAGTTGATCGTGTAAAGTGACAAAACCGGTTCGGAGGCGACGGGGTCGAGGGTGACGAAAACATCGTTCGGCCCGATCAAGACCGGCTCGGCGGGACCAATGTAGTATCTCAATTCTTCGTCTGGCCCCAAGGTTTGACCATGAACGTCTTTAACGTCTCCATCGACGCTGACGGTGTACGTCGTTTGACCGGCGGTCATCCCGCTGATTCGAATCTGGCTGCCGACGACGTTGACCGAAGCGCCGGGCAAAGAAGGCTCGACCCGAACCATGCCTTCCTCAAAGGCGGCCACATCGAGGGGATTGTTGAAGTAGATCATCAGCGACGAGAAGGGGGGACATGCGTCTTGACGCCGATCACAGTTCTGATCCTCGATTTGCAAGGGGGCATAGGTCTGGAAACTGAAACTCTGGACTTGCTCGGTGACCAACGGCCCCTCCGCCGAGGGGGTGCCCGGCCCGACATTCACGGAGACCGTTGCATTGGTCGGAAGAGGCTCCCGTACATGGAAGGCCAGCCAACGGCCCTCGGTGGCGTTGTCGGCCAAACGGCTGACCGTTTCGTCAGCTTCGATTTGCTCCTTCGTGGCCAGCTCGACACCAAAGGTCTCCCCTTTTGCCCGAACCTGCACGGTTTCAAGGACAGCTTCGGGATCAATGCGTTGGTCAAAAGAGACGAAGAACAGCGGCTCCAGGGGCTGAGAATCCGACGTCGGATAAGAGCGTTCAATCGTCGGTGTGGGCGTGCGGAAGGTGAATTGGACCGTCTCGGCGAGCACGCCGCCGGTGGCGGATTCCACCCCGGCGGGGATGGTCACGGTGTACGCCGTGGCCATCGGCAGGCGGTCGATCTCTTCGGATTCAGATTGGAAATTGAGCGTCTTGGTCCCCAGCCAGCGCCAGGTGCCGGGAAGCTCCGGCTCGATCCGGACGGGTACGTCCTCGTTGGTCAAGCCTTCGAGGGTATCGAGAGGCACCATCGGTTGGTTGAAGGTCACGTTGATGAAGGGAGCAATGGCCACATCGCCCTCGGGGGCGTAGCGCAGCACCTCCAGCGGCCCTGCTTCAACCGGTTGTGCTTCTCCGGCCTGATCGGGAGGCGGAAAGGCCTGATCCACGGTCTCGCCCGGGCGGGGAGGCGGCAGCGGTTCCTCCGGGAGGCGGAACTCGGCTTCATCCTCGGGTTCGGCGGTCAAGACCGGCAACCGCGCCAGGACGCGTTCCGCCTCTTCGAGGGAGAGCGGGACACCCGTGGCCACGGGCAGCGGTTCCGCTTCTTGAGGTTGATCCTTGCCCTCACTCAGCCGGATCGACAATCCCGGCTCGTCATCATCGTCATCGCCGTTCCCCTCAAGGGAAGAGATTTGAGCATCTGTGCTGGTATCATCGGCCTGTCCCATGGGAACAATTTTCCCACCGTTATCGTCATCGTCCGACAGCGCGGGGACAAGGGTACAAGCAATAACGGCAGTTAGCAACGCGATCGCCATGAGGCCCAACAACGAATGTTTTCTCTTCCAAGCATTCCTAAGTTGCTTCATGATCAAGCCCTCCTTCGGGCCATACAAATACATTTTGGGTAGCCACGTTGGATAGACGCAAGAAGACAGAAAAAAGTTCCCGGCAAATGTGGGTTTCCGAACGCGATGACCTTGGCTTTACTGATTCGGATAGGAAAATATGGCCAGGTCAGTAGTTTGCCCTAAACTGACTTCTCAAGTGATCTACGTTCGCCGAAATATCTTCCCAGGAGACATATTGGGACAGCAGAGGACGTAGGTCCCGTTTCCATTCTGGGCGTACCTCTTCGAGAGCCTGTTCAAAGCGGGACAGGCTCAAGCGAACGTCGTACCCGGCCAGTTTTCGTTCGAGTAGATCCAGGTCAAGGGAAACGCCCTGATGAGTCAGAAACCAGATATCGTACAAATCGCGCGGTTTCCCTCGCATGAGCAAAGCTCGCATTTTCTCGGCGAGCATATGTTTTTGGCTGATGGTCGTGGCCACAAAGGGTCGCAGATCATCATAGCCTGGCGAGACAAAAGCGCGCTGGGACTCAACTTCCTCCTGGCGACGACGATTGATGTCCACCCGCACTTTTCCTTTGGAACGATCTCTACCGTCGTAAAGCGGCCCTCGATAACTGACATCGAAACTGTAGCCCACGTCTGACTCCCATTGGTTGCGGATTTCGTTGACCACGCCAAAAGAGAGCAATCGGTTTGATACCTGCTCCCAAAGGTCTTGAAGCGCGGGTACATCGTCGGGCCCGTTGAAATCCAAGTCTTCGGAGTAGCGATTGCCCTGGTAGACAATCCGCAAGGCAGTCCCTCCTTTGAAGATCAAAGCCTGGGATTGGCTGTACAGGGAAAACAGCAAGATGTGTTGAATGTAATCCCGCTCTTGGGCTTGCATGCCAATCCTGTTTCGTTGCGCCAGGCGCTGTATTTGGGGACGAGTCAGCATTCTTAACCTACTCCTTCGGGGAACAACGATTCTGTTGAAAGATTGGCGTATAGTTGCCAATCAGGATGGAAGTCACCGCCTCGTGCTCGAGCTGGATCCAATTTGACCGGGCCGCGAGAAATATCTAACCCCTCGACCGTCACATCCAACTGATCTAACAAATAGCCCAGACGGGAGCACAAGCTGCGGTTGCCCATACGGTTTGCGTAACGGACCAGCCTGTCCACATCCATCTGCGGGAGCGCGTTCCGCAACGCTTTGGCCACTTCCGCCACCCCTCCAGCGTATTGAGGCCGTTGCAGGCTATCGACGATGGTCTTAGCTTCGTCGGCGATCAGCACAGGTAAACCTGCCTGAATTTCACCTCGGTAGCCAAAAAAATGATTGGGCTTCAAGGTAATGAACTCATAGACAGTGCCCCGGAAGGTCAGCGCCGATTTCTTGCGAGTGGTGCTAATGAAAACGGTTTGGGGCACTTGCTCGGTGAAGCCATAAAAATGGAGGGCGGACCAAAAGGAAACGTAGCCGGGCGTGACCAAATGGCTGCCGATAAACAAGTGATTGGACAAGGTCTTTTCGGGGGTTAATCCCAGCAAAATGTACTTGCCCCGTTCCGGGCGGGCGACAAGTCCCTCGGATTCCATCCGTCCAAGCAAGCGAGCGGCCTGATCCGAATCCAGGTCGAAAAGATCTTTCAGCATTTGATGACGGAAAGCAAAGAGATCGTGCTCCTGGAGGGTTTTGGCTATTGAAAATATGGAAGTCTTTTTGGTCATAAACGCAATATCTTTCCTAATTTTCAATTAATTATACCCCATAAAAGGACAAACGCCGTTCTTGGGAGCAAAACGATTAGCTGCATCTTTAAAGCACAATGTCATCACCACGGGGGCGACCGAGGCAAACGCATTCGATATGGCCTTCACTCCGGCCATTGAATTTCGACAGGGATAGTGTAGCCATGTTTCTCGGCAGCGAGCACCTGGCCGCGAGAAGGTTCGTCGCAACCGGGTTCATCGATGACTTCCACAGCCACGCCGTAAGCGCCGACGGGATCGAAAACGATCTCCCCATCCCGGCAGACCCAGGCTTCTACCAAGTAAGGAACCTGCTCGGCGTCGTCGCCGGGGCGCAGTTCCAGGGGCGACCAGAACACGGTCACGACCTCCCCATCCCGAGAGGCGGAAACGCCCTTCAAGGGGCCATAATACGGCGACCAGGGCATGATGATGTGCACATCGACCGGCTCCAGGCTCATCACATCGCCTCGAACGTCCATCAACTCTCCCTTGACCCAGCAGGGATTATCGCCGCCGATCGCCTGGATCAGCAGCCAGGTGCCCAACTGGTTGCGGCCGATGATTTCCAGATTGCTGCCGCCGACGAGGCCATACTTATAAAGATAGGAAGCGCCGGGCCCGTAGCGGCAGTTGGCCCGCTCCGGGATCACCTGCCCGCGCAGGATCGCGTAGGTGGGCGTCAACGTTGGCGTCTCTGTTTGGGTGGCCGTGGGAGTCAGGCTGGGGGTGAGGGTGTGCGTGGGGGTCGATGTTTCCGTGGGGGGAACGGCGGTGTTTGTTGCGGAGGGCAGCGGGGTAACCGTATCAGTGATTGTAGATGTTGACGGCGCGGTGGCCTGCGCCACAACAGGCTCAGAGGGAGCAGGTTGAGCGCAAGCACCGAAGAATAAGATGCCAGCCAGAAGAAAGAGCCATTTGATGACAGAGCGATCCAGGGCCCGTCGCATAGGGTCAGCCTCCCTGCTTGACTACGTAGATTTCGAAAATGCCAATGGTCTCATCAAGCTCGAAGTGCTCGTCGAGATAGGTTTGAAGCAGGGGAAAATCTTCCAGGCGGCGCTCGGTATGGAAGTGAGATTCCTGCTCGATGAGCACAACCCGCACCTGATTCTTTTCCAGATCGGAGACAAGCCAGGCATCCAGGCCGGGATCATAATGATCAGCGCCGGGATAGGTGAGACCCTCATGAAACCAGACCAACGGCTGAGGGGAGGGAACACCAAGCAATCCATAGAAAAGGGTGAAGTCGGGAAAGACGAAAACGTTCTCGTCTCGCGCATCAAGATAGATGGCGACCTGCTCGATATCTTCCGACGTGATCGTTTTTCCGATTCGGGTGGGTTGTCCCCAGCGCAACGCGGAAAGCCCTTCAACAGACATATAGGTTGGAAAAGTCGATTTCTCGAAGATACCGTGGACATCTCGGGAGGCAGCTATGTTCGCCCCAACAAAGAAGGTCACCACCATCAGGGCCAGCATCACGCCGGAAGTGACTACACGCAAAGCTCGACGGCGCTGCCGAGAAGATGGCAAGGCCAAGCCCAGCCCAATCGCGGCGATGAGGCCAACAAATGGAACCCCGTTGGCCGGATGATTATTGGTCGAGATGGTAAACACGTTTTGATAAAGAACAAGCCCCGGCACCAAAACAGCGGCAAGCAGACGGGATTTTCGCTGGGGAGTAAGACAAGCTTTGGCGCGAGCATCCAGCAAGCCGAAAAAAAGGGCAACAACAACGGATAGCAACGACAAAACCGTAACAACCGCGGGCGTTCTCCCCAAGAAAACGGCTTCTAGCCAGGCCACAATGGAATCGGGCATGCGCTCCGAACCGACTTTCAGCAACGGGATTTCAAAAAAGTAGCGCCAGAACTTGGCCACATCCGAGCAGAGCAACAGCCACAGGCCAAAGCCAATCGCTCCGGACAACCAGCCAGCGGCCAAA
>CAZJBA010000128.1:0-1959 GCA_964544065.1 uncultured Anaerolineales bacterium | reverse complement strand
CAGAAGAAAAAGGCGGTTTGCTCCGGCCAGGGCGTTCCATTGGGCGGGTAAAACCAAATCGCGGTCAACAGGCCACCCACAAAGGGCAGCCAGATTCTGCGCCTGAAAAGTGTTTTCAGGATCAGCCAACTTAAGACGGCGGCTAAAATGTTAACCATCGCAGCGCCAAGAAGGTAGCTGCCATAGTCCACGCCAAAAAGCTGAAATATCCATGCCTGCACCCACAAGGTGACCGGGCCAAAAGGGATGACAAAATCCTTAAAGGGGATTTGACCAGACAGTATCCGATAACCCCCATCAAAAACTATGGATTGGTCGAAAGCGAAAAAGCCCCTTTCCCCGGCATAAAACGTGATCCGGTAGGCGAAGAGAATCATCCAAAGCAAAAGGATGACTTCAACGATCCTTTGTAGACGCTGCTTATGATTGCTCGTAATCACGATGATTCTCCGCAAAGCTTACCCCACGGATGAACCCGCGCGCCCGCTCGGTGAGGGGAAAAGCCTCTTCCAGGGTGGTCCAAAACTCATCGCTGTGATTTTCGTGCAAGCGATGGGTCATTTCGTGGGCAATGATGTAGTCTATGACCCAATCGGGCCAGTGCTTAATTTTATCACTAATGCGAATATGGCCGTCGGTATTGCCGCCATTGGTGCAACTGCCGTAGCGGGTGGACATGTTGCCCACCCAGCGGATGGCCTGCCACTCGACGCGGCCGTCGAAATATTTTTTGTTGATGTGTTCGGCGCGTTGTTGAAGCTCCGCATCGGTGCGGCGTTCGGCCAATTGCTCGCGTTTCTCCAGGTGCTCGGCGATCTGATCGAGCAGGCGGCCAATCATCCGGTTGGGCAGCCGGTACGGTACCCGCAACATGATCGTGCCATCATCCTGCCACATCCAGCGGGAACTCTTTTTGAGGCGTTTGTCCCGGCGGACGAAGACGGTGATTTCTTTGCCAGTGGTGTCTTCGAGGGTGTATTTCTTGTCAGTCATAGAAAAATGATAATGGAACGCGGATGACGCAGAAAAAGCGGATTCACGCGGATTCTTTTTCTTGTCTTTTTTGTGAAACTTTGCGAATCAAACTCAGGGTATAGTCAAGCATAGAAAATTTCGATTCGATGCAAGTTCTCATAGAACGCGGATGACGCGGATGGATCAGATTTTCGCGGATTCTTTTTGTTTATTTTTTGCGAAAACCTTGTGAGCAATATTCAGGATTAGTCGATCATAAATTTTGATTCGGCGAATAATTTTCATGGAACGCGGATGACACGGATAAAATGGATCAGCGCGGATTCATTTTGTTATTTTTTGTGAAGACTCTGCGAGCAAAGGTTGGTTTAGGGCCAAAATTGAGGATTAAACCAACCTTGGTACCTGTGGCTTTGAGATAATTGATCAATGGAGATTTATGTCCCTCTGAAATCGCCTTTGCGGCTTTGAGTTCTACAATGACCTTATCCTCAACCAGAAGATCAGCGAAGTATTCACCCGCGATAACGCCGTCATAATAGACCTTGATAGGTTTCTGTTGCTGAACTCGATAATCACGTTGGCTTAACTCGTGCGCCAAAGCATTCTCATAAACCTTCTCCAAGAAACCGTATCCCAAGGAATTATAAACCGTATAAAACGCATTGATAATTTCCGAAGTAAGCTCTTTATGTAGCATAAAATCCCTCACTTTTTAATCCGCGCAAATCCGCCGTATCCGCGGAATCCGCGTTCTATTCAATCATAGGTGTCGCAAGCCAATTCCTGGTAGATGCGTTTCAAGCGCCGATCGCGTTCCGGAGTAGCCGGGGTACTGGCCTCAATCCGCTCCCAGGCGTCGCACAGCATCGGGGCCATGAACTTGTTGATCTCCAGGGCTTCGCGGCTGAGCGCTTCGGCGCGGTCCCAGCGCCCGGTGTGGGCATAGCCCTCGATGAAGGGAATCCGCTCGGAGGCATGATT
>CAZJBA010000127.1:0-8992 GCA_964544065.1 uncultured Anaerolineales bacterium | reverse complement strand
CTAAAAACAATCAGGATGGTTCAAATTTGAACCCTCCTAAATAATCTGGGAATAAACCGGTCAATCCGTTTTCACCAAGGTACGAATGCAGCGAGTGCACAAAGTCTTGCGCACTTTACGCCCATCCTCGTAAACGGTCACGGTTTGTAAGTTCGGCTTCACTTTTCGAGGCGTCGACTTCTTTGACCAAGGAACATTCCGTCCAAATTTTGTCTTTTTGCCACAGTTTTCGCAAACGGCCATTTTTATCAAATCCTTTCAAAACTCTTATCGTCGCTTAACAGCGAACCATAATACCATAGAATTTTATCACTTTCAAGCGAGCAGAAAACCTATGACAAACGAAACTACTCCAATCGGAAGCATACACGTTTCCCCACGAGCGATAGCCACGATTGTCTACCACTCCGCCCTGGAATCCTATGGGGTTGTCGGGCTGGCCTCCAAAAGCGTTGTCGATGGGATTGCCAACATCCTGGTGAAAAATCCGACCCACGGTATCGAGGTAGAACACAGCGATGACCGCATCAGCATCGACATCTATATCATCATCGAATACGGAACCCGGATCAAATCTGTGGCAACCAGCGTCGCCAATACGGTCCGATATCACGTCGAAAAGGCACTGGGGGTGCCTCTTGATAAGATCAACGTGCACGTTCAAGGCTTGCGGATCAGCGAATTTACAGATTAATGTCACCCCCGGGCGGGCGGAGATACACAGATCAAGCGTGGGCCTCAACGCCTGGGGCAAGTTTTTTTTAGGAGTTTATCAAATTATGAGCACCCCCACTCAACAGGAAGCACCCCAATTTTTAGACGACATCTACCAAGACAGAATCGACGGACCAACCTTCAAAGACCTGATCTCAGCGGGTCTGGCGTGGCTGCGCACCAATCAAGAAACCGTCAACGCCCTAAATGTCTTTCCCGTCCCCGATGGAGATACGGGCACCAACATGGTGCTGACGATGCAAGCGGCCTACGACGAAATCGCCGCTTCGACGAGCACCCTGGTCGGAGAAACCGCCGGTGAATTGGCCCGAGGCGCTCTGATGGGCGCACGGGGCAACTCGGGCGTGATACTGTCACAAATTTTACGCGGCATCGCCCATGTCCTCGATCGACTTGAAACCCTGGATGGCCCCACCCTGGCAAAAGCGCTCAATTCCGCTCGCGATACCGCCTACCAAGGCGTTGTGCGCCCGGTGGAAGGCACCATCCTGACCGTCGTCAAAGATTCGGCCAAGGCGGCCAACGAAGCGCTTCAAGAAACCCAAAATCCATTTGACGTCTTGGAGCAAGCTGTCTTGGAGGCGGATGCTTCCGTGGAGCGCACGCCGCAATTGTTGGACGTGTTGGCGGATGCCGGGGTGGTGGACGCGGGCGGCAAGGGACTTTTTTATATTCTGGAAGGGATGTTGCGCTTCGCCAGAGGCTTACCGTTGGACACCGCCGAAACGACCGTTCAGCCGCTGGCCTCGCTCCAGCTTGATGAAGGTGCCCATGCGGTTGAACCAGGGCAAGACTTTGAGGTCGTGGTTGACTTTCATCCCCATGAACCTCTCGTCTTGGAAGATTTCTACGCCGATCTGGAAGAAATGGGTACCTCCATCCAAATTGGTGAGGGGGATGGAATCTACCGGATGCACATCCACGTCCCCACCGAGAAACGCTATCAGCCGATCGATTACACCATGACGCTCGGCACCATCACCAATGTGCAGATCGAAAATCTGTTAGCCCAAATGGAAGAGCTCCAAAAGGAGCAGGAACAATCCCTGCAACTCGCCACCGTGGAACCAGGCCAAATCGCGGTCGTGACGGTAGCGCCAGGAGACGGCATCGCGCGTGTATTTGCCAGCCTGGGGGCGGCAGCCATCGTTGAGGGCGGCCAAACCATGAATCCCAGCACCCAGGAGATTTTGGCTGCCTTCGAAAATTTACCCGCAGACCAAGTCATCATCTTGCCTAATAATAAAAATATCTTCATGGCCGCGGAAGCCACCACCGAAGTGACGGTCAAACAAGTCGCAGTCATCCCCGCTCGGACCGTGCCACAGGGCATCGCTGCCATGCTGCGCCTGATTCCCAATGGAGATTTCGACAAAGTCGTCGCCGATATGAACGAGGCCATCACCGAAGTGGAAACGGGCGAAATCACCACCGCTACCCGTAACGTCGAAATCGATGGCGTCAAAGTCAAGCAAGGCGACATCATCGCGCTGCACAACGGGAATTTGATCCTTTCCAATGACAACCTCCAAGAGACATGCTTAGACCTGCTCGACACCATTCAAACGGACGAGTATGAACTGATCACTTTGTTTTACGGTTCCAATATCGAAAAAGCCGAAGTCAACCGTATCACGGACGCGATTCGTAAGGCTTACCCCGAGCAGATTGTCGAAGTTCAAGAAGGCGGACAGCCCCACTACCAATTCATCCTCTCGGTAGAATAAACTCAGCCTCTACTCTATTTCCCAACTCCCAAACTTGCGACTGAAGTCGGGCATAGGAGCTTCGCTGAGCGTCCACCTGCGTGGACGCAGCCACGTCGATGAAGATCGACGTTCGGCGATAGCCCCTATGGGCGATTTATGGACTTTGAAAATTTAGGGATGGTTCCCGGTTAAGGTAACACTTTTTGTAAAATATCTGTAAGCGTTCAGGGGGGGCGTCATTCTGAACCATCCCGACGCCGAAATTCGGCTTTTTTTCCAGAAATATTGCGCTAATCAACCCAATTACTGTGAAAACCCTTCGGATCTAACCAAGCCATTCTACGAAGTTATTCACGGACAGTTTCTAAATATGCCAAAAATTGCCATCGTCACCGACAGCACCGCCGATCTCCCCCCTGATCTGGTCGACCAGCACCAGATTGAGGTCATCCCAGCCATCATCGTCATGGACGGGCAAAATCTTGTCGACCAGCAGGACATCTCGCGGCCAGAATTTTACCAACGCCTGGTCACAACCAAAACACTTACAACCACGGCAACGCCCAGTCTGGGAGCGTTTCAGACCGTTTACCAAAATCTGTTCCATCAAGGAATCGAAACGATCCTTTCGATTCACATCGCCAGCAAACTCAGCGGCGTCCTGGACACCGCCAAATCCGCCGCGCAGAGTTTTAGCGAGCGCATCTGCGTTTTCGACAGCGGATCGCTCTCAATGGGGCTGGGGTTTCAAGCCCTGGCAGCGGCAGAAGCAGCCGCGCAAGGATTGGCGCTGCCGGAGATTCTCAACCTCATTCAAGGCATGCAACAACGTCTCCACCTGATCGCCATGTTGGACACCTTCGAATACATCCGCCGGAGCGGGCGGGTCTCCTGGGTCAGCGCGCAGATCGGCTCGCTGCTGCGGATCAAACCGTTTGTGGAAGTAAAAAAGGGCCAAGTGCTCAACCTGGGCCAAGCCCGCACCCGCAAGAAAGGGATCGCTCACCTCAAAACCCTGGTCGAAAAGCTCGGGCCGCTGGAGCGACTGGCCATCTTGCACAGCAACGCCGAAACTGAGGCCCGACACCTGCTCGAAAACCTCGCTATGCCAATCAACTACCCACCCCTGACGATCAACATCACACCCGTGATTGGCGTCCATGTCGGGCCCAACGGGCTCGGAGCCGTCGCGGTGTCAGCATCATAAACAAGCCAGACAAGTGGTACAATAGCCCCCATGAAACCTTCTATCGAAAAACTACGCAAATATTTCCGACAAGAAGCCAAACAAGGCTACCAAAATCGCGCCATCATCGGGGGGTTAGAGCAGATGCTCCAGCCGTGGGCGGCCGAAGCGCGAGCCGACAAGTTACCCGAACCTCTGATTCAGGCCGTGATCAGCCGATTGCGGGATTACCATGCTTTGAGTGAAAATTCTCGCAAGGAGGCTTTAACCGGACTTTGGAGGCGGATTCAGCGGGAGGTGGGCGAACCTTCCCCCCAAACCGCTCCCCAACGAAAAGCGACTCCCGCCCAGCGGCAAGAACAACGTGACTCACTCGAGGCGGAATCCCGTTCCAGGCAGCAGAAGCCTGCCCCGAGGGCGCGCCCGAGACTCGCTCCCGAAGATGTAGCCGATCTCAACGCCGATGTCACCAGCCTCAAAAACATCGGCCCCAGCTATGCCCAAAGGTTGGCAAAACTGGGGGTCTACACCCTGGGCGACCTGCTCTACCATTTCCCCCACCGCCATGACGATTATTCCGAAATGAAGCCGATCAACAAGCTCCAATACGGAGAAAAGGTCAGCCTGATTGGTACGATTCAATCGGCCAACAAACGCAAAGTGAGTGGGGGGCACCGGACGCTGGTTGAGGCCGTCATCAGCGATGGCAGCGGCGCCATGCGGGTGACCTGGTTCAACCAACCCTGGCTGATTAAGAAATTGAGGCCCGGCAAACAGATCGTCCTGTCCGGAAAAATCGATCAATATCTTGGCCGCCTGACGATGACGAACCCATCCTGGTCGCCGGTGGAACGCAAACACCTGATGGCCGAGGGGATTGTGCCCATCTATCCGCTCACGGCGAACGTCTCCCAGACCTGGCTGCGCAAAAAGATCCACGCTGTGGTGGCCGAGTGGGCGCCCAAAGTGCAGGATGCGCTACCAGGCTGGATAAAAGAGCAAGCCGATCTGATGGATTTGGGCGCGGCGCTGCAAGAAACTCATTATCCCGATTCGTGGGAAATTTTGAAGCGGGCAAAATACCGGCTCGCTTTCGATGAAATCTTTTTCTTGCAATTGGGCGTGTTGCAACAAAAAGTCGAATGGCAGCAGCGGACAGGGCGCGCTTTTGAAGTCTCTGACGAATGGATTCAATCCCATCTCGAGCGGCTCCCGTTTGAACTCACCCGGGCCCAAAAGAAAGCCCTCGCCGAGGTGCGGGCCGATTTGGCCAGCGGCCATCCCATGAACCGCCTGTTGCAAGGCGATGTCGGTTCCGGCAAGACGGTTGTGGCCGCGCTAGCTATCGCCATGATCACCCGGCAAGGAGCCCAGGCCGCCATGATGGCGCCCACCAGCATTTTAGCGGAACAGCATTTTCACAGTTTGACCTCCATCTTGTCAGCACAAGCCGGTTTTGCTCCCGGCGAGATTCGCCTGATGATCGGGGCCACGCCCGAGAGCGAAAAAGAGAGCATCCGGGCCGGCCTCTCTGCGGGCGAGATCAAAGTGGTCGTCGGCACTCACGCCCTGATCGAAGACCCGGTTCAATTTGATGACTTGCAATTGGCCATTATCGATGAGCAGCACCGCTTCGGCGTCAATCAACGCGCCGCGCTGCGGGAGAAAGGTGAAAACCCGCACCTGATGGTAATGACGGCGACCCCGATCCCGCGCTCGTTGGCACTGACCGTGTACGGCGACCTGGATCTGTCCGTGATCGATGAAATGCCGCCGGGGCGTAAAGAGGTCGGCACCTATTTACTCTACCCGCGCGAACGCGAGCGAGCGTATGGATTGGTGCAACGCCAAATTGAGGCCGGCAGGCAAGCATTCATCATCTATCCGCTGGTGGAAGAGAGTGACAAAAGTGAAGAGATGGCCGCGGTAGAAGAACACGCCCGTCTAAAAAAAGAGGTCTTCACTCACACCAAGCTGGGCCTGCTGCACGGTCAACTGCCCCCCAGCGAAAAAGAAGCTGTCATGGCCCAATTTCGCGATGGAGCCTACGACATTTTGGTTGCCACGACGGTGGTTGAAGTGGGCGTAGATGTGCCCAACGCCACGGTCATGCTGGTCGAGGGCGCAAACCGTTTCGGGTTAGCCCAGTTGCACCAGTTGCGCGGGCGGGTTGGGCGGGGTGGCGACCAATCCTATTGTGTCTTGATCCCCAGCAAAGCCGACGACGTCGAAAACGAGCGCCTCCAGGCCATGGTAGCGACCAACGATGGTTTCGAGCTGGCCGAACGCGACCTGAAACAGCGCGGCCCGGGCGAATTTCTGGGCACGCGCCAATCCGGCTATGCGCAATTACGCATGGCCGACCTGATGGATATCGACCTGATCGAGCAAGCCCGTCACTACGCTCAGAAATTATTCCAAAGGGACCCCAACCTGACTCAGCCAGAGCATCAAGGTCTCGCCGCCGCCCTCCGGCGCTTCTGGCGACAAACCAACACAGACATCAGTTAATATGATACGTGCTGTTTTCCCTGGAACGTTTGATCCTATTCACTACGGGCACATTAACATCGCCCGGCGCGCGGCCCGGCTCTTTGACGAACTGGTCGTCGCGGTTTACGCCCGCCCTTTGAAAAAAATCCTTTTCCCGTCCGAGATGCGCATCAAACTGGCCCGCCAAGCCCTGCAAGAGGAAGCCAACATCACCGTAACGGGCTACAGCGGCTTGACGGTTGAATTCTGTCAAGAAATCGACTCCCAGGTGATTGTGCGCGGCCTGCGGGTTTTCTCGGATTTTGAATATGAATTCCGCATGGCGCTGGCCAATCATCGCCTCTCGTCCGATATCGAGGTGGTCGCCCTGATCACGCACGAGGAGCATACTTTTCTCTCCGCTGCAACGGTACGCGAAATTGCTTCTTTGAACGGTGATGTCAGCAGTTTGGTGCCCTCTCATGTGGAAGAGGCGCTCAAGGAACGCTTCTCCGAATTGGGCGACGAGCAGGACATTGTGCCCACCTCATCGCTGCGGGATTAAATTGTTACGGACACCGCACTCCCAAGCTTAATACAGCGTAAAGGAAGTTTTCAACACTTTTCACACCATGTCACTGCGAGCGTCTCGCTCGCTTTGCGTGCCGCTGGCATTGCGAAGCAGTCTCCTTGCCCATCGGGGAGATTGCTTACCCCATGCCCGAAGGGCACGCAAAGCGACGGCATGCTTCGCGATCGGCGATAAAACTACCTCGCAATGACAGATCTAAAAATGTTTGATTACTTAATTTCCACTGTACTTAACCCGCTCGCACTTATACTTGACGAAAGTGTCACTTCCGTGTAATCTTATTTAAACACTATTTTTTAAGCTTTTCACCGTATCTGTATCTGGGATGGTTCACGAATAAGGTAACACTTTTTGTAAAAAACATCAGCGCCGGTCGAGTGTCGCCGGAGGCGTGCAGAGCATTCGCTGTAGTTTTGCGAAGCACGCATAGCGAGCGAAAATGTATCGAGACCTAGCGGCCTAATGCAGCAATATTCCCTTTCCACAACCATCCCCTGTATCTTCTCAATAAAACAGGCAAGATATATTGAGAAGATACTTTTCACCCAACCAACAAAACGCCAGATCATTGAGCCTTCGGTCAATGTTTGCACCTCTGAGGGAGGAGCTACATGGACATTCTCTATCTCGTAGATCGATTAGAAGAACTCTTCAACAACAGCCGCCCGATTCCTTTTACCCACAATGTAATTGTCGATGAGGATCGCATGCTAGACATCATCGACCAGATGCGGGTGACCATTCCTGAGGAGGTAAAAAAGTCGCAAGAAGTTCTGACCCAACGCGACCGCATCCAGGCACAGGCCCAGGAGGAAGCCAATCGCACCCTGGCGTTAGCGCGCGAGAAAAGTAAAAATTTAGTAGAACAGAATTCGGTCGTAAAAGCAGCAAAGTCTCGCGCCGAGGAAATCATAGAACAAGCCCAAGCCGAAGCCGATGAAACCCGCCGAGATGCCGACAACTATGCCATCCAAGCGCTTTCACGAATCGAACAGGAATTAGAGCGGCTGCTCAATCAAGCCCGCAACGGCATCATGACCCTACAAAACGTGTCGGAGGAAAGCAATCCCTCAGAAAAACTTGTCCTTCCTGACGAGGAAATAAGAAAGTTCAAAAAAGGAAAATAAGGAAAAAGCCCCGGAGCGAACACCGGGGCTTTTTCCTATCAGCAGACCAAACTTAAGAACTCCGAAGAGAGATCGCTTGACGGATAACCCAATCGACCAGCCGGGGAAAGAATTGATTGATCCAAATCACACTTTTCATCACGGGGGGAATGACAACGGTTGGCCGCGGCCGTTGGATGACTCGCCAGACGGACTCTGCTACCGCTTCGGGCGACAGGGTCAAAAAACCGGGCGTGCGATATCCAGCATAACCATTGCTACCGGTGTGATGGCTGAATTCCGTCTCTACCGTGCCCGGATAGATTCCCGATACCTGAATGTCCGAACCCGCAACTTCTCTGCGGAGTGATTCGGTGAAGCCTCGGACGGCATATTTTGTGGCCGAATAGACACTGTAAGACGGAGGAGCGACAAAACCGGCCACGGAGGACATGTTGATGATGTGGCCGCGACCCTGTTCCTGCATGATCGGAAGGATCAGTCGAGTTGTGTGGATCAAACCTGACAAGTTGACCCGAACTTGGGCCTGAATGTCATCCACAGGGTCTAGTTGTCCCAATTCTTTCAAACGGCCAAAGCCGGCGTTGTTGAACAACACATCGATGCGACCATAATGCTCCTGGGTGGCCTCAACCAAGTTGTGTAATTGATCGAGTCGGGTCACATCGGTGGGGACCGAGAGCGCCTGGCCACCCGCGGCCTGAATCTGCTCTTCCAAGGCGCGTAAACGCTCCACTCGGCGAGCGGCCAACACTACCCGCAAGTCGTGCTCTCCACCCAGCAAACGCGCCGCGGCGGCTCCAATTCCGGAAGAAGCGCCGGTGATGATGATGACTGGAGTTTCCAAGACATTTTTATTGGGCACAATTTGTGAATTCATCGAGTACATTGCGGCACTGATACCGCTTATAAAACTTCCGAAGTCTCAATTGCGTGGCTCCTGTCATTGTTGCTTGTTTGCCAGATGAACGGGATACCAGAAAGGGCCAAGCCGAGTCCCCAGCCCCAAAATAGAGCCATTTTCCCATTTGTCACGCTGCTTCAATGCCTCTTGAGCTCGACCCGTCTTGTCTTTTCGCCATGTTTTTCGCAAATAGGCATAGTCATAAAACATCAAGCGTAGTTGGCGTTGATCCAGGCTGTAGCCGGGGCGTTGATTCCAATAACATTG
>CAZJBA010000126.1:0-9051 GCA_964544065.1 uncultured Anaerolineales bacterium | reverse complement strand
GGCCCGGGCACAGATGTCCATCGGCGAGGCAGAGCCGCCGGCCTCGAGAATCTCGAGATAGCGCGGCTTGAAGCTCTCGCCCTCTTCTTTGTATTGCTGGTACAGGGACAAGACCAGTAATTGGCCGAAACTGTAGGCGTACACGTAGAAGGGCACGTGCAAAAAGTGGGGGATCGAGACCCATTCCCATTTGAATTCTTCGCTCAGGGTGAGGGAGTCGCCGAATTGCTGCTCCAGGTTTTGATTGTAGGCCTGGGAGAGTTGATCGACGGTGGCGCCCTCGGCGATCATGTCATGAGCGGTGACCTCGAACAAGGCGAAGAAAGCCTGGCGCATGATCGTAGCATAAGCGTCATCCACTTGGCGGAACAAGATATCGCGGCGGACGGCGGGATCCTCTTCCAATTGGAGCAGATGATCAACCAGCAGCATCTCCGCAAAGGTGGAAGCGTTCTCAGCCATGGGCAGCGCCGAGTGGAAGGTGAAGACATTATGATCGAAGGCCAGCATGGCGTGAATGGCGTGGCCCAATTCGTGCGCCAAGGTGGCGACATCGTCGGCCTTGCCCTGGTAGTTGACTTTCACGTAGGGAATGTGGCCGGGCACAACCGAGGCACAGAAAGCGCCGCTCTGTTTGCCCTTGCGCACCTCGCTATCGACGTGGTCGGCCTCGAAAACGCGCTTGGCCAACGCCTTAATCCGCGGCGTGAAGCCATCAAACGCATCCATGACCAGGTCGATCGCTTCGCCGAAGTCATAGGTTTTGTCGGCCTCAGCCACGGGAGCATAGACATCGTAGCGGCGGAGCTTGTCGACCTTGAGCCACTTGGCCTTGAGGCGGAAATATTTTTGGAAGACATCGGCGTTGGCTTCACAGACATCCAACAGGGTCTGGACGACCTCGTCGGGCACGTCGTTGACCAGGTTGCGGGCCGAGATGGGGGAATCGTAATTGCGCAATTCCACATTTTCAGACTGCCAGTCACGGACCAGGGTCTGGTACATCTGCCCCAGGATGGGGGCGTCGTCGCCGTAGACGCGGTAGAGCTCCTGATAGGCGGCGGCGCGCATCTCCGGGTCCGAGCCCCTCACAAAGGGAGCCAACTGGCCGCGGGTGAACGATTTTTCCTCGCCGTCCACCTCCAGGGTGAATTCGTAGCGGTTGGTGATCGAATCGTACAAGGTGACCAAGGCCTGGGAACCGGTGACGTCTTTGATGTTGATGATTTTCTCTTCCGGCTCGGTCAGGGTATACGGCTTGAAATGGCGCATCTCCTCGAGCCAATAATGGTAATCTCCGCTATCGGCCATCAGGCGTTGAGCGTCTTCATCCTCGAGACTCTTCCACCACAAACTGAAAAACAAAGTCCGGTTTTGAACCCCGGCCAAAAACTGGCGCACGCGCGCTTGCAATGCCTGCGCTTCCTGGCTCTGGGTGTTGGCGGCAAACAACAGGCCGGGATAAACAGCCAAGCGTTGGGCCACGATCGTCAGCGCTTCCAACGCCTTGACCATCTCCATAAAATCATCGAAGGCGATGTCGGCGCTCAATTGCTGGCGAAATGTTTCAAAATCGCTGGCCTTGGTTTCAATTTCTTCGAACACTGTCTCGATTTCAGGGCCATCGGGCGCCGGAAACAAATCCTTCAGGCTCCAGGCAGATAAAGTGTGGTTGCTCATGGTTTGTCCTTTAGTCGAACTTTCTTTGAATCAGGTCAGATTTCATCGGGATGATCTCAGATAGATCAATCCAAAAGCTCGCCCCATTATACTCCAACCTTCCTCGGGATGCTGCTTCGGCCTGATTCTCGACCTTGACCCCAGCACCAACATCCACTAAAATAATTCTCCACGCCGAAGTGGCGGAACAGGCAGACGCGCGCGACTCAAACTCGCGTTCCCTTGAGGAGTGTGGGTTCGACTCCCACCTTCGGCACAGAAAAGCAAATCCCCCTCGATGGGGGTTTTTGCTTTGGGGCAAGATATATGCATGGGGGCGGGGAGATATATTTTGGTTATATCATCACCCAAAAATTCAAATACGCTTACCCAGGAAATCAAAACCGTCCTATAATAGGAACATGTCTCAGCTTCACCATTGTGAGAGCAAAATCAAATCCAAGCACACCCTGGGAAGGCGCTCATGTCATCACTTAACCAAGTTCTAGGCGTTATCATGGGGGGAGGGCGGGGGACGCGGCTTTATCCACTGACCAAAGTGCGGGCAAAACCGGCTGTACCGATTGCGGGCAAATACCGCCTGATCGACATCCCACTCAGCAACTGCATCAATTCCGGGATCAACCGCATCGCCGTGCTGACTCAATTCAACTCCGTCTCCCTGCACCGGCACATCACCGGCACGTATAATTTCGACCCCTTCCACCGAGGCTGGGTTCAAATTTGGGCTGCGGAACAAACTGTCACCAACCAGACCTGGTACCAGGGCACGGCGGATGCCGTCCGGCAACAACTGCTCGAGATTCGTTCCAGTGGGGCGAAACACGTCCTCATCCTGGCGGGCGACCACCTCTACCGCATGGATTACGCCAAGATGTCCCGCTTCCATTGGGAAAAGGACGCCGACATCACCGTCGCGGTTCAACCCGTCTCGAGCCGGCAGGCATCTCGCTTTGGGATCCTCAAACGAGATAGCGACTACGCCATCTCCGACTTTGTCGAAAAGCCCAAAGACCGAGAGGTGCTCTCCAAGTTCGTCAGCCGAGACGATCCCGAACGGCCTTATCTGGGCTCGATGGGCATCTACATGTTCAAGACGAAAGCGCTGATCAACGTGCTGGTCAACTCGAAAGACGATGACTTTGGCGGTGAAGTGATCCCCAAAGCGATTCACACCCACAGAGTCTTCGGCTACGATTTCGATGATTATTGGGAGGACATCGGCACGATTCGCTCTTTTTACGAGACCAATTTGTCGCTGGCCCGCCCCAATCCGCCATTTGAGTTCAACAGCCCGTACAGCCCGATTTATTCACGACCGCGCTTCTTGCCCGGCACAGTGGTGAACGGCGCCTCGCTAAAAAACGTACTCCTGGCCGATGGATGCACCATCGGGGAGGCGAACATAGAACACGCTGTGATTGGCCTGCGCAGCCAGATAAAAGACGGCGCCGAAATTACCAACACCGTCCTGATGGGGGCCGATTACTTCGATCTGCCCCAGCGCTACCAGGGCGATGGCATCCCGCTCGGGATCGGCCCCAACTGCAAAATCGACGGCGCTCTGATCGACAAAAACGCGCGTATCGGCGAAGGCGTCGTCATCAAACCGTTCCCACCGGGAACAGAGATGAAACACAAGCACGGCAAGGTACGCGATGGCATTTTCGTGATCCCAAAAAGCACAGCCATCCCGGCCGGCACTCTAATTGAACCAGAATAATTGACGAAGTTAGACCATGACTACAATTGGCATCCTCGCCTTGCAAGGCGATTTTAGAGAACATATTCACACCCTCCGACGCATCGGAGCAGAGACCCGCGAGGTACGGTTGCCCAGCCACCTGGACGGTTTGGATGGTTTGATCATCCCTGGCGGCGAGTCCACCACCATCGGCAAATTAACCGTTGACTTCGATATGCTCGAGCCCTTGAAATCCTTTGGCCGCCAAAAGCCAATCTGGGGAACCTGCGCGGGGGCGATTTTCCTCTCCAAGGATGCCCGCCGGGAGCAGCCCCTGCTCGGCTTGATGGACATCACTGTGGAGCGCAACGCCTTCGGTCGCCAGGTGGACAGCTTCGAGGTGGACTTGGAAGTTCCTGCGCTGGAAGCGGTGAGGGCAGGCGGCGGGGCGTTTCATGCCATTTTCATCCGCGCCCCCTTGATCGAATCCGTCGGCGGGGAGGGGCGCATCCTGGCATCTCTGCCCGATGGGCGCATCGTCGCCGCCCAGGAGGGCCACTGGTTAGCGACCGTCTTTCATCCCGAATTGACCGACGACGATCGTTTTCATAGATATTTTCTCCACATGGCAGAATCAACCTGACCCAATGATCCGATCCTTCGGCTGGCTCGATTTTCCCACCCTATACCGCTATCGAAACCAGGGCGTCTCCTTGAACAACGTCCTGAAGGCGACGCGCGCCCCAGGGTTGATCCCGTCTGTGCTGCTTTCATGCTTGTCCCCCTCGGTGGGGTTGCACACCTGGATCGAGTCATCCAACGAAGAAAGCCCGGCGTTGATCGGCCAGTTCTCTCTCTCCAAATCGTCTCAGCAGGTGGCCTATCTCAACTTCTTGACTCCTGCTCAGGCGCTGGAATCGCCTCAAGCATCCAAACTATTGATGCAACTGGCCAAGCAAGCCGGCAAGTGCAGCGCCTTTCACCTACTGGCCGACTGTGGGGTCGACACGCCCGGCTTCCACTGTTTGAAGCAGGCCGGGTTCTCCATCGCCGCTTACCAACGAATCTGGCAATGGAACCACGTTCTCCCCTCGACTTCCGTGCAGAATCCCTGGCAAATCACGCGGCCGATCGACGCCATCGCGGTGGAGCGGCTCTATCAAAACGTGGTGCCCAAAAACGTGATCCAACTTGAACCGCTGTCGAAAAAACCACTCCGCGGCCTGGTTTGTCTCCGGGATTCGCAAGCCTGGGGTTACGCCCAAATCAAATATGGGCCCAGGGGGATTTGGATTCAAATCCACCTCCACCGGGAAGCAGACAATGTGGAAAGCCTGCTGCTGAATTTGTTCCATGCCATTCCCGAACGCCAGGCTCGGCCGCTCTATGTTTGCGTGCGGGCCTTCCAAGGCGGAATCGAACCTGCCTTGGAAGCGCTCAATTGGGTACCCAGCCCGAAACAAGCCCTGATGGTCAAGCATCTCGTCACCCATCACAAAGTCAGGCAAGACTTCAAAATTGCCACTTTCAACGGCCAACCGGAAGCTCCAATGCCCTTATCAAAATCAAAGTTTAAGTCTTGAGATTTCGTCTGTGCTCGATTTCGATCGGCACAGTTTGACAACCAAATAACAAAACTCGTATGAAAAATATAAAGATTACCGACAACTTAGACGCTTTGCTTGACATTCTTCCCCCTGAAATTGTCCAAGCGATTGGCGATGTCGATGACAATACCAACTTGCTGGAAGTGATCCTCGATCTGGGCAGGCAGCCGACGGCGCGTTTCTTGGATGGGGAAGTGACGTTGAGCGAAGAGGAAGTAAACCGAGAAGAGATCGACTACGTTTGTTCGCAAGTCAGCGAATTCGACGATGATAATCGCGCCGGGCTGGAGCGAACGTTACACCGCATCTCGGCGATCCGCAACCGCCACGGCGACATCGTCGGCTTGACTTGCCGCGTTGGCCGGGCCGTGTACGGCACCACCGACATTCTCAAAGACCTGATCGACAGCGGCAAAAACTTGCTTCTGCTGGGACGCCCCGGGGTGGGAAAAACGACCATTCTGCGAGAAGCTGCCCGCATTTTGGCCGAATCCAAGCGCGTCGTGATCGTCGATACGTCCAACGAGATCGGCGGAGACGGCGACGTGCCCCACCCTGCCATCGGGCGCGCCCGGCGGATGCAGGTGGCCAAGCCATCGCTGCAGCACGAGGTGATGATCGAGGCGGTCGAAAACCACAACCCGGAGGTGATCGTCATCGACGAGATCGGCCGCGAGTTGGAAGCGATCGCCGCCCGCACCATCGCCGAGCGAGGCGTGCAATTGATCGGCACCGCCCACGGCAACACGCTCGAAAACCTGCTGCTCAACCCGACCCTTTCGGACCTGGTCGGCGGGATCGAATCCGTGACCCTGTCCGACGAAGAGGCGCGCCGCCGCGGCACGCAGAAAACCGTCTTGGAGCGGCGCTCGCCGCCGACCTTCGATGTACTGATCGAGATTCAGACGCGCGACCGGCTGGCGGTTCACAGAGATGTGTCCGACGCAGTTGACACACTCCTGCGCGGCTACCCTCTACCCCCTGAGATTCGCACCCGCAGCATCGACGGGAAAATCGAGATTCAGAAGGGAGATCAATCGAGAAAACTGTCCGAGCGTTCCCGCGGTTTGCGCCGCCAAAGCAATTCCATCGATTGGGAACATCCCGGTGACGTGTTGCCCTCGATGCCAGGCCGTCCCAAAAAAGAAGACCTTGAAGAGAAGAACATTTTCTCCTATGGGGTTGCCCGCAACCGCCTGCGGCAAGCCGCTGACCAAATTGACGTCCCGATCAAAATCCAGAACGACATCCATCAATCACAGATTGTTGTCACGCTGCGGCATCACTTCCGCAAACGCCCCCAACCGTTGGTCGAAGCTGAAGATCTGGGTATTCCGCTGTATGTGCTCCGCTCGGATACACGAAAACGGCTGACGCAATTCCTGCGCGATCTGTTCGATCTTTCCACCCCGGCTGCCAATGAGCAAGAGGAGGAACAAGCCCTCAAGCAGACGCAGCGGGCGATCCAGACGGTTTTGGACGGCGAACGCTGGGTTGAGCTTGACCCGACCTCATCCTATATCCGCAGATTGCAGCATCAAATGGCGCGCCAGGCCAACCTGCAATCCTATTCGCACGGCAAAGAGCCCAACCGGCGTGTGCGCATCTATCGCCAATAAATGAGTTGACAGGGGTTGGTGGGTAGTGGACAGTAAACAGCCCTATCCACTGCCCCCTATCAACTCTCCACTCTCCCATTACCCTACCATGTTCATCACTCTCGAAGGTCCGGAAGGCAGCGGCAAAACAACACAGATACCCGAACTGGCCGAATTCTTGCATCAAGCCGGTTACGATATCCTCACGACGCGCGAACCTGGCGGCACGCCGATCAGCGATCAAATCCGCGCTATTCTGCTGGACAATGAAAACACGGCCATGCATCCGCGCACGGAAATTCTGCTCTTTCAGGCCTCGCGTGCCCAGCATGTCGAGCAGGTCATTCGCCCCCATCTGGGAAAAGGCGGGGTCGTCCTGTGTGACCGTTACGCCGACTCCACCCTGGCCTATCAGGGCTACGGCTACGGCCTGAACATCGAAGATTTGCGCACGATCATCGAGTTTGCCACCAGCGGGCTAACGCCCGATCTGACTCTGCTGCTCGATGTGGAACCGGAGACCGGCTTGCTGCGCCGCAGCCAGGGAGGTGATGTCAACCGCCTGGACGCCTATGATCTCGCCTTTCACCACCGCGTCCGGGAGGGGTACCATCAACTGGCCCAGGAGCAACCCGACCGCTGGGTCACGGTCGATGCAAATCAATCGCCTGATTTCGTCCAAAGAGAGATTCGCCGGGCGGTGACAGCCCACCTCGACGCTGTCAAAACAGCCTCACGACGATAACCACTCACTAGCAAGAACACAAAACGCGGCGCCGTGTTGGTGTCGCGTTTTTATAGTAGTTCAGCAATTCTCAGTATGTCACTGCGAGGAGCGTTTTCTGTGACCAAGCAGTCTCCTCGACCATTGAAAAAGATTGCTTCGCCCTGAAAAAAGCATCCAGGGCTCGCAATGCGGATGCACGCAGAGCGATGACATCCATAATGAGGATTGCTGATAGTGGTTGGCTTTGACTGGTGAAAAATCAGCCTGGAGATTCAAATCACGAATGAATAGGATCGCTATGCCTGCCATTTGCAACACAGATTTTTTATCCAATTGATCCGCGTTCATCTGTGGCGAAATTCGTCAACTTAAGGCGTCGATCGATTTTTACCACGAACCCTTTTCGATCCGCAGCTGCGATGAACCAGGTAGACCCCCGCGATAACGGCAGCGCTACCGAGGATGTGCCACGGCGTCAAGACTTCGCCAAATAACGGCCAGGCGATCAGGGCGGTCAACACCGGCTGACCGAGCAACGTCGGCGAGACAACCGAGGCGGGCAGGAATCCCTGGGCGTAATTGATCGCCATCCATCCCAGCACCTGAACACCAATGCCGACAGCCAAAAACTTCAACCAGGTGATGCTATCGTATCCCCCAAATGGTCGCCGCAAGATCAGATTAACGAGCAGCAAAACCAGCGCTGACGTTGTCGTCGTAATCCAGAAGTAGGGGATCGTTTTTAGCCTGGATCGGGCCTGCTGTGTGACCAGATAATAAGCCCCATAGAACACAGCCGCGCCCAGCCCCAACAGGGCGCCAACGCCAAACGCGGTCGACCGGGAGAAATCCTGGCCCAAGACGACCCCGGCCCCCAGCATGGCCAGCAACAATCCGCCCCAGAATATGCCTGACTGCCGCTCGTTGAAAAGCAGCCACGCGCCGAGACCAACCCACAAGGGCGCCGTGTTGGCCATCAGCGTGGGGACGGTGGCGCCGCTCATCACGATCCCCGTGGCCCACAAGGTGAGATCAAGGCCAAAAAACGCGCCCCCCAAAACGGCTATCCAAACAGCACGTCCGGAAAGGGCATCGTTGTCCCCCTGCGAATCCCGATCATGTCGGCGCACTTGACTCCAAAAGGGGACCAGCATCAAGACAGAACCAATCGCCATGCGATAAAAAGCGGTCACGGTGCCCGGCGCATCGGCCGACCGGATCAAAATAGCCGAAAAGCCCAAACTGAGCATCCCCAGCCCCAAAGCCAGATAAGCTCTCAGCGGTGTGTCGGTTTTCAATCTAGAATCCGCCCATGTCATCCATGCCACCGCCGAGATCATCGGCCAAATCGGGCATGGAGCTCTCGATTTCTTCGGGGCTTTGTCCTTTCTCCAAGCGGTCGACGACCTCGTCGAACTCAGGCCCCAGGTCTTCGCCCATCTCGTCGCTCATCTTGCGCATCATCCGCCCCAGGGCTTGGGGATCATCTTCCAGGCCTTCCAAAGCAGCAGGATCGGCCAAATCCTCCAGGCGGCGGTCGTCCGATTTAGCCACCCGCACCCGGCTGATCAAACGCCGAACCTGATCGCTGCCGCAATGAACGCATTGGACGCCTTTCTTTCCATATTCTTCATAACCGATCACAACCTCAAAAGGCTGCTCACATTCCAGACAACGAAATTCATACGTTGGCATCGAATACCTCCTAACTTTTTTATGTTCATATTATAATGCCCGTAGTGAGAGTTAATATGA
>CAZJBA010000125.1:0-9134 GCA_964544065.1 uncultured Anaerolineales bacterium | reverse complement strand
AGCGCGGCAAGAATGACACTCTTGGAGCTTTGTTCTGCTTTTGGAAGATACGGAAAACGAGTGTAAAACCGCGAAGTTGTTTTTGGACAAATCCTTATTCTAGCTTGGCGCCGTCCACCATTTGCTCTGAGATGAATCGCCTCCCCGCGGGTTGAGCAATCCCTGGATGATCAGTTCCGTAGCCTGGTCTTCTGTCAGCCCCCGGCTCATCAGCGTCTCGAGTTGTTTGGAATCGACGCTGCCGATCGAGGCCTCGTGGGTCACGTGAGCCTTGGGGTGGTGGACCTCAACGATGGGGATCGCGTTGGCAAAGGCCTCGTCTTGAACGACTTCTTTGCAATCGACATGGCCGCGGGCTCCCGGCGCCGAGGCGATCAGGGTGTTCTTGACTTCCGCCCGGGCTCTGTCCTTGACGGCGATATTCGTTCTCAGAACCCCGTGGGCACCTTCGCCTAGCAGATGGGCTTTCTCGTTGATCGCGATCCTGTCATCGCCGCGCCCGCTGATCCGAGCGATCATATCCAGAATGCTGTCTCGCTGGCATTCCGCTTCGTAGTCGATATCGATCTTGCCGACGGCGCCTTTGACCAACTCGAATTCGGTTCGAAATTTGGCTCCTTCGTCTAAATAGACCTTTGCCCTGGGGATCACCTCCACGCCTCCATCTGGGCCGTGGACGTGTCGCTCCAGGTAAATATATTCGGCCCCTTTGCCCAGTTCAATCACCGCATCCATGCCGTGGAAGACGTCCACCGCGTTGGGGAAGGTGCAACTTGCTAACACCGCAACACGAGAATCTTGCTCAAGCTGGATGTGCATGTCGATTTGTTGGCTTCCGCTCGGGTCCAGCAGACCGAAGCAAATCCTGACCGGTTGATCGATTTGGTGGTCTTTCTCAACTCTCATCTTGACCTCGAGCCTGTCAGAAAATTCTTCGGCTTCGATCTCCAAACCGGGCACCAGATGAACGCCAAGAACTTCGTTGCCATGAATCTCGATGTGGGCAATGTTCGGCTCGACGATGCCGGCTTCGCCGATACTCTCGTAGAGGGCGTCGATCAATTCATCTCTGTTCATCGCTTATCTCCAATCCCGGTTGATTCTTGGTGTCACAAGGAATACACCTCTCTCCGAAATATGTCATGATCTCGGCCGCGACGCCCTTTTTGACCAGCTTTCCGCAGCAGATCAGAAAAGCGTGATCTGCTCTTTCCAGCACGGTGGAACTGTGTGTGATCAGCAGGACGGTGGTGCCTTTTTTCTTGAGATATTCGATCACGCTGAAAATCTTTGTGAGTGCATCGACATCGATGCCGGAATCCGGTTCGTCCAAGATGACCAGTTTTGGCTCCATCATCAAGATCGAGGCGACCTCGATCCTTTTCCGTTCGCCCCCGGAGAGGGTGTCGTCCACCGCTCGTTGGAGATAATCACTTGGATCAAGGCCAACCTGTTCGAGTGACCAACGGATCTTGTCATCAGGGTGGGCACCGTTTCCGGCGCGCAGAAAACTCTCCACCCGGAGGCCTTCGTAACGGGCCGGTTCCTGTAAGGTTAAGGTGAGCCCTCTACGAGCGCGCTGGTCGATGCTCAGGTCTTTGAGAGATTCTCCCTCAAAAACGATATCGCCCTCGAAATCCGTATATCCCGAAAGTCCCATGATCGTGCTGGCCAGGGCGGTCTTTCCGGCGCCATTAGGCCCCACGACTGCATGGACATAGCCGGGCCAAAATTGCAAAGACAAATCATCGAGAATCCGTCTCTCGCCGATGGTCAGGGTCAGATTTTGGACCTTCAAGATCGATTTTTCAACCATTTGGTTTCATCCTTTTCCTACTAATTTTGATGCTAACAGCTTAATCTTACCTCAAAGCCTTCGGTATAGGTAAGGTTTGGTCGCGTTCTCCTGATGGCCACACCATGGGAAAAAGATGTTAGAATCTGGCTTCGCAGTTGAGATAGCTAAACCGAACCTATTCTAGCCCATAGCAAGGAGAAAACTCTTGAACTCGAGTAGAAAGCCTAACACCCCAGGGGACGTAAGTCCAGCTAATCTGCCCAAACAGACTTGGATTACCAGAACACCGATCTTTTACGGCTGGATCATTATGGCCACAGGAACGCTGGGAATCATCATGACCAGTCCCGGACAAACCTATACCGTCTCGATTTTTATCGAACATTTCATCGCAGACTTGAACATAAGCCGCTCCCTTGTTAGCACGCTCTACTCGATCGGCACCCTGGTGGGGAGCTTTTCCTTGCCCTTCTGGGGGAGACAAATCGACCGGCGCGGCTCGAGGGCGATGGTTACCTGGATCGCCGTCTTGTTTGGTTTGGCCTGTATCTATATGGGCTTCGTTCAAAATGCCTTCATGCTTGGGCTTGGATTCATCTTTATTCGCATGCTCGGGCAAGGCAGCCTTGGCCTGGTCAGCCAGACTGTCATCAACCAGTGGTGGGTGCGTAAGCGCGGTCTGATTTCGGGGATTTCCGGTCTTTTGGTGGCCTTGCTGGGTATAGGCGCGTTTCCGAACCTGGTCTATGCCTTGATTTCAGCATTCCAGTGGCGTGTGGCTTACGCCATTCTTGGATTGGTGCTTTTGTTTCTGATGGCCCCGTTGGGATTCTTTTTGTTTCGAAACCATCCCGAAGATTATGGTCTCAACCCCGACGGAATCGGGATCTCCGCTGGCACCGATGTTCGCGGCGATGAATCGAACGCTGTCCTAGAAGAAAATTGGAGTCTCCAGGAGGCCATCCGGACGCGTGCCTTTTGGATTATATTGGTCGGGCTGTCTGCTTTTGCGATGTTCTCGACGGGTTTGTTTTTCCACCTGGTGAGCATGTTTGCCGACCGCGGCCTCGATGCTGCGGTAGCTGCCTCCGTGTTTGTGCCGGTCGCCTTGGCGGCCGCAGTTGCCAACCTGGCGACCGGTTTTTTCACCGATCACATTCCTCTGCGGTTTTTATTGGCGCTTGGACTGCTCTTGCAAGCCAGTTCTTTGCTTCTGGTTCAGTATCTTCAGGGTACAGTCTCAGCCTTTTTGTTCGGCATCCTCCTCGGAGCTACCAATGGGGCCGCCCGTACGCTTAGTTCGGTTGTCTGGCCTTCTTTTTTCGGACGGGAGAATCTGGGCAGCATTTATGGATATGCGACGACCGCCGGGGTGGTGGGGGCTGCGCTGGGACCGATTCCCCTTGGCTTTGTCCGTGATTCTGTCGGTAGCTACCAGATTGCCCTTTTCGTCGCCGCCGGAATTTGCATCATGCTCTCCCTGCTCAGTCTCACCATTCAGAAGCCCGCCAAAGAAAAATTGGGGCTGGTGATATGACCCCGTTGCCGATCACCCAACTCACGTTGCAGCCTGGATTCGTTGATCTGGGCATGGGCAATCCCGACCTGGATTTGCTGCCCCTGGCGCTGATCCGCCAATCTGCCCAGACATATTTCGCCGGTGGCGATCAAGCGGCTGAGCCGTTGCTTGGAAACGATGCGGCGCTAAAACATCTATTTTGCGCTTGGCGTTGGTTGCGGCATGGATGTGAAGGTTTATTTGCCTGGTCTGATATAATTGTGAAGATGTGAGTGAGCACACCGCCTTTTAACAGTAGGATGAATTTTACGCCGAGGAATTAGCATGAAGCAAAACAAGGGAAAGATTACTCGAGTGAAGGGTGTTGTCGTTGATGTTAACTTTCCTCATGGCAATTTGCCCAGCATCAACAATGCTCTTTACCTGGAGACCGAGAGTGCCAAAACGTTGGTTCTGGAGGTGCAGGAGCATCTCAATGCCAATGCTGTTCGCACCATCGCGATGGGAGCGACAGGAGGGCTTCGCCGCGGCCTGACCATCACCGATAGCGGGGCGCCGATCAAGGTACCGGTGGGGAAGCCGACGCTGGGGCGTCTTTTCAACGTTCTCGGCGAGCCGATCGACAATGGCGAGCCGGTTGAGGGAGTCGCCCAACATCCTATCCACGCCCATTCGCCGCCACTGCCCGTCCAGCGGGTGATCAATGAGCCTTACATTACCGGGATCAAAGCGATCGATTTGCTGACCCCCTATCCGCAGGGAGGTAAAATCGGCCTGTTTGGCGGGGCCGGAGTGGGCAAAACATTGCTGATGATCGAACTGATGCGGCATACCATTCAAGAGCATTCCGGCATTGCTCTGTTTTCAGGGGTAGGAGAGCGGATCCGGGAGGGCAACGAATTGTGGCTGGAGATGCGCGATTCCGGCGTGATCGATAATACCATCCTGGTCTTTGGTCAGATGGATGAACCCCCGGGAGCGCGTCTGCGCGTCCCGCTGACCGCCCTGACGATGGCCGAATATTTCCGAGATTACGAGCGCAGGCCGGTGTTGCTGTTCATCGACAATATTTTCCGCTATATCCAAGCAGGGCAGGAGGTCTCCGCGTTGTTGGGCAGGCTTCCCAGTGCCGTCGGCTACCAGCCCACCCTTGACAGCGAGATGGGCGCCTTGCAGGAGCGGATCACCACCACCAACCAGGGCAGTATCACCTCCGTGCAGGCGGTCTACGTCCCTGCGGACGACCTCACTGACCCTGCCATTGTGGCCACATTCGCCCACCTGGATTCATCCACGGTACTCTCAAGGCGCCAGGCCAGCCAGGGGTTTTATCCCGCCATCGACCCGCTGCAATCCAACAGCACCCTGCTCTCCCCGCAAACCGTCGGCGAGGATCATTATCGCATCGCCAGTGACGTGCGTGCCTTGTTGGCACGATATGATGAATTACAGGATGTGATCGCTATCCTGGGCATGGAAGAGCTCAGCGAGGAGGACCGTCAGGTCGTCTTGCGGGCGCGCCGGATCCAAAGATTTCTGACCCAGCCATTCTTTGTCGCCGAACCGTTTACGGATATGCCCGGAAAATATGTCAGTTTGGAAGAAACCTTGCGCGGCTTTGGCGGCATCCTTGAAGGCCGCTTCGATCACATTCCGGAGCAGGCGTTTTACATGACCGGCACGATCGACGATGTGCTTGAAAAAGTGCATCAAATGGAAGAAGAAGCCGAACAGGAAGAAAGATTGTGAAATTGCTCTTAATCACCCCGGAAAGCAAGCTGCTGGAGACCGATGGTATCGCCAAGGTGCGGGTCCCCTTAATCGACGGGGGCAGCATTGGCATCCATCCTGGCCATTATCCTCTGATCGCGGAAACTCGCACCGGCGCGGTGGAATTTGGCCAGAAGCGCTACACTGAATCGGTCGATCTCCGGGCTGGGATCTTGCAGGTCCGGGCCGACCAGGTCACAATTTACACCAGCGGATTCGCCGAGCAGCCAGACCTGGCGGAATCCCGATCTGAACATCCTACCAGGCAGGATCAGCTCACCGAAAAGCTGCAAAAACGCCTGCAAGAGGATCGTTAGGCATGTCTCAGAGAAATCCGGAAGAGAAGAAGATCGTGCCGGTGTTGTTGCGGGAAGGATTTGGCATTCTGTCCATCGGGTGGGACCTGGCGATCCCCATTTTTGGGGGTGTCCTGGTTGGCCATGCCTTGGATGGTTGGCTGGCCACAGGCTATTTGTTTACGCTGGGTTTGTTGACACTCGGTGTCATGGTTTCGTATTACAATCTCTTGCGCTTGATTCAGCGTTTTAGGCGCCAAGAGCATCGGCGTGAGCAGAAGGAGAAAGGGCCTGACAAGCGATGACCTTCTTGTCCTGGTTTTTGCTTGGCGGTATTGCCGGTCTGGTAATCTGGATGTCTCAGCGTCGCGTGGTGGTTAAATTGCCTGCGAAGTCTGTTCGAAGGGCCAAGAGAATGGTGATTGGTGGTGCGCTGCTGCGCTGGGTTCTCAGCGCAGCCTTGCTTGCAAATGCGCTTTTCGAAGGAATTGTTCCCGGTTTGGCCGCCTTCGCTGGGTTGATGCTCTTTCGTTGGCTCGGCATCTTCTCTTTGCGGATGATGCCGATTCATCCGGAGCAAGAATCGAAAAGGAGTTAATCTATGGAAGATGTTTTTCCACAAGTCATATTCACTATCTTTGGCATTCCCGTGCGTGATACGGTGATCTCAACATGGGTGATGATGGCCTTGATTGCGATCATAGTCTTCATCATTCGGCGGTTGAGACCGACGGCGTTGGAAATGGTCGTTACCTTTCTGTACGACTTCGTTTCCGATATCATGCGCCGACCGGCAGATCCCTTTCTCCCCTTGCTGGGGTCGCTGGCCCTCTTTATTGGTATAGGTAACATGATGGGGCTATTACCGTGGGTGATGTCACCGACGAGCGATATCAACACGACGATTGCTCTCTCCCTGGTCGTCTTCTTCGCTGTGCACGTCTACGGCGTTTGGATAATGGGCTTGTTTTCCTATCTGAAAAGTCTCGCTTCGCCGATCTTCCTGCTCCCTTTGGAAGTCGTCAGCCAGGTCAGCCGGACGATTTCTCTGAGCATCCGTCTTTTTGGGAACGTCGTCAGTGCTGAAATCATCATCGGGATCTTGTTTATGCTCGTGCCCTTAATTGTCCCCCTGCCGCTGCAAGGCTTCAGCATTTTCACAGGGCTGCTCCAAGCCTATATTTTTACCGCTCTTGCATCGGTGTATATCGCTACCAGTCTTCCCCCGAAGAAAGAATCTGCTGAACTAGGAGCAGAGTAGTTTTCTAAGCAATCATGTAGAGTCCAACCATACACGAAAGGAGTAAACAATGGCTCAATTGGATCCTGGAACCTTAATCACGCTTGTCACCATTCTCGTCTCGGGTATTGGTATCATTCTTGGTGCGATCATGCCAGCCCTGATGGAGGGGCGTGCTGTCGAGAAAGCGTTGGAAAGCATCGCCCGCCAACCGGATTCGGCCGACGATTTGCGTACCACGCTGCTCATCGCCATGGCGCTGCTCGAATCAACAGCAATTTATGTGCTGTTAGTCATACTGATCTTGCTATTTGCCAATCCGCTGCTCGACCGATTCTTCTAGATGAATGAGGTAAGAGGATGCTAAATATAGACATTCCTACGATCGTCTTTGAGATCATCAACTTTCTTGTTCTTGCCGCGCTTTTGTATTATCTGCTCTTTAAGCCAATTATGCGCGGCATCAAGGCTCGGGAGGCGGAAAAGCGCAAGACCAAGCAAGAAATCGAACGAAAGCTTGAGCAAGCCGAGGATTTGCGCGCTGAGCTCGATCGGCGTTTGGGTAACCTCGATGAGTATATCGCAGAGATGCTCGGCGATGCTCAAGATCAGATGGGGGAGATTCGGCGCCGTACGATCGAAAATGCCCAAGAGGAAGCGGAACGGATTCTCAAAGCAGCTTCGTCGGAGGCAGGCCAGGTGCAAGAAAAGGCCATCAGTGACCATATGGATGATCTCGTCGCTGCAATCCGCAAAATCAGCACCGAGGTGATTCGTCAGACTGCTTCTGATCAGATCCATGACAGCCTTGTCGATGAACTCAATGAGCGTATCTGGCAGCTTGGAAGCGGCGAGATGGATCAGGTCGATACCATTCGCCGCTCGCTGGACGAGCGCTTTCCCACGGTACATGTCGAAACAGCTGAGGAACTTGACGCCAACCAGATTCGTGAGTTGATGCAAACCTTGAATGCCCTCGTTGATGACGAGGTCGAACTGGATATCGACAAGAACCCCAGATTGATCTGTGGCCTGAGCGTTCGGGTTGGTGATGTCGTTATCAACAATTCTATTGCCGCCAAACTGGATAGTATTCTCGACTCCGCTTCGGATTCTCTCTGGGAAAAGCTAAACCATGCCTGATTCACAAGATCAAGATCAACTACGTTCGATTGAAGACCTGCGTGGATTTCGCGAGGAGCAAATCGCTGAACTCAGGCGCGAAAGCGCGGAGATGCTCGATCATCTGAAGGAAGAATTCACTCCCGAGCGCGATACCGAAATCCCGATCGGGGAGATGATTGATTCGATCGATGCTTCCGCCGACGAATTTCACGATCAAGCCGATACTATATCTATAACTCAAAAACAAACGCAACCACGTTCGATCGAAGATCTGCGCGGCATGATCGATGACCAGATCGCTGAACTCAGGCACGAGAGCGCGGAGATAGTTGATCAGCTAAAAGAGAAATTCACCCTCAAGCACGGTGCCGAGAGCCCGATGGACTTGATCATCGAGTCCATCGAGACATCCGCCGACGATTTTCAGAGCCGTGTCGATTTCGAAGACATCGGTACGGTCTTGCATGTCGGTGATGGCGTCGCTACGCTCTCCGGCTTGCCCAGCGTGCACACCGAGGAGATGGTCACCTTCCCCACAGGGGTAGGCGGGCTGGTCTTCAGCCTGGACCCTCACCAATTGGACGTGATCTTGCTCGGCTCGGATAAGGGGATTCGGGGTGGTGATGTGGTCCGCACGTCGGGTAAACGACTCCGTATTCCCGTGGGGCCGAACCTGTTGGGCAGGGTGGTCAACCCTCTCGGAGATCCGCTGGATGGCGGCCAAACACCGAAACCATCGGATTTCAGATTGCTGGAGCGGGATGCCCCCGGGATTATCAGCCGCCAGCCAATTTACCAGCCGCTGCAAACTGGCTGGAAGGTGATCGATGCTTTGGTCCCGATCGGCCGCGGCCAGCGTGAATTAATCGTTGGTGATCGCCAGACCGGCAAGACAACCATTGCTGTGGATGCCATTTTGCAGCAGCGTGACGCTAATGTCGCCTGCATCTACGTTGCCATCGGTCAGAAGAAATCGTCCACCTTGAATGTGATCAGCAGGCTTCGCGAGCACGGCGCTCTTGAATACACAACCGTGGTGATGTCTGCCCCGGATGATCCCCCCGCTTTGCGCTATCTTGCTCCTTATGCCGGTTGCACCCTGGCAGAATATCTGATGGACCATGAGCGCGATGTCTTGATTGTCTACGATGATTTGACCAAACACGCTAACGCCTATCGGGAGTTAAGCTTGCTGCTTCGGCGCCCACCGGGCCGGGAGGCTTACCCGGGCGATGTGTTTTACTTGCATTCTCGCTTATTGGAACGGGCCGGAAAATTGAATGAAGAGTTTGGCAGCGGTTCGATGACCGCTTTGCCTATTATCGAGACTCAGCGGGGAAATTTGTCTGCCTACATCCCCACCAATTTGATTTCGATAACCGATGG
>CAZJBA010000124.1:0-9138 GCA_964544065.1 uncultured Anaerolineales bacterium | reverse complement strand
GGCCCTTGGCGCGTTCTTACGTAGTTTTAACATTGGTATGGTAAAAAGAATATCATCCGAAACGCATACGACAAACTAGGAGGAATCTTATGGCTGAAAACGGACAACAAATTGCCTTCAAGGCTGAAATCAAGCAACTGCTCAATATCCTGATTCATTCGCTTTACACCGAGCGAGATATTTTCCTGCGCGAGTTGATTTCCAACGCTTCCGACGCACTGACCCAAATGGAATTTGTCATGCTCACCGACCGGGATGTCCTTGATCCCGACGCTGAGTTGGAAATTCGCGTTGACGTCGATGAAGATGAAAACATCATCACGATCAGCGACACCGGCATCGGTATGACCCAAGACGAGCTAACCACCAACCTGGGCACCATCGCCCAATCCGGGGCGCGCGCTTTCATGGAAGCGGCCCAAGAGGGCGAAGATGTACACAAACTCGCCGATGTGATCGGCCAATTTGGAGTCGGTTTTTACTCTGTCTTCATGGTCGCTGAATGGGTGCGGGTGACATCGCGCTCCTATCAGCCCGATGCGGAGGCCGCAACCTGGTACGCCACCGGCGAGGACACCTTTACCGTCGCCAGCGCCGAAAAAGAAGACCGCGGCACCACGATCGAGATCAAACTCGACGAAGACGCCGAAGAATTTGCCAGCGAAGACCGTTTGCGCCAAGTCGTCAAGACCCATTCCGACTATGTCCGCTACCCCATTTACCTCGGCGACGACGAAGAGCAGATCAACCGCCAAACGGCCATCTGGCGTCAATCTGCCGACCAGGTTGAAGAGGAAGAATATACCGAGTTTTACAAGCATCTCACCCTGGAGATGGAAGACCCGCTCATCCACGTGCATTTCATTGCCGACGCCCCCTTGCGCATTTTTGCCCTGCTCTATCTGCCCGCCAAGCCCGAACGGAGCATGTTCTCCTTGCGCAAAGAGGACGGCCTCAAGCTCTACGCCCGCAAGGTGCTTATCGAGGAATACAACACCGATCTCTTGCCGCCTTATTACCGCTTCATGCAGGGCGTCGTCGATTCTGAGGATTTGCCCCTCAACGTTTCCCGCGAGTCGGTTCAGGCCACCGCCATGATCGCCCGCATCAAGAAGATTCTCACCAACCAGATCACCAAAAAGCTAGAACGTCTGGCCGATGACGAACCCGAAACCTATGCCACATTCTGGCGCAACTTTGGACCCTTCATCAAGGAGGGCATCGCCTCGGATCAATTTGGCCGCGAGAAGCTCTATCCCTTGGTGCGCTTCCACACCACCACCCACCCCCAAGCCTGGACGTCCCTGGATGAATACGTCGAGCGGATGAAAGACGGCCAGGAAAAGATTTACTATATCATCGGCGATGAGCCTGGTTCCGTGGCCCGCAGCCCCCACCTGGATTATTTCCGCAAGCATAATTATGAGGTGATTTCCTGGACCGATCCGATGGATTCGTTCATGTTGATGGGATTGCGTGAGTATGCTGATTTTGAGCTCCAGAACGTGGCCGATCCTGATCTGGACTTGCCGGTTGGTGACCGCGAACCGGAAGGGGATTCTGCTTCCGAGCCGCTTCCCGATGATGAGCTTGCCTCCCTTGTAGCCCGATTCAAAGACCAGCTTGGCGAACGGGTCACCGACGTGCGCACGACCGACCGCTTGACCGACTCCGTCGCCCGCCTCGTCGATCCCGAAGGGACCATGAATCAAGAGATGCAGCGGGTTTACCGCTTGATGGATCGCGACTACGAAGTTCCCAAGAAGGTTTTGGAGCTTAACCCCCGTCATCCTGTCCTGGCAAAATTGAATCAAATGACCGCTGATGATGGCTTGAGCGCTGTCGTGATCGAGCAAATTTACGACAGCGCCCTGCTGATCGAAGGTCTCCACCCCGACCCGGCCTCGATGTTGCCCCACATCCAAGAATTGATGGAGAAAGCCTTAGAGTAGAAGTTTTTCGAATGGGTTCTATACCCGTCCCAACTTCAAGCTTCGGATGGTTCGATCACATCCGGAGCTTTTTCTTTTGTGAACGCCTGGATGATGAACCATACGGCCCCTGCCAGGGCGATCAAACCGCCGCCGTACCAGATCGCCTGGGGGCTGATGGTATCGTTCAGGTAGCCTCCCACCACCGGGCCGATTCCGGTGCCCACGCTCCAGGTCAACGAGAAAATGCTCATATAACGGCCGCGCATATCCGGCGGCGCCAGATTGGCCGTGTACGTCGTCGCCGTGGGGACGATGAGTAATTCCCCGATGGTGACCACGACCATGCTGCTCCAGAAATGCCAGAAATTGGTCCCATAGGCAAGGCTGGTGACTCCAACGGTATAAAACAGCGCGCCCAGTCCCATGATGGGGAGAGATCGATAACGTTTTGTCTGGCGTGTGACCAAAACTTGTAAGGTGACCACCATCAACGCGTTGGTCATGGGGATGAAACCATACTGTTTCTCCAGGACAGCATAATTTTCCTTCGTGTACACACTGAGCAAAATCCAGACCATGACCGATGCGGTTTGAACCAACGTGAACGCCCCGACAAAGACCATGAAGGATTTGTCGGAGAAAATTTGGGCATAGCTTTCTAAAGTCGTTTGTTGGCTTTGTTTTCCCTGTTCCACGGATGGTAGTGTTTCTCTGGCAAAGATGATCATCAACAGGCTGAAAGCAATCAGGCCGCCCGCAGCGACCCCAAATGTGATGTTGTACGATTGTGTGGCCACAAACCCGCCCACGGCTGGCCCCAGAGCGACGCCAGCGTTTTTGCTCAAACGCGTCAAGGCGTAAGCATCGGCTCGTTGACGGGAGGGAATCAAATCCGCGACCATCGCGTCGGCGCCGACGCGGTAGAGTGGGTTGCAGACTCCCCTTAGTGCCATCAGCACGGCGAAAGCGGCGATGGTCTCCGCGGGTATCATCGCTAGATAGAGCACGCCCATCCCGGCCAGACCGACGATCATGGTGATTTTACGCCCGACTTTGTCGGTGACCGGCCCGGCGATGAGCGAGGCGATCAAGCGCGTCGCCGCGTTGAGAGTCATCAAGCTGGCTACGGACGTCATCGGCAGGGCCAATTTCTCGCTGACATAGATCATCAAGAAGGGCCAGATCATGCTCGCCCCGGCGGTCGCCAGCAACATGCCCCAGAACAACAACCAGAACTGGGGCGGATATTCGTGTTGAACGCTTTGTAGGATTCTTTTCATAGGCACGGGATTGTACCATCATGCCGGAGTTTTGTTTCTCCGTTATAATATTTCTCATGACTCATATACTTGTAACCAACGACGACGGCGTCACCGCTCCCGGTTTGCTTGCTCTTGCGCAGGCAATGCGCGAGGTGGGTGACGTGACCGTCCTGGCACCGGACCACAACTGGTCGGCCTCGGGACATGTCAAAACGATGCATCGCCCCCTGCGAGTGAAAGACGTTCAACTTGATGACGGCAGTACAGCCGTGGCCAGCGACGGCGCGCCCTCCGATTGTGTCGCCCTGGCCCTGCTTGGCCTGGTTGAAGAAGAGATCGATCTGGTCGTCTCCGGGATCAATCCCAACGCCAATGTCGGCCATGACGTGACCTATTCGGGCACCGTCACCGCCGCGATGGAAGCGGTCATTTGGGATGTCCCCGGAATTGCGTTTTCTCTGGATTCACCTGACAATCACCTCGGTACGATCGACTATGGCCCCGCTGCCCGCTTTGCCCGAGAGATTGTGGCCACTTTATTGGAAGCTGGTTTTCCCGATGAGACCGTCCTCAACGTCAACGTGCCCTGCTTGCCCGAGCAAGAGATCAAGGGCTTGCAAATTACCCGCCAGGGATTACGAGTGTACCGGGATCAATTGGTGCGCCGTAAGGACCCGCGTGACCGTCCTTATTACTGGATCGGCGGGGAGGCTCCTACCGGCGTTCGCGAAAACGGCACTGATTTTGGCGCTCTCAAGAGCGGCTATGTTTCCGTCACCCCCTTACAATTGGATTTGACCGCTCGTGATGTCTCGGAATGTTTACAAATCCTAGAGCGTAAAGATTAAGCCAGACATACTATGCAATGCAAGGCAATATCCTTCACCATTCTGCATTCATCTTTCTGCGTTCATCATTCTACGCACAAACGCTCCGGCAGCTTTGACCGGATCGCTTGCTTGATGAACGGCGTTAATCAGCGCTGAGCCGACAATGACGCCATCGGCGTGTTGACCCACGGCCCGCGCCTGCTCCGGGGTGGAGATGCCAAAACCGACTGCCAGGGGCATATCGGTTGGGGCGATGGTTCTGACCCGTTGGATAAATGATCTCAGGTCTGGTGATAATGCCTCCCGGGCACCGGTCGTCCCCGTGACCGAGACCAGGTACGTGAAGCCCCTGGAGCGGTGCGTCAGCAGGTGGACGCGCTGATCGGGGCTGTTGGGGGCCAGCAAATAGCTCAATCCTAATCCTTTTTGGTGGCAATGTTCTTCAAGTTTTCCGGCTTCTTCCGGAGGCAGGTCGGGGATGATAAATCCGTTTGCGCCCGCGTTGGCGGCTTCTTCGACGAAGCGGCGTTGGCCGTAGGCCAAGAGAGGGTTGTAGTATCCCATTAACATCAACGGGAGCCTCACGCCTCGCGCACGCAGCTCCCCTACCGCTTCCAGACAGTGAGCAGTAGTCATCCCCTTTTTGAGTGCAATCTGGGTGCTGTGCTGAATCGTGGGACCATCGGCCAGGGGGTCTGAGAAAGGTAGCCCCACTTCCATCAGGTCGGCCCCTGCTTCGGCACAAGCCTGGACAATTTCCAGGGAGGTTTCATAATCTGGGTAACCGAGGGTGAAATAGGGCATAAAAGCGGCCCGTCCTTTGGCAAATGCTCCCCTAATTTGGTTGATTGGTGGATTCATGTTTTCTCCGTGACAGATTTTATCCCATTTCAAAATCTTCACCCATTACCTGTGTGACGGTATCCAGGTCCTTGTCGCCGCGCCCAGAGAGATTAATCATCAGGATGCTCTCCGGTGGCATGTTGGGCGCCCGCTTGATGGCCTCGGCGACGGCATGGGCTGACTCCAGTGCGGGGATAATGCCCTCCAGCTTGCACAACAATTGAAACGCATGTAAGGCTTCCTTATCGGTGGCGTAAGTATAGTCAGCCCGCTTCAGCTCGCGCAGATGGGTGTGTTCTGGCCCCACGGCGGCGTAATCCAGCCCGGCGCTGATACTGTGGGTCAAGGCGATCTGGCCGTCCGCGTCTTGGAGTAAATAGGTATAGCAACCGTGCAAAACACCTGGACGGCCCATCTTAGGGTCGGCAAAGCGAGCAGCGTGCTTGCCTCCGTCGATGCCCTCGCCCCCGGCTTCAACGCCGATCAGGCTAACCTCGTTGTCAGAAAGAAATTCGTGAAAGATCCCAATGGCGTTGGAGCCACCGCCTACACAAGCAACAATCTCGTCGGGCAGCTTGCCCTCCCGCTTCAGGATTTGCTCCCGGGCCTCTTGTCCAATCACCGCCTGGAACTCGCGCACCATCGTGGGATAGGGATGCGGCCCCAGCGCCGACCCCAGCAGGTAATGCGAATCGTTCACATTGGTGACCCAGTCGCGGATGGCCTCGTTGATGGCATCCTTCAGCGTTTTTGAGCCGCTTTCTACCGGGCGCACTTCTGTGCCCAACAGCTTCATCCGGAAGACATTGGGTGCTTGCCGGGACATATCTACGGTGCCCATATACACAATTCCCTCCAGGTTGAGCAGCGCGCAAGCCGTGGCCGTGGCGACACCGTGTTGTCCGGCGCCAGTTTCGGCGATGATGCGGCGCTTACCCATCTGTTTGGCCAGCAAAGCTTGTCCCAGGGCGTTGTTGATCTTGTGGGCGCCAGAGTGCGCTAAATCTTCTCGTTTGAGATAGATCTTTGCCCCGCCGCAGTATTCGGTTAAACGAACTGCGTAGGTCAACGGCGTAGGGCGGCCAACGTATGTTTTCATCAGGTGGTTCAATTGGACTTGAAACCCGCGATCGGTTTGAGCTTTGTGGAAGGCAGTTTCCAATTCCTGCAACGCGGGCATGATAATTTCGGGAACGAATTGACCGCCGTAATGGCCAAATTTCATCTTTTGATTTGTTTGTTGATTCGTTTTTTGATTCATAATTGCTCACTTGTAACTTGCCAACTTGTTACCTGCAAACTTTCTTAGGCTGGGCGCGCGGCGTGGACAAAGTCTCTCATTTTTTGGGTATCTTTCACCCTGGGGCTGGATTCCACGCCTGAAGCTACATCGACTCCCCAAGGTCGCACATCCTCGATGGCTACATGGACGTTGCCGGGATGGAGGCCTCCGGCCAAAAAGATGGGATTATCGGAAGCCAGCTCTCGGGCCAGGGCCCAATTGCCGGTCTGCCCGGTGCCGCCGTATTCTTCGGGGTGATAAGCATCTACCAACAGCGTCGGTGCCCCCTCTCGATAGATATAGTCCTTTTTGGCTGCTAACGCCTGGGCAACCGACCGCGGCCGGATTGCTTTGAAGGCCCGCTCTCCCAGTGCTTCCAGCAAAGCTGGGGACTCATCGCCGTGCAGTTGAGCCAGGTCTAGAGCGCATTTGTTCATAATTTTCGTGATCGTCTTGTAGGGGGCGTTTACAAACACTCCCACTGCTATCGCCGATCGTCTGCAGGCCCGCAGTTCAGCTTGGATCTCGGCGCAGACTCTGGGCGTTATGTAACGCTTGCTTTTGGGGTAAAAATTAAATCCCAGCATGTCAGCTCCGGTGTCCACCGCGGCGAGCGCGTCTTCAAAGGTGGTGATTCCACATATTTTAATTCTCATTTAGCGTTCATCATTCGGCATTCGTCAGTTTCCTCACCTGCGCGCCCACATCTTCCGCCGTGACGAGGCTCTCGCCGACTAGCATGGCATCCACACCCGCGACGGCCAGGCGAGCCACATCCTCAGGCGTATGAATGCCACTTTCACTGACCAGGGGAACGTCTTTGGGGACATAAGAACGCAAGGTCAGGGTAGTTTTCAGCGAAACGGTGAAGGTGTTTAAATCCCGGTTGTTGATCCCGATCACAGGTGCACCAGCTGAAAGAGCCCGGTCGAGTTCAGACTGGCTATGCACTTCTATAAAGGGGGTCAAGTGCAGGTCGGTGGCAGTAGCGATCAACGTCTCCAATTTGCTTTGGTCGAGCATAGCCACGATCAGGAGCACGGCACTGGCACCCGCGGCCCGGGCTTCCCATACTTGATAACGATCAAAGATGAAGTCTTTGCGTAGCAAGGGAAGACCAAACTCAAAGGCAGAAATTTGGCTCAAATGGTCAAGCGAGCCGCCGAAATATTTCTCATCGGTCAGCACCGAGATGGCCGCCGCGCCGTTCCGGGCGTAGGTCTGAGCCAGGGACAAGGGATCAAAGTTGGACCGCAAGAAACTCTTGCTCGGTGAGCGATGCTTGACCTCGGCGATCAGCCGCGGCGCGGGTTTGGCTTGATCTTGTAAAGCTGAGACGAAGTCCGGCGGGATGGGAGTCGCCATAGCTTGTCGCTCAACATCGACCTCAGGCCTGGCATCCTTTGCCGCGGCCAGTTCAACACGCTTATGCGTAAAAATCTCGTTCAGAATACTCATGGTTGTTCGCTTGATTTGCTTCAAGATAATTCTTAAGGGTGATATAGGCTTCGGAAGTCTCGAATGTTGGTTTGCGAAAGGGTAGTTTGGTTGTTTTCAACCTAATTTAGTCAAATGGTTTGGTGTCCAAAGACTTCCGAAGTCTTAATAAATTCATCATTCTGCAGCCCTTATTGGTACTTCTGACTTTTCTCCACCAGCGCTTCTAGCTTTCCTAGCGCCGCGCCGCTATCCAACGACTTTCTCGCTGCGGCTAACCCCGCCGCCAAATCACCGCTCTCAGCAGACAGCGCCGCGGCAGCGTTTAGCAGCGTCACATCCCGGCGTGGGCTTTGATCTTCGCCTGTGAGGATCGCCCGCAAGATTCGGGCGTTTTCCTCGGGACCCCCGCCGCGCAGGTTTTCGCCATTTGACGGCCGCAGGCCCAAGTCGGCGGCGTTCAGCTCGAAGGTGGTGACATGACCATTCTGTAAATGACTGACCCGGTTTGGACCCGAGGTGGTTAACTCGTCCAACCCGCCGTGGCCGTGGACCACAAATGCAGCCTCACCGCCCAGTTCGCCCAGCACTTTCGCCAAGGGATGAGTCAGCGCGGGGTCGAAAACACCGATAAGTTGATGCGTAGCGCCGGCCGGGTTGGTGAGTGGGCCCAAGACGTTGAAAACGGTGCGCTGGCCCAACTCCTGGCGGGGTCCGATGGCATGTTTCATGGCCGGATGAAACTTGGGTGCAAACATGAAGCCAATGCCGATTTCATCGATGCACAAGCCCACTTGCTCCGGGGACAGGTCAAGATTGACGCCCAACGTTTCCAACACATCAGCGCTGCCACACCGGGAGGATATGCCCCGGTTGCCGTGTTTAGCCACTTTGCGGCCTGCCCCGGCGATGATAAACGCCGCCGTTGTCGAGATGTTGAACGAGTGAGCTCCGTCGCCGCCTGTCCCGGCTGTGTCGATCAAGGCACTGCCGTTGGTCTTTACCGGCACCCGGTTGACCACACCGCGCATCGCCCGAGCGCTGCCGGTAATCTCAGCGACGGTTTCCCCTTTCATGCGCAGGGCTGTCAGGTAGCTGCCAATCTGAGCCGAGGTTGCCTGTCCGGTCATGATGATTTTCATGGCCGTTTCGGCTTCCTCGACGTTCAGGTTTTGCCCCTTGATTGCTTTGGTAATATAAGGTTTTAACATCTTGCCTCCTTTAAGTTAGGAACTGTCCGTGAATAACTTCGTAGTATTGCTTGGTCAGACCTGAAAGGTTTTCCCAGTAATCGGGTTGATCAGCGCAAATTTTCTGGAATAATAGTCGAATTTCGGCGTCTTTCTAAAAACCCTTCGGGTCTTGAATACGGAGTTGTTTGTGGACACTCCCTTAGTAGAACATTAGCACCGAGAGTCAAGAGATCAATTGACCAATTTACTGACATTTGATCCCTGTTTCCTGATCTCCTGATTCACTAAGTTGTAGAAAATTCGTAACCGTTCAGGGTCTGAGTAAAAGAACCCGAAATGGAACACGGATCGCTGTGC
>CAZJBA010000123.1:7564-9166 GCA_964544065.1 uncultured Anaerolineales bacterium | reverse complement strand
CGTCTCAATCCGCTTGATTTCGATACACTCTGGAACTGAAAAGGCGTTCCAGAGCACTTCCCCCTTGTGGGGACGCAGAGCGAATCGGCGCTCTGTGACACTTACTTAATGACATTGACTCCACACTCTCCACTCCCCACTACTTCTTGATACGCCTTTTGGAATGCCCGCGTAATCTCCCCCACATCCCCATCCCTCAACCATCGACCCTCCACCTGCACCAGCGGACGAATCTCGATGATGCTGTTGGTCAGAAAAGCTTCTTCGGCGCGTTGCAAATCATCGTGTGTGATCGATATTTCCTCGGCGGGGATGCCCAGCTTGGCGGCCAGTTCCAGCACCACGGATCGGGTGACTCCCGGCAAGGCGCCGTCGCTGATCGGCGGTGTTTGCAGCGTGCCCTCGCGGACGATGAACAGATTAGCCGTGCTGGCTTCGGCCAGGTTTCCGGCGGTGTTGAGCAGCAGGGCTTCATCGGCGCCAGCTTGGTCGGCTTGGCGGCGCGCTAGAATGTTATCGAGGTAGTTGAGCGATTTGATCTTCGAGGAGGGGGAATGTTCGTTGCGGCGGATGTCTTTGGCGAGGATCGCTTTGGCGGGAGGGAAGTTTGTTTGGCTTAACGATGCGGCGGTGATCAGGAGGGTCGGCTGGGGGCGGGGAGGCGGGTTCAGGCCGCGGGGTCCGGGACCACGCGTCAAGGTGAGGCGCAGGGAGGCTCCCCGGTTGGAGAGTTGATTCGCTTCCAGGGTGGCTGATAGCCCTCGGGCCAGTTCATCCCTCAACAACGGTACCGGAATCCCCAAAAATTCAGCGCCAGAAAAAAGTCGGTCCAGATGATTATCCAGGCGAAAAATGCGTCCCTGGTAGGAGCGCATCGTTTCGAAGATTCCGTCGCCGAGCAGGAAGCCGCGGTCGGCGGGGTTGATGTGGGCTTGTTCGTCGGGGAGCAGGTGGCCGTTAAGATAGATCATTTTGCTCGAGGAAGTTGCGCAGCAGTTGGTAGCCGCCTTTGGTCAGGACCGCCTCGGGGTGGAATTGCACGCCCACGACCGGGTGCTGGCGGTGGCGCAGGGCCATGATTTCGCCGTCCGGGCTGCTGGCGGTGATGGTTAGTTGGTCGGGGAACCCGGCCCGCTCGACGATCAGGGAATGGTAGCGGGTCACGGTGAGCGGGGAGTCCAGGCCGGTGAAGACGCCCTGTCCGTTATGTTCGATGGGCGTGGTTTTGCCGTGCATGGGACGTCTGGCCCGCCCGACGCGACCGCCGTAGACCTGGCCGATGCATTGGTGGCCGAGGCAAACGCCGAGAATGGGAAAGGTCGCTCCAAAACGCTCGATCGCCGCGTTGGAGATGCCTGCTTCGTCCGGCGTGCAAGGTCCCGGTGAAATGATGATGTGGGACGGGTTCAGGCTTTCGATGTCGTCCAGGCTGATGGCGTCGTTGCGCACGACCTGGCGCGGCCAGCCCAACTCGCTGACATAGCGGGCCAGGTTGTAGACGAAGGAGTCGTAATTGTCGATTAGGAGGAGCATGGTATCAGGTGTCGGGTGTCGGGTGTCAGGTACCAGGTATCAGGTACCAGGGAGTCAGGTGTCAGGGAT
>CAZJBA010000123.1:2553-7464 GCA_964544065.1 uncultured Anaerolineales bacterium | reverse complement strand
GGTGTCGGGTGTCAGGTACCAGGTATCAGGTACCAGGGAGTCAGGTGTCAGGGATCGGGTGATGGGGATCAGGTTACGGATTTACTGTTCCCTGATCCACTGCTCCCTGATCAACTGTTCCCTGGTCCACTGATGCACTGATTCCCCGGCTGTTTTCCCAGCGCATTGATCAAGGCGCGGGCTTTGTCGATGGTCTCATCATATTCGGCCGCGGGATCGGAGTCGGCCACGATGCCGCCGCCTGCCTGGAAGGTGACCTGGTCCCCGCGGATGGCATAGGTGCGGATGACGATGCTGGTATCCATGTCGCCGCTGAAGCTGATGTAGCCGACGTTGCCGCAATAGGGACCGCGCCAGGTTGGTTCCAGTTCGGCGATGATTTCCATGGCCCGGATTTTGGGCGCACCGGTGATCGAGCCGCCCGGGATGGTCGCCCGCAGCAGATCGACGGCGTCGGCGCCGGGGTTGAGGCGACCTTCCACGGTGGAAACCAGATGGTGCACCGTGGCGAAGCTCTCCAGGATGCAAATCTCGGGCGTCTTGACGCTGTGATCCTGGCAAACGCGGGAGAGATCGTTGCGCAGCAGGTCGACGATCATCACGTTTTCGGCACGGTCTTTTTCGCTGTCGAGCAGTTCATCGGCCAGGGCGCGGTCTTCTTCGGGCGTGGCGCCGCGCGGCCGCGTCCCCTTGATCGGGCGCGTCTCGACCCAATCATCGCGCAGCAGCAGGAAACGCTCTGGCGAAGCCGAGGCGATCACGGTGTCATCGAAATCGAGATAAGCAGCAAAGGGGGCCGGGTTGATCGTCCGCAAGCGATGATACAGGGCTAAAGGTGAATCGTTGGTGGAGAGTTGAGCCCGGAACCGCTGGGAAATATTGGCCTGGAAGATGTCGCCCGCGTAGATATAATCGATAACCCGTTGAACGGCGGATTCATAGGCCGGGCGGGAAAAGTTGGATTCGATTTGGGTAGTGCTCAGAGAAGCATTTAAGAACGGATACGTATTATTTGGGGGCGGAGCATGACCCCTCCCCTGCTCGCGATGCTCGCGTCCCCTCCCCGAAGTCGGGGAGGGGACCATAGGGGTGGGGTGTGGCGCGGTGTCTACCTTGGCGCGGAAGACTTGGATGCGTGCCTGGGCGCGGGCTGCTTGCGCCGTGACCTTGGTCTCGGGGTAGCCGCTGGCCAGAATCCAGGCTCGTTTTTGCATGTGATCGAAGGCGATGACGGCATCGTAAAAGCCCAGAATCAGGTCGGGGAAGGCCATGTCGTCCTCGCCGGGGGTGGGCAAGGTTTCCAGGTGGTGGGCCAGATCGTAGGCGAAGTATCCGGCCACGCCGGTTTGAAAGGGAGGCAATCCGGCCCGATGGGCCAGGGGAAAACGGTCTAATTGTTGGCTCAACACGTTAAAGGGATCGCCCTGGAGTTGTTCATCTCCCACTTGAATGGTCCCATTTTTACTTCGCAGGGTCAGGAAGGGATCGGCCGCGATGAAGGAGTAGCGCCCCAAACGGTCGGTAATTTGAGCGCTGTCCAGCAAGATGGCGTGATCATCGTTGGCGAAGGGTTGAAAAGCCAGCCAGGGGTCCTGATAACGAATTTCGCGGGCATGAACGGTTGGAAGCATAGGGAGTGAATGCAAAATGTTGCGCAGAGTTATAGTCTTACGAGGAAAATAGAACACGGATAACGCTGATTTGATAGATTTACACGGATTTTTTCTGTTTTTATCTGCGAAAATTCACTGTATCCGCGTGTTCCGCGTTCTATTCCATTGGTGTTTGATGATTGCAAAGAGATTATATCAGGAAAGTCACTTCCATTCTTCATTCCTAATTCCTCATTCATCCTTCCTAATCGGGGTTGGCAAATTGGAGAACTCGCGGCATAATCGGGGCCAGGAATCGGGAATCAGGTAACTGATCCACTGATCCCCAACCCACTGTTGGGCAGACCGATATTGCTAAAAACTGTCCGTGAAGGACAAGGCTTTTGGTATAATGCTGGTGCGTTACTGATAATGGAAAGTGCGAGTCGGTTCGACATTGCGTTCTATCTATGGGTGAAAAACATTAGATACAAGACTTTGAGACAGGACTTGACCGTTTACGCGTCCATTTTGTAATTGAACACGGACAAGTTGAGGCAATTATCGTAATTCAGTATGAAGCCTATATTGACGGGCGATGGCGAGCAATCGTTCGATTTGACGAAGCCCACGGCTTTTTTCATCGTGATGTCATGTCGCCTTTTGGCAAGCAGACGAAAACGACGGAGTTTGCGGACGATAAGGGCACTGCTCTAACACAGGCAATTGAAGACATAAAACGGAACAGGCGTTCTTATCGGAAAAGATATGAGGATAATTACTATGGCGAAACGAAGTAAAAGTACAACGGATAAAAATTTGGAACGGTTGAGCAGTTTTTTGTCTCGCGAAATTAGTAATTCCACTTTGTCGGCAGAGATACCTCATGGAGCGCATATTTTTCACGGTGCATACAATGATCGTGAGTTGACAGAAGACAATCTCAAAATGGCAACAAATATCATGCTTGGAATGACTTTAGGGTATGTTGAAGAAGCACCTTTAGTGATGATATTTGAATATAAGCCTGATCGTGAAACGCTGATAGACTTATCTAGTGAAGCGTACAAAAAAAGCGCCCAAGTTCTAATTCAAACCGTTCAAGAAACCAATCAACGCGAATTGAGTAATCGGCTCGATAAATTAGTGGCCGCATAAAATGCAAAGGCTGCCCAACCGCGCGTAAGCTGATGGGGCTAACGCCTCGAGAGTAAACGGCGCGATTTTGGGGCATTCGGCGACTTGCAAAGGATGTTTCGGGTCAAATCCGCCCCGCAGCTTACGCAAATCGACACTAATCCACTGATTCCTATGCCCCTACGATTTCTCACTGCCGGTGAGTCCCACGGCCCAGCCTTGATCGCTATTTTAGAAGGTTTGCCCGCGGGATTGCCGCTTTCACCAGATGATATTAACCCCGAGCTGGCTCGCCGCCAACGCGGCTATGGCGCCGGGCCGCGCATGAACATCGAGCAGGAGCAGGTTCAAATTCTCAGCGGGGTCATGGATGGCCTCACCACCGGCGCGCCGGTTGCACTGCGCATCGAGAACAGCAACCACGAACAGTGGCTCGGACAGGCGATTCCCCCTTTCACCACGCCGCGCCCCGGTCACGCCGATTTGACCGCGGCGATCAAGTACGGCTACCGTGATTTGCGCCCCAGCCTGGAGCGTGCTTCCGCCCGAGAGACGGCCGCTCGCGTCGCCGTTGGCGCGGTCTGCAAGCATTTCTTAGCCGAATTCGAGATTCGAGTCGGCGGCTATGTCGTTTCCATTGGGGATGTTGATGCCGACCTGAGCGATTTTGATTATTCCACTCGCTTCCAGCAAGCCAAAGAGAGCCAGGTCCGCTGCCCTGATCCCGAGGCCAGCGCGGCGATGATCGCCGCCATTGAAGCTGTGATCGAATCCGGCGACACCCTCGGCGGTGTCATCGAGGCCGTGGCCCTGAACCTGCCACCCGGATTGGGGGGGCACGTCCACTGGGACCGCCGCCTGGATTCACGCCTGGGTGCGGCCGTGCTGGGCATTCAGGCCATCAAGGGCGTCGAAATTGGCCCCGCTTTTGCGAACACCCGTCTGCCTGGAACCCAGGTCCACGACGCCATTCAGCTTAAGCCTGACTCACAATCACTCACTCGCCCCACCAATCGGGCCGGCGGCCTGGAAGGCGGCATCACCACCGGCCAAACGTTGGTCGTGCGCGCCGCGATGAAGCCGATCGCCACCACCCTGACTCCCCAAAACACCGTCGATCTGGCTAGTGGCAAGCCCACGCCGACCCAATACGAGCGCTCCGATTTCTGCCCTGTCCCCCGCGCTGTGCCCATCGTCGAGAGCGTCATCGCCTACGTGTTGGCTGACGCCCTGATCGAAAAACTGAGTGGCGACTCTCTCGCCGAGATGAAACCCCGCTTCCAGGCCTTGCGCCGCGCCCGCCTCGACGACCTGCCCATGGACGATGCCCCTCACACCTGGTGGCCCAAATGAAGCAGTGGACAGTGGGCTGTGGACAGTGGGCAGTTTTTTTGTATGGCCCGCCCGGGGTGGGCAAATCGACGCTGGGGCGTAACTTGGCCCGGCGATTGCAGCTCCCTTTCCTTGATTTGGATGAAAGAATCGAAGCCCAGGCAGGGATGCCCATTCCCGAGATTTTCGACCGTGAAGGGGAATCTGGATTCCGGAAGAGGGAGACTCAAACTTTATTGGAAGCTGTTTCCGCGTCCCCCGGCGTGATCTCGCTGGGAGGCGGCGCGCTGCTCTCGTCCCAAAACCGGGAAACTGTCCAACAAACCGGACGGGTGATTTGCCTAATGGCCTCCTCCGAAACACTGGCCGAGCGTGTCTCCAGCACGCCCGATGACCGCCCTCTCCTCACCGGAGATCGCCAGGCGGAACTGCGCACCCTGCTGGAAGAGCGACAGGCGCATTATCGCTCGTTCGATGTTCAAATTGACACCGACGGTCTTGATCCTGAAGACGTTCTCCGCCAAATCCAAATCGCAGCGGGTCAATTTTATCCTCAGGCGATGGGCGCGGGCTACCGGGTGTTGGTTCAGAAAGATGGATTAGCCCACCTGCCAGAACTAGTTGCTGCGCAAGAGCCAGATGGTCCCGTGATACTGGTCAGCGATGAGACCGTTGCCGAGCTGTACGCCGATCAGGTTTTGGCGATGTTGGGCGAAGCCGGACACGGTGCTAAGTTGGTCACCTTCCCACCCGGCGAAGAACACAAAAATATCACCACCCTGCAAACCTTGTGGGATGCCTTTTTAGCGCATCGATTGGAACGGGGTGGTTTGGTCTTGGCCTTGGGCGG
>CAZJBA010000123.1:0-2453 GCA_964544065.1 uncultured Anaerolineales bacterium | reverse complement strand
ATGGCCGAAGTGGTCAAGCATGGGGTCATTGACGATCCAGTCTTGTTTGATCTTTGCAAGGATCTGATAAATTTCCAAAATCTCTCAGGTCTGGACGAAATCATTCGCCGGGCCGTGGCCGTCAAGATTAACATCATCGAACAGGACCCCTATGAAGGTGGTCTGCGCGCTGCCCTAAACCTGGGCCATACCATTGGCCACGCGGTGGAAGCGGTATCCAACTATCACATCAAGCACGGGCAAGCGGTTGCCATTGGCATCGTTGCCGAAGCGAAACTGGCGGAAGCGATAAGCCTGGCCGAGCCGGGACTTGCTGACAAAATCGCTTCCCTGTTGAGCGGTCTGGGCTTGCCCATACGGATTCCTGCTCATCTGGATCGTGAAGCCATCTTCAAGGCGATGCAAATGGATAAAAAGCGCTCTCGTCGGGCGGTACGGTTTGCGCTGCCACTGCGGATTGGGGAGGTGCGCGTTGGTGTTGAAATCCCTGATTTGCGTGACAAGTTTTTCGCTTTATGATTTGTAAATTCTTTTGTGGAGAGGCCCCAAATGCCTAACCCTGAATCACCATTTTCGATTCTCATTTTGCACGGCCCCAACTTGAATCTGCTCGGCCGGCGCGAGCCCGATGTTTACGGGGCGCGCACATTGGCAGATATTGATGCTGCCCTAGCTGAACTGGAGGAAACGCTGGGGTGTGAGATTGCCACATTTCAATCCAATCACGAAGGGGATTTGATCGACGCGCTGCACCAGGCTCAGCACGAACATGATGGCGTGGTCTTCAACCCGGGCGGATATACGCACACATCGGTGGCCTTGCGCGATGCCGTTGCGGCCATCGAGATCCCCGTCGTGGAAGTGCATCTCTCCAATGTGGCCGCGCGGGAATCGTTTCGCCACAAATCCCTGATCGCGCCCGTTTGTGTGGGCAGCATCAGCGGATTTGGCTGGCGGTCATACGTGTTGGGTTTGCGTGCTTTAATGGACGAGCTTTCTGGCCAATAACCTCCACCACTCACTTTGTCCAGGCGGGAATCCTCATATATAATACACGCCATGAATATCTCTCACATGCGATCGAAAATGGTTCACGAAGAATTGAGCAACGCGGATGTCAACGCGATTGCCAAAGCGAGAGGCTTTTCGAAGAAAGAGAAAGCCTCCCGGGCGGTATTTGAGAATTTTCTACTCTCAGAAATCGGCGTCGAAGAGGTAATGGCCACGCTCCACCCAGAGGAAATTGCACTGCTCCATCTGCTGAAGGCCAGAAACGCGATGGTGGATATCACCTTCTTCGCCCGCCATTACGGGCACGCGGGAACGGGAAAGAAGTATTATTACGGCACCTTCACCAAGCAGTACAAACCCACCTTCAAGAAAGTGCGCACGAAGTTGATCCGCAAAGGCATCTTGCTCTTTGCCGAGAAAGAGGGTGCCGGCGACACCAAAATGGATCGACGTCGCTTTCGCTTCCCACCTAAATTCAGCGCCTTCTTGCCTTCCATGGTCAGTGCTGAGCATCGCTTTGAGGGGCAGGGTGTTCTTCGCCGCGAGACGGTCTTGCGGAAGAAATTGGCCGAAATATTGACCCCAAAAAAGGGTTCCCAAGACTCTTCTTACGCGTTGACCCTCTCTGATGGGAACTTGATGATTGGAAAACGGTATTTTCAGGCCAAGCTCTTGCAGGAATGGCAGCTTGCCCGCTGGGAAGCTCATTTCTCTATCACCAGGATGCCTGATCAGGTCACGCTTGCTCTTATTGAGGCGGTTAGTCTAATTTTTTCCCAACTGCGACCGAATGAATGGATTCGCCCACCCCAACTTGATACACCCATAAAAATGCTTTGCTTTGGGGGCAATCTTCCCTCCGGGGAGAAACTTTGTCAGGCAGGCTGGAAGGAGGGCATCCTGGCCAAGCACACCGTGGACGGGGAAAATTATTACCGCATGCCACTCCCTCCGGAGCCCACCAGCGATGATGAAACCCTAGCGCCCGCGGCTTATCTGACCCCTCAGGAAGAGGCCGTGAAGGTAGATCTGGAGCGCATACCCTACCCCCAAATAGAGCAATTGAATCGCATGATGTACTTCGATGTCAAGGATGGAAACCTGATCGCAAAGCCGGATTTGATCAAACTGGGGTGGGCTACCCCTGACGTATGGGAGTTGCCAATCACACTGTGGTTGGAGGCAAATGTCCCCGCTTTTGAAACCGTCCTTCAGAAAGTCAAGACACGGTGGGGGCAGCAAATCGTTCACGAGAATCTCTACATCGCCAAAATTGATGATCTCAGCCTTAAGGTGCAAATCGAGCGCGCTTTCTCTGACCCGAGCACCATGCTCTCACTGCCCAATGACTTTATCGCCTTTCCGAAAGAGCAATTGCCGCAGATTGAGAAAATCGTCAGCAAAGCTGGTTATGTTGTCAAGACCATCTCACGAAGCGGTTG
>CAZJBA010000122.1:0-9191 GCA_964544065.1 uncultured Anaerolineales bacterium | reverse complement strand
AGCGGTTGAAAAAAAGCGGCGCGTAGGAACGAGAGACAGGGCGTGCTTCGCGATGAATCGGGCGAAAGCGTCAACTACTTTTCCTGAAAAAATAAACCATCCCAAGAGAGAATATGAAAAAACAACTTAGCAGCATCGACATTTCTGACTTAGATGTGTACAGCAACGACCTCGACCTGTTGCGCGATTTGCACGTTTTTGTCAAATACGCCCAGGAGCGAGAAGTCAAGCGATTAGTGCGCTCCAACCGTTTGAGCAAGGCCGATAACCGGCGGCTGGCTCAAGCCATGACGGATACAGAGGCCGCCCAGGCTGAAATCGAACGGAATGGCTATTCCCATTGGCTGGATTATGTGGACAGGTTAGCGCTGCACTTGGGCTTGATAAACTACGACACCGAGGGGGAATACCTGGGCTACACCAGCCGTTCGCCATCGTATCGCGACAATTACGTCATCGTGCAGGAGAAAAAATATCGAGCTTTTACAGAGCGATCTCCGCTGGAACAGGAACAACTCATTTTCGAGGATTTGCTTGTCAGCACCGGTAACGAATTCTATAACTGGAGCATTTGCGGGCGCTTGGACAGATTTCAAAGTTGGGGCTCGGCGACGGGGGTGATGTCTGCCTTGAAGTTCCCTCCCATTCGGGAATTTCTCGTTGAGGTGTTACAAGAATGGGAGGCCGGGGCGTGGTACAGCGTCGAGTCGCTGGTCGAGTACCTGAAACACAAGCATCGCTACTTTCTCATCCCAGAGCAACTCCCTCCCGATAAGTATGGGCGGAAAAACACCGATCGATATGGCAACTTCTACGAAGGGGAGAGCCGTTGGGATCGAGATCACACCGTCTCGGAAGAGGATCCAGATGCCTTCGAGCGGGTGGAGGGGCGTTACGTCGAGCGCTTTTTGGAGGGGATTCCGCTGTTGCTCCATTATGTCGATGTGGCCTACGATCCCGAACCGCAGCAGGACATCTTTCCCTCCCGGGGTGTACTCAAGGGCTTCCGGATTCGGGAGCACTTCCACCAGGTGATGAATGGCGAATTGCCCGAGCCAAACGTGACGGTGCAGCCAAACTTCGAGGTGGTGGTTGAATCTCCCCTCTATCCGGCGACGCTGATCGAGCAGCTTTCCACCTTGGCCGAGCAGCGTTCTGAAAAGCGCTCCGAGCCGGCCACAATATTCACGTTGAAGCTCCGGAAAGAACGCGTGGCCAAAACGTTGCTGGAGGATGAAGAGTTGGACGTGTTAGCGTATCTAGAAACGCTGACCGGACGCCCGCTGCCCCAAAATATCCGCATCGAGCTTCAGGAGTGGGCCGGTCACACGGATGTGTTTACGCTCTATGACGGGTTTGCCCTTTTCGAGGGCGATGACGAGCTCCCCGAGGTGGAGGATTTCACCGTGGCGCAGGTCGCGCCCAACCTCCGGGTTGTGCACTCACCAGCAAAGCTGATCACCCGCCTCGAGCGCGCCCAGCGTGCCCCCTTTTGGATGGAGCATCCCACTGACATGTTTGATCCCCTCCCCGAACGAGTCCGTACCGCCTTCCCCACGGAATCAGAAACTGCCGTTCAGGAAAGTAAACCAGCCGTCACCCTGCAACGGAGGACCACCATCGTGCTCCACGTTTCCCATCCCGAACTGTTCAAGAGAACCCGCAAAGCGCTGGTGGCCGAACGGTGTCCCATCAAGGCTGATTCCGAACAACGCACCCTGACCTATTCGAAAAAGTACAACGCACAGGTCGAAGAGACCTTAGAAACCATGCGCGCGGATTTCGAGATCGAGGTGGAAGAGGTGGTATGAGCAACCCCGGCCCGCTGATTATCCAGAGCGATCACACCATGTTGCTCGAAGTCGAGCACCCGCAGTACACCGCCTGCCGTGACTTTTTAGGCGGGTTCGCCGAATTGGTCAAATCGCCCGAATTCATCCACACCTACCGGGTCACCCCGCTCTCGCTGTGGAACGCGGCCGCGCTCGAAATCCCTCTTGCGGAGATCACGGAGGGGCTACGCCGGTATGCAAAATACAGTCTGCCCGATACCGTCCTGTTCAACATGCGGGAGTGGTACCATGTCTATGGCAAGTTGGTGTTGGAACCGTATTCGAAGGAGAAACTGAAGCTGAGGGTGGAGGACGAGTATATTTTCGAGTACCTTCAGCACGATGAGAGGTTAGAGTCTTTTTGGTCGGAAAACGGATGTGTGTTGGGGGAGGGAAGTTTGCTGGTCCCTAGAGGGGCGCGTGGCCGGGTGAAGCAGGCTTTGGTGAAAGCTGGGTACCCGGTTAAGGATGTTTGTGGTTATGCCCCGGGCGCTCCCTTCGAGATTTCCCTGCGCGAGGTGGATTTGGACGGACACCCTTTTCAGTTGCGCGATTATCAGCAGGACGCGGTGGAGGCTTTTTACCAAGCCGGGCGACCCACGGGCGGCAGCGGGGTGATTGTGCTGCCCTGCGGCTCGGGGAAGACCATTATTGGCATCGGCGCCATGGGGCGAGTTTCGATGCACACGTTGATTATCGCTACCAATAATGTGGCTGTGCACCAGTGGCGGGGCGAGCTGATCTCCAAGTCGCACATTCATCCCGGTGACATCGGCGAATACACCGGCTTGCAAAAGGAGATCAAACCGGTCACGGTGACCACCTACCAGATGCTCACCCACCGCCAATCCAGAGAGGACGATTTCGAGCATTTGGAACTCTTCACTGATCACGATTGGGGTTTGATCATTTACGACGAGGTACACATGCTGCCCGCACCCGTGTTCCGGGCCACCACGGAAATCCAGGCCAAGCGGCGGTTGGGGCTTACGGCTACCTTGATCCGCGAAGATGGCAAAGAGGATGACGTTTTTGCCCTGATCGGCCCCAAGCGTTATGATGTGCCCTGGAAGACGCTTGAAAACCGCGGCTACATCGCCGAAGCCTATTGCACCGAGTATCGCATCCCTCTGCCCCGGGAGGTCGAGGTCGAGTACGCGCATGCCGACAAGCGGGCGCGTTTTCGCGTCGCGGCCGAGAATTTCGCCAAGATCGAGTTGGTCGAGCAGCTCATCGCCAACCATCCCGATGATCGTATCTTGGTGATTGGCTTCTATATAGACCAACTCGAGTCCATCGCTGAGGCCCTAGACCTGCCGCTCATCACGGGGAAGACCAAACACGAAGAGCGGCAAGAACTTTACGCTGCCTTCCGTCAAAAAAAGATTCGGGTGTTGGTACTCTCCAAGGTGGCTAACTTTGCTGTCGATTTGCCCGACGCTAGTGTGATGATCCAGGTCTCCGGTACCTTTGGTTCGCGCCAGGAGGAAGCCCAACGCTTGGGCCGAATATTGCGCCCTAAAAAGCGTCGTTCGCACTTTTACACCTTGGTCTCCAAGGGAACGCGTGAGCAGGATTTCAGCATGAAGCGGCAGTTATTTTTAGTGGAGCAGGGTTACCGTTATCGGATCAGGTATTTTTGATTCCACCTATTGTTTGCCAGGGGCACAATTTTCGTTCCAGCCATTCAACCGAAACATAAAGCCCGAATCCGAGCAGGCTCATGGCGATGATTCCGGCGTACATGGCCGGGTAGTCGAACAGGGTGCTGCCTTTCAGGTAGATGTAGTATCCCAAGCCGCGCTGGGTGGCGAAGAGTTCCGCCACGTAGAGAACGGCCACTGCTGTGCCCACGGACTGTCGCAAGGCTGTCAGGATGGCCGGAAGGCTGGCGGGTAGGTAAACGAATCGGAACAGAGCCCGTCGCCCCGCGCCCAAGCTGCGCACACTTTGGATCAATTCTGGGCGCAGGCTGGCAGCCTGATCGCGCACCAGCACCAAGATTTGGAAAAAGAGAATGATGAAGATGATCAAGATTTTGGGCAGGTCGCCGAGGCCGAAGATTAATATTAAGATGGGCACGAGTACCACTTTGGGGATGGGATAGAGCAAATAGATCAGGGGAGAGAAGATGGTGTTCAACCGGGGCGATTGCCCCAAGATTAAACCTGCCGGAGCGGCTAAAGCAATCGCTAAGCCAGTGCTGGCCACCACGCGCCAAAAGCTGACGGCGAAATGGGCGAACAGCCCATCGCCGAGTTCGCGCGGGAAGACGACAAACACTTCCAGGGGTATGGGCAAAATGGGCGCATTGATCAGCCAGGCGCTGAGTTGCCAAAGCACAAGGATCGTCAGGGCGGCGAAGAGTACGTCACGGCGTTTCATGGTCATGCGGCCTTTTGTTCCTGCATGCGCTCTCTCAGTTGGCGGCATATCTCGTAATAGGCGTCGCTGCCGCGATATGCGGAGCTGCCGCTTTTGGTGTTGGGTAAGATCTGCGGCTCGGTGTTGGGCGGCTGCCCCAACAGGAGAATCTTCTCCCCGAGCATGGCTGCTTCTTCAATTGTGTGGGTGACAACTACCGAGGTGAGATTCTGCTCGGCCTGAATCTCCAGCGTCAGGTTCTGGAGCCCCTCCCGAGTGGGTGCGTCCAGCGACGAAAAGGGTTCATCCATCAACAACAGATCAGGCTCCAGGGCCAGCGTCCGGGCGATGGCGGCGCGTTGACGCTCCCCGCCGGAAATCTGGCCGGGATATTTTTCGGCCTGGGCAAGGATGCCCAGGCGTTTCAACCATGGGCCCACATCCAGGGTGGGTTTAAAATCCAGGGGCGCGTGAATCCCATCGGCCCCGTAAAATTTTCGCAGACGCAATCCCAATTGAGCATTTTCGCGTACCGTAGCCCAGGGCAATAGACCATATTCCTGAATGATCAGACCGGTGTGGGGGCGCGGCCGGGTCAGGTTTTCCCCGTTGATGCGCACTTGTCCAGCCTGGGGAAATAATAAGCCTGCGACTAGATAGAGCAAGGTAGTTTTGCCGCATCCTGACGGGCCCAACACAGCCCAAGTTTCGCCGCGTTGAACCCGCCAGGAGAAATCCTCAAAGACCGGGCGCTGGTTGGGGTAGGAAAAATGGATTGTTTCGATTTGAAGCATAACTGTCTTGGAGTGTTCTATTTCAGTCGAGATGGAAACAGGTACACGGATTCCACGGATAGGGACGGATTTTTAAAACTTTTCATCCGTGTTTTTCCGTGTTCATCCGTGTACAAAATATAGTTTGATCAACTTTAGGGTAGATAATCGGCTGTTACCGACTCGGCGTAGGGGATTTCCGCTTCGATCAGGCCTTCCCTAAGCGCCCAAGCCACCGCGTCGTCCCATTGGGCTTGACTGGGCACGCTGGCGGTGGGAAGCGGGTTGACCTGGTACTCACCCACCAGCGGCGCGGGAACAAGACCTTTTTCGGCCATCAGATCGGCGTATTCTTCCGGGTTGGCGTTGATCGTGGCGATGGCCTGTTCGACCGCAGCCAGGAAGGCCTCGATCGCTTCCGGCTGGGATTCGATGACATCTTTGCGGAAGGAAAACACACTCAGTCCAAATTCGGGATGGCGGGTGTCGTCGATGGCGACGGCGGCACCGTTCATGATTGCCAGCGAAGAGGCGGGGTCAGGCAGCATCGCTGCTTGCAGATCACCGGAGCCGAGCAAAGCCAAGCGGTCGGGAATTTTGGGCACTGCGATGGTGGCGATATCATCGTCGCTGAAACCCTCCGCTTCCAACAGCCGGTCGGTCAGATAGGCGATCACAGTGCCTTCGGAGATGCCGACCTCGACACCCTTGAGGTCTTCGACGCTTTCGATACCGCTGTCTTTGGCGGCCAAGATGCGGAACAAGGGCGCTTCGCTGGTGGCAGCGCGAGCGGTGCGCACGATTTGTACCTGGACATCGTCTTTGTTGTAGAAAAGGGTGGAGACGATCTCATTGAGCATGCCGTCGGCTTCGCCCGCGGCGACGAGTTGATCGCGCTCCGGGGCAGAAGCCACCGGGATGATTTCCACCTGGACGCCTTGCTCTTCGAAGTAACCTTCCTCTGCGGCCACATGGACCGAGAGGGTGTCCAACACCGGCAGCAGGGCGACTTTCAACGTGGCCGGTTCCGATTTGGGGCCGCAAGCGCCCAGGGCGAAACTCAGGATGATAACGATCAAGCTGATCGCTAGGATGCTTTTTTTATGGGACATAGGTTGGGTTCCTTTTCTAGGAATTATGAATCCAATTGTTGAATTTTTTCTTCTTCAACCCCAATCCCGCGCAGCAGAATCGTGCGTAACGTCGGCAGGGCCTCGGCGGGGTCGGGCTGACCGGTCAACACCCAGGCGATGACTACCTCGTTGATGGCGCCCATCCAGGCATAGGCGGTAATTTCGGTGTCGATCGGTTCGATACTGCCTTCCTCAACTGCCTCATCGAGATGACGTTGAATAATTTCGATAAAGCGCTGGTGGATTTGGCGGCGCTTCTCTTCGAACGTGTTTCCCAGCCCGATGGCCTGAATCAAGAAGATTTTGGCCAATTTTTTGTACTGGTTGAACGTCTGGACACAAATATTCAGCGCGGCATTGACCCGCCGAACGCCGCTTTCTTCTTCGGCCAGGGCGGTATCAAGCCGATTTTCCAGGATGTTGGCAAATTCGTCGACCAGGCCAAGAAAAATCTCTTCCTTGCTGGGGAAGTGGAAATAAATCCCGCCCTTGGATGTCTTCGCTTGGCGCACGATATCGGCCATGCTGGTGTCGTGGTAGCCGTCCCGGGCGAATCGCTCCAGGGCGGCTTCTAAAATGCGTTGGCGCGTGTTTTTTTGATTGGATTTCGTCATCGTTCCTCTGTGCTGAATTTAACAGACCGACCAGTCGGTCTCGGCAGCGAAGGATAACATTTGGCCTGACATTTGTCAATGTAAAACCTGAAAGATTCAGTATGTTGGCTTAGAACATACCTGCCTGCTCCAGTTTCGATCATTTTGTGTTAAACTTGATTTGGATGTTATTTCGTACCCAAGGAGGCTTTCCATGGCTTATCTTTTTCCCAGTTCTGAGTGGTTAGACGCTTTAGAAGAGAAATTAAACGGCGACCCAAAATATGCCCAGGTCGCCAAAAAGTGGGAAGGCGATCTGATGTTTTTGATCCAAGCCGATGAAGCCCTTCCCGAACCTGTGATCATGTACCTCGATCTCTGGCATGGCAAATGTCGCGGCGTGGAATACTTTGCCGGAGACTCGGTTGAGAAAGATGCTGCTTTCGTGCTTTCAGCTCCTTTTCAAAACTTCGAGCGCGTTCTCAGCGGAGAGTTGCACCCGATGCAAGCCTTGACGACGCGCAAATTGAAGGTCAAAGGCAATTTCCCTTACATGATGCGCAATATTCCCACCATTCTGGAGTTTGTCCGTTGTTGCCAAGAGATACCGCGCCCGTAAGCTGGCCCCTGATCCCCGCTACCTGATCCCCGCTACCTGATTCCTGATACCCTGATTCCTGATACCTGACACCCTGACACCTAATACCCGCCCCCGGAGATTCCCATCTTACCAATTATCCACGTTGACCTGACCACAGGCCGAGTAGACCGCCTCGACATCCCCTCCGAGTGGAGACGTGCTTACATCGGCGGGGCTTCCCTCGCCGCACGGATTTTATATGACACGCTCACCCCCGAGTTGGGTCCACTTTCTCCCGCGGCCCCTTTGTTGTTCCAAACCGGGCCTCTGACCGGAACAGCCGGCCCGGCGACGAGCCGTTTCATGATTTGTGCCCTATCTCCGGCGACCGGGTTGTGGGGCGAGTCCAATTGCGGTGGTTTTTGGGGCCCGAATCTGCGCCGGGCAGGGTTTGACGGCCTGATGGTCACCGGCCAGGCTTCAAAACCCGTCTATCTTTGGATTCAGGATGGCGAAGCAGAAATCCGGGACGCGGCTCATCTATGGGGGCTGGAAACCTATCAGACTCAGGCGGCAATCCAAGAAGAGATCGGCGAGCACAGAGCCAGCGTAGCTTGCATTGGCCCCGCGGGGGAAGCGAACATTCCTTATGCCCTTATTCTCACCGATCACGGCCGCGTGGCCGGACGCACCGGAATGGGTGCGGTGATGGGCTCCAAAAACCTCAAAGCGATCGCCGTGCGGGGACAAGGAACCATCCCAACGGCAAATCCGGAGCGCTATCGAAGCTTGCGCAAGGAACTCAATCTCGCCATCCGAGACGACAACTTGACCCAATTATTCAACGAGCTTGGGACGGCGGGCTCGGCTGATTATCTGGATTATCTCGGGGAAATGCCCAAACGTTATTTCCGTTCCGGCGTTTTCGAGGGCGTCACCAAGGTCACCGGCGCGACCATGGCGGAGACCATCTTGACCAAAGCGAGCGCCTGTCATGCCTGCCCTATTGCCTGCGGGCGGGTCGTTCGCCTGGAAGGGGAGCCTCACGACCCTGAAAGAGAACGCAAAGGGCCGGAATACGAGAGCATTGTCGGCTTTGGCCCCAATCTCTTGATCGACGATCTCGAAGCGATCACCTACCTCAGCGAACTCTGCGACCGTTTGGGCATGGACACCATCAGTTTGAGCAATACCCTCGGCTTGGCCTTTACTTTGTTTGAGGACGGTCTCATCACAGAGGTGGATACCAGCGGTTTGAAGCTTAAGTGGGGAGATGTGGGCGTAGTAGAACACTTGGTGCGACAAACCGCGCACCGAGAAGGGTTTGGCGCCCACCTTGCCGAGGGCGCGCTTACCTTGGGGCAACATTTCCAAGCTGAAGAGGAAGCCGTCCAGGTCAACGGACTGGAAGTCCCCTATCACGACCCGCGCGGGGGATCGGGGATGGCCCTCGTTTATGCCACCTCGCCGCGCGGCGCCTGCCACAACCAGTCGGATTATTACCGCGTCGATATCGGCCACGTGGAGACCGACCTGGGTATGGACTATCTCTCCCCTCAGGCCGGGGCTGAAAAAGCTGCCAACGTCGTCCGCCACCAGGATTGGCGCACGGCTTATAACGCCCTGGGCATGTGTCTCTTTGCCAATCTGGCTTCCGATCAGGTTCTCGATTTGTTAAACGCGGCCACAAATTGGGATTATAAGCTTGAGGAGATGATTCAGGCGGGGGAAAGAGCCTGGAACTTGAAGCGGGTGATCAACATTCGGCTGGGCTTGCGGCGTGAGAATGACAAGCTGCCCAAAGCACTCCTGGAGCCCCTTCCGGATGGCGGCGCGGCCGGATACTGGGTTCCGTTCTCTGAGATGCTTGCGGCCTATTACCAATCTCGCCAATGGAATCCCCAGACCGGCTATCC
>CAZJBA010000121.1:0-9211 GCA_964544065.1 uncultured Anaerolineales bacterium | reverse complement strand
CCATGGTTCCCACGTTCAAGTGCGGCTTGTCGCGTACAAATGTCTTTTTTGCCATTCAAGTTCTCCTACATATCTATGAAAATTACTTCTCGCCTCGAATAATTCTTCTGGATACATCGCCAGCAACCCTTTGGTAGTGGTCAAATTCCATGGTGAAAATACCACGACCCTTGGTTGCGGAGCGTAATCTCGTCGCGTAACCAAACATTTCTGCTAGAGGAACCATTGCGCGAACAGCCTGGGTGTTTCCTGGACGTGCTTCCATGCCCAAGACGTCGCCCCGGCGAGCATTCATTTGACCAATAATCTCGCCGAGATGCTCTTCTGGGACGATGATTTCCACGCTCATAATGGGTTCTTGCAAGACAGGCTTAGCCCGCTGCACTCCCCGCCGAAACGCCATCGTTCCTGCTAACTTAAAAGCCATCTCATTCGAGTCGACTTCGTGAAAAGAGCCATCGTGCAAGCGAACTTTCACATCGGTAACAGGGTACCCGGCCAGCACGCCAGCTTCAGCAGCATCACGAACGCCACGCTCTACCGAGGGAATGAACTCTCGCGGTATCACGCCGCGTTTGATTTCTTGCTCGAAGATGATACCGCTGCCCGGCTCCCCAGGCTCCAAGGCGAGAACGACATGAGCGTACTGCCCTCGGCCACCGGTCTGCTTGACATGGCGGTATTCCACCTCCTCGACAGGCCGCTGAATCGACTCTCGGTATGAAACCCGCGGGTTGCCCACTCGCGCTTGAACGCCAAACTCGCGCAACAGACGATCAATCAAAACCTCCAGGTGGAGTTCGCCCATCCCAGACATGATCGTTTGGCCTGTTTCTTGATCGACACGAACCTTGAAGGTCGGGTCTTCTTCCGCTAATTTGTGCAAGGCATCCGAAATCTTGTCTTGATCGGCCAAGGTCTTCGGCTCAATCGCCACAGAAATGACCGGTTCCGGAAAGGTTATGTCCTCCAAAACGATCTGATTGGCGGCATCGCACAAGGTGTTGCCGGTGAAGGAATGTTTCAGGCCTAAAATAGCGACAATGTCGCCAGCGGAGGCATTATCGATGTTCTCGCGGCGGTCCGCATACATACGAATGAGGCGCCCGACACGTTCTTTCTCTTGCTTGACAGAGTTATACACGGAGGAACCGGTCTTCAATCTGCCTGAATAAATGCGCAAATACGCTAAGCGGCCAACGTAAGGATCGGTCACAATTTTGAAAACCAAGGCGCTAAAGGGAGCCGAGTCTTCTGCCGGGCGGACGACCTCTTTCTCATCGGAGGGGCGGATCCCTCGCACCGGGGGAATATCCAAGGGGGAAGGCAAATACGCAACGACAGCATCCAAAATAGGCTGAACGCCCTTGTTGCGCAACGACGTTCCACAGTAAACGGGCGTCAACTGATTGGCAATAACCGCTTGCCGTAAAGCACCTTTCAATTCATCAACGTTAATCTCTTCGCCTTCCAGATATTTCAACGTCAGGGTGTCATCTGTTTCTGCAATCTTCTCGACGAGATTGCTGCGCATGGCCTTGGCTTTGGCTCTCAGATCAACCGGGATGTCACCACGAACGGGTTTTGTGCCTTGGTCATCTTCCCAAATGATCGATTCGTTTGCGATCAAATCCACGACACCCTTGAATTCATCCTCGCTCCCAATCGGCAACTGCACAGGAATCGGATCGGCGGCCAGGCGATTCCGGATCATATCGACGGTGCGCTCATAAGAGGCACCGACACGGTCCATCTTGTTTACAAAGCAAATCCGGGGAACTTTGTAAAGATCAGCTTGATGCCAAACGGTTTCGCTTTGTGGCTCAACACCCTGCACAGCATCAAAGACAACCACACCGCCATCCAGCACGCGCAAGGAACGCTGTACTTCGGCGGTGAAGTCGATATGGCCAGGCGTATCAATGATATTGATAAGCTTGCCTCGCCATTCGGCCGAAACCGCCGCGGAGACAATCGTGATTCCACGCTCGCGCTCCTGCTCCATCCAGTCCGTCACGGTGGTGCCATCATCAACAGAACCGAGACGATGCGTCTTGCCGGTGTAATACAAGATACGCTCAGTCGTGGTTGTCTTGCCCGCATCAATGTGGGCAATAATGCCAATATTTCGGTAGTGCTCTAAAGGATACTGTCGAGCCATCAAAACCTACTATCGATGAAACCTAGATCAAATTCTAAAATGTGAGAAGGCCCGATTGGCTTTGGCCATCCGGTGCGATTCCTCTCGCCGGTGAACAGCGGAGCCGGTATTCTTGGCCGCATCCAAAAGTTCGTCGGCCAGGCGTTCGGCGAAGGACTTGCCTGAACGGCCGCGGGCCGCTCCAAGAATCCAGCGGGTTGCGAGGGCAAACTGGCGATGCGGTTCCACTTCCATCGGAACCTGATAGGTAGCACCACCAACTCGACGCGGCCGGACTTCCATCATGGGAGAGGCATTATCAATCGCCTGCTCAAAAAGTTCTAAGGCGTCTTCTTCCGTACGCTCTTGCATAATATCGAGCGCTTCATAAACCAGTCTCGTGGCAAGGCTTTTCTTGCCATCCTTCATGACACGGTTGATAAAAGATTGCACCTGCTCGCTGTTATAGCGAACATCAGGCTCCACTTCACGTCTGGGTGCTCTATTTCGTCTCATCCAAATTCTCCATATTCTCGGTCGTACCAAGAGCTCTCTTAGATCACAAATCGCCGGTGTGGCTTGCTAACCAGCGATTCTTATTTTGGTTTTTTCGCTCCGTACCGGGAACGACTCTGTCGACGTTCTTCAACGCCAGAGGTGTCCAAAGGCCCGCGCACAATATGATAACGGACACCGGGCAAATCCTTGACTCGCCCACCACGGACCAACACAATCGAGTGCTCCTGAAGGTTATGACCTTCGCCAGGGATATAGGCTGTCACCTCGATGCCATTGGTCAAGCGCACACGAGCAATTTTCCGCAGGGCAGAATTAGGCTTCTTCGGCGTCATTGTCCGAACAACCGTGCACACGCCGCGCTTCTGAGGCGCGCCTTTATCTTGCTTGATACGGTGCTGCTTCTGAGAATTATAAGTATACTGCAAAGCAGGGGCTTTGCTCTTCGGCTCTTTCGACTGGCGTCCTTTTCGAACTAATTGGTTTATCGTGGGCACATTCGCCTCCAAAAAACTTTTACGAACCTTTCCTCAACAACGGAGGCCATCGCTCGTGCATTGATGGCCTCGCGCATTTTGAAAAACTTATTTTGTTAATCGAGCAGGGGGTAGATTTGCCTGCCCTTCGCTATACAAGCGACAATCGAGGATTGTACCACGCAGAAAAATCAGCGTCAATACCTTCTTCTGCCTAATCCGAGCAATCCTGTGCTCATATCCGGGCGTTTCCGGCCTGATTCTTCTTTGCCGAAGCGAAGTACCTCGCCGGTATCTGTTTCGGCCTCCACGGAAAGCCCGACGCTCTGCAATTCCTTGACGAGCACCCGGAACGCTGCTGGCAAGTTAGGCTCATCGATCTCCTCTCCCTTCACAATCGACTCATACGCTTTGACGCGCCCTCTGACATCGTCGGATTTGATCGTCAGCATTTCGCGAAGGATGTAAGCTGCCCCGTAGGCCTCAAGCGCCCAAACCTCCATTTCTCCGAAGCGCTGTCCGCCAAACTGGGCTTTGCCGCCCAAAGGCTGCTGCGACACTAAGCTGTAGGGGCCCGTGGCACGAGCGTGCACCTTGTCATCCACCAGGTGGTGTAATTTGAGAATAGACATCACCCCTACCGTAACCGGGTGATCAAAGCGTTCACCAGTCTTGCCATCTCGCAAGACCTCCTTGCCCAAGATGGGATAAGGATCGTTTTCCCGCAGGAAGACTTCATCGGCCTTTTTGCGCAGCTCCTCATCAGACAGGCCAGCAGGATCGACATTATAAGCCATCAACCACAGATGCAAACAAGCCTGAACGGCGCGTTCATCCTGAGCGTCTCGTTCGGTCACAGGAACATCCATATCATCAAAGGCAAAAATCTGATCGGGGTCAAAATCGTGCTCACGCAACCATTCGCGAGCGACAGAACGCCGCGCGTAGGTGTCGTCGGTGATCAATTCGTAAACATCATAATCGCGTTCGCCCAACCAATCTTCCATATAAAGGCGACGGACATGATTGTCATCTTCAATGGCTTGGGGAGCATAATCGCTTCCAAGCCACTCCCAAGCGCGCTCGCCGATTGCTTGCCAAGCACGTTCGACAATCCAGGCACGGGCCAACTCAGCCTCAATTTCTGATTCCCGGGCGCCATCAAACACAGGTGAAACAGCGCGGAACCCTAAACGACGGGCCGCCCAGCCCAAGTGGGCTTCCAGAACCTGGCCCAGGTTCATGCGCCCAGGCACACCAGTAGGATTCAAGATAATGTCAATCGGCGTGCCGTCCTCCAAGTAGGGCATATCTTGCTCCGGAACAACTACGGAAACAACTCCCTTGTTGCCGTGACGACCTGCAAATTTATCTCCAGGAGAAATCACCCGGCGTTGGGCAACCAGCACTCGCACCATGGTCTCAACACCAGAAGACAATTCATACCCTTCTTCTCGCGAGAACACTTTGACATCAATGACTTTGCCATGAGCGCCATGCGGCATTCGCAAAGAAGTATCCTTGACATCGCGAGACTTCTCTCCAAAGATGGCCCGCAACAATCGCTCTTCCGGAGTAAGCTCTTTCTCGCCCTTGGGCGAAATCTTGCCTACCAAAATGTCGCCAGGGCCAACCTTGGCGCCAATGCGAACGACACCGCCTTCATCAAGATCCTTGATGGCCGCTTCGCCCACATTGGGAATGTCTCTGGTGATCTCCTCGGGCCCCAAGCGCGTGTCCTGCGCCTCGACTTCGTGCTCTTCAATATGAATGGAGGTAAAGCGATCTTCTTGAACGATTCGCTCCGAGATGACGATCGCGTCCTCGTAATTAGCCCCTTCCCAGGAAAGGAACGTGACCAGCGCGTTTTGGCCCAGAGCAAGATTTCCTTCTACCGTGGAAGAGGAATCGGCGATGACATCGCCCTTGTTGACAATTTGCCCCTTGGCGACAGCAGGGCGTTGGTCGATGCAAGTGCTCTGGTTGGAACGTTGGTACTTGCGCAGGTAATAGACTTTCTCGCCGTTATCGCCACTGGCGATGATTCGCTCTCCGGTTACGGAGACGATTTCGCCATCTTCTTCGGCCATGACAACCTGCCCGGAATCAATCGCGGCGGCGTATTCCATCCCGGTGGAAACACGTGGCACCTCGGGGCGCAACAACGGCACGCCCTGGGCTTGCATGTTCGCGCCCATCAAGGCGCGATTGGCGTCATCATGCTCCAAAAAGGGGATCAAAGCAGCACTAACGCCCACAATTTGGTGGGGGGCTACGTCAATGTAATCGATGTTTTCCGTGAGTACCAACATGAACTCGCGCTTACGAGCCGAGACGCGCGAACGCACAAACTCGTTGTGCTCATTCAGGGGCGTATTGGCCTGCGCGATCATAAATTTATCTTCCGTATCCGCATAAAGATATTCATGCTTCTCGGTAACGAAAGGAACGACCAACACTTCCTCGAGGTCCAGCGCGGCGATTTCTTCCGCCAACGCCTCCGTGACGCGTTCGCCTTTCTCGGCGATGACTTCGCCTGTTTCAGGATCGGCCACATTTTCTCGCAAAGCGCGCCCCACCAAGCGAGGGTCATCAGGTTCAAGGGACTTCAAAACCCGCCGATAAGGCGTTTCGATGAAGCCGTAGTCGTTAACCTTGGCATAACTGGCAAATCGGCCAATCAAACCAATGTTGGGACCCTCAGGAGTCTCAATCGGGCAAATACGCCCGTAGTGAGACTGATGGACATCGCGCACATCGAAGCCAGCTCGCTGACGGTGCAACCCCCCTGGCCCCAGGGCAGAAAGCGTGCGTTTATGGCGCAACTCCGATAAGGGGTTGGTTTGGTCCATGAATTGAGAAAGCTGGCTGGAACCAAAAAAGGCCCTCAAAGCCGCCACCACGGGCCGAACGTTGACCAAGCTAACCGGCGAGAGATTCTCCTTGTCGCGAATCGACATGCGTTCCTTGACAATCCGTTCGGTTCTGCGCAGGCCAACTCGCAACTTGTTCTGAATCAACTCATCGACTGTTTTGGTGCGGCGATTACCGAGGTGATCGATATCATCGGGGTCGATGGCGCGGTTATTGATCGCGATCATGCGGCGAATCAATTGAACCACATCCCATTTGGTGATCGTCCGGTGGGAGATGGGCACGTGATCATGTAAATCTAATTTCTGATTGAGTTTATAGCGCCCAACACTCTTGAAGTCATATCGGCGCTGCTTGAAAAGCCGATTCTCTAAAAATTCTCTGGCATTATCAATTGTGGCAGGGTCGCCCGGCCGCATACGTCGGAAGAACTCCAACAAGGCCGCCTCGGCAGCGGAGATCCCCTCACTCAAGTCCCATTCCGGCTCTTTCGCCAAGGTGGTGGGCATAAACATACGGTCCGGATCGTCGTCCACATCTTCGAACAGGGCAATGATCTCTTCGTCGCTGCCCTCTTGCAAAGGGGTACCATCCAAACCATCATCAACAGCAGCTAACGCCCGCAAGAAAATGGTGACGGGCATCGTGCGTTGACGATTGAATTTCAGCACCAGATAATCCCGCTTGCGGGTATCAAACTCCATCCAGGCGCCCCGGTCAGGGATCAATTTGGCCGTCGTCAACCTGCGTCCGGTGGAATGATCCACCTCGGTTTCGTAATACACGCCCGGGGAACGAATCAACTGGGTCACCACGACACGCTCGGTACCATTAATAATGAAGGTGCCCTTCTCCGTCATCTCGGGGAAATCGCCCATGAAAATGGTCTGTTTGATCGGTTCAGGGATCGCCGGCCCCGCCAGCAAAGCGGACACATACAGCGGGCAAGAATAGGTCAGGTCCTGCTCAACACATTCTTCGATCGTGTGTTTGGGCTCTTCGAACCAATACGTCAGCCCCCATTCTTCCGCCTCGGGCGTGCGGCTGGGAAGATACAAACGCATATCTTCGTTATAAGATTCAATTGGGGAAATCTCGTGAAAAAGATCAGCTAACCGTTCCGTCTTTAAACGCTCAAAAGATTTCAATGGAATCTCGATCAAATCAGGCAACCGGGTGGTTACATTAATCCTGGCGTAAGACTTCGTTGGTGGAAGCTGAGACATAAACCGTTACTCCTAATATCACCTTTGGCTAGATGGTTACCAAGCAAACCTCGCGACAGAATGCCCTGGCTTGTTGCAGCCAGGGCAAGAACACCCTTTGTCATGCTGATAACCAAACAATGGTCAATCAATACCTCGTCAAAATGGCCCTAAAGCCAGAACGATTATTATACTGATTCCCCCGGCCCGGGTCAAGGGCAAAAAAGCAATTTTAAGATCTCCCCCACCTTCTTGCTCGTCACGATCAAACGAGTATAATACTACCATCAAAGGCAGGATTCAAAAAGGGCCAAATCATGACCAACTTGTCAGATGTTTCGTTCCGCTCCGGTTTTGTTTCGGTGATGGGACGTCCCAATGTGGGCAAATCCACGCTGATCAACGCCCTGATCGGGCAGCAAATTGCAGCCGTCTCACCGCGGCCGCAGACCACGCGCCAGCAGCAACTCGGTATCCTCACGCGCCAAGATGCCCAGATCATCTTTGTGGATACGCCTGGCTTGCACGATCCGCACCACAAGTTGGGAGAGTTCATGAACGAAGAAGCTGCGGAAGCGCTCGACGACACCGATCTAATTCTCTTCGTCGTGGAGATAACCCAAATGCCTCCCCACACCGAAGATAGAATCCTGGTCGAGTTGCTGGAAGAACTGGACGAACCTCACAAGGTGATTCTGACCCTCAACAAAATCGATCGCCTGGAAGAGACAGAAATCACCCAGCGGGAAGACGCCTATCACAACCTGCTGCCCGAGGCGACCCCGATCAGAATCTCCGCAGCCCGCGGCGACCAATTGGATGACTTGCTCGACCTGATCATGGAGAATCTGCCCGAGGGGCCGCCCTACTATCCCCCGGAGCAAATCACCAATCTTTACGAGCGCGAAATCGCCGCTGACCTGATTCGGGCCTCCTGCCTTGTACACCTGCAACACGAAGTCCCTCACGCCATCGCCGTGCGCATGGATGAATACACCGAACGAAACGAGCACGGCGCTTACATCCGCGCGACGCTCTTCGTCGAACGCGAGTCGCAAAAAGGAATCGTGATCGGCAGAGGCGGCAGCATGATCAAAAGGATCAGCATGTACGCCCGGCAGAAAATCGAGGCCATGAGCGGCCGCAAGGTTTTTCTCAAATTGCGCCTCAAAGTGCGCAAAAATTGGCGCAACGATGAACAGACCCTGCGCCAATTCGGCTTTCAGAAGTGGAAATAATAAGGACCCTTATGACCTATACAACTCTCTACTTTGCCCTCGCTATTGCTGTGATCAACTGGATAGCCGCAACCAAAGAATGGAAGATTCTCGTCTACATCACCAAACCCGCCGTGATGATCTTGTTGATCGTCTGGGTTGTGCTAGACAGGCATTACCCGGGGCGACTGTTAGTATGGGTGTCGATAGCCTTAAGCCTTTCATTGGCCGGAGACGTGTTCTTGATGCTGCCGGACAAGTGGTTTTTGCCCGGGCTGGTCGCGTTTTTGCTGGCTCACGTCGCCTATATCATCGGCCTCCTGTACGTATGGCCAACGCTCAACATCCCCACCGTGATTGTCGCCGTGCTGGTCGCGGCGACAAGTTACCAAATCTACCAGGGGATCGCAGCCGGGCTGAAACGGCGGGGGCGCGAATCGATGCGCCTGCCGGTGCTGGCTTATACCATCGTCATCTCGGTGATGCTCTTTTTGGCTCTCTCCTGGGTGACGCGTCGGTCGGAAACCGTACCGACTCTGTTGATAGCCGCGGGGGCGCTGCTTTTCTACCTCTCGGATACATGGAATGCCTGGCACCGTTTCGTCGAGCCCCTGGCCCACCGCCACATCAAGGTGATGGCCAGCTACCACCTGGGGCAGATGCTGATCGTCTTGGGGGCCTTGTTGCGGTATAAAATTGAGGCTTGAATCAAAAAGCCCTGGCACTACATGCCGGGGCTTTTGTTTTCGATCCTTTAAGAGCCGTGACTAAACGACTTTCCCA
>CAZJBA010000120.1:0-9240 GCA_964544065.1 uncultured Anaerolineales bacterium | reverse complement strand
TGTTGCGTGCTTCGCATGCGCGCCTTGGCGAGTGTGCGGTTTTGCCAGACTCGCATCCTGCGACCCTGCTTCCCCTACGGGGACGCAGAGCGAATCGGCGAAAATTACATGAGTCTTATTCAGTTTTGCGTAAGTCCTAAACCAAAAACGGGACGCGCACCGAGAGGCCGCGTCCCGTTCACATGAAGGTAGCCCCCTCAAAAATCTCTACTGAACCAATTCCGCCTCGGGCACAAAGGCGGCCCAGGCAAACCAGAAGGTGTCATGATGGCTGATGGGTTGCAGGGTGGTGCCTTCCATCGGCCCGGCGGTGGCCTGGCCAAAGATGTCCCAGGTGCTGCCGGTGTTTTCGTCCTCGAAGGTGCCGTCTCCTTTGGCCAAGAATGTCAAGGTTTCGCCATCGACGGTGGCTTCGAACACGCCGGTAGCGCCCACATCGCGGCCTTGGGAGATATTCTGTTCGTCTAGCGCCGAGGCGGTACCCGGTATCCAGAAGACGACGATGGGTTGATCGCCGATTTGGTCGTGGATGACTCGCTCCTCTTCCAAGCGTGTGTAGGGATAGGCAGCATTCTCGCCGCCAGGAAACAAGACGCCCACGACTCGTTCCATCGGGCGCAGACGATCGTCCGTCTGGCCGCTGAACAGGAAGGGGGAGGAGTCGACATCGTCGTAGCCAACGTAGGGGTTGCGGCCATAATCTCGGCTGAAACCCGTATCGCGGGAGAGTACCTTTCCGTCGGGGTAGTTGTTCTTGAAATTTTCCCAGGCGATGATGGTCGTTGGAAGCGGCTTCAAAGTTTGGCCGGTCAACTCGCCGACGATGGCTTCGCCGGTGAATTGCTGCCACCAGGATTCGGTCTGGCGGTCCCACATGACCAGGTCGCTGTTGCGCAGGTTGCCACTGGTGCCGAAGGTGAGTGTTTCACCCTCGTAATTAGGCCGCTCGAAAACCAGCCCGGTGTTGCACAACGGGCAGAAGGTTACTGCGACGGGCACGTCATTGGCCGTATCGTTGACGATCTCGTGCCAAGTCATGATTTGGAGCGGGTATGCGCGAGCGTCATCTCCCAATGCCAGGGCGATGACCGGCTCTTGGTCGTTCAGCCATTCATCGGCCTCTGCGATGGTCTCGAAGCTGGGCTCGTCGATGGGTGGGATGCCATCGGGGGGAGGCCCGCCGGACGAGATTTCGCTGTAGGGCACGCTGTGCTTACAGAAATCCGTTTTCTCCCAATAACTGACCGTAAATCCGGGCGCTTCTCCCTCGAACGGGTCGCCGCAGGCAGCCTCACTTCCTTCTTCGGCGGGTGCGGCTTCCGTCTTCGGCGTGGGTGTCCTGCGTGGTTCTTTCGGCTCGTTTTCTGTCTCTGATGATCCTTGGGTAGCTGTGTCAGGCTGCTCGGTGACGGGTTCGGTGGTTACGTCCGCTCCCGTACAAGCAGCGGTGAAAAGAGTCAAGAATAAAACTACGATCAACCAGCGTGAAAAGGTCATATCCATCTCCTTTGGATTGGTTTGATTTGCTTTTGTCTTAGACGGGTTGAGCGGTGTGAATCTTACTTTATTTTGTCATAAGTCCAGAGTAAAATCAGGGTAAGCGTTCACGCCCCTCACCAAATAGAACGTGGATTACGCAGAAGGCCAAGAAATACACTTGGCTAAGCTGATTTTCGCGGATAATCTGTGTTCCATTTAAGGTTCTTTGACCCATGCCGTGAACGGTTACAAATCAGGATCGTCAATCTATTCACAAAGGAGCCCCTATGGACATGAACAAAATCTCCACGATTGGCCGCCCGGTGGACCCCAGCTATCCCACCAACCGGGCGATTGCAATCATCACCCTGGCCGTCATGGTCGCCGGGGCGCTGTTTCAAGGCCTGACCGGCGCGCCTTGGGGTCAGAGTCTGCTGTGGGGTCTCCAGGCCGGACTGGCTGTGTTCTTGGCCTGGGCCTTGGGCCGGGAGGTGGACCCCGATCGAGCGCTGGCTGCTTTTGTGGGCGCGGCGCTGACCCTGATCGGCCTCTTCGCCTGGGGGCTGCCCGGGCTGGGGCTGCTCTTTTGGGCTTTGCTCGCCCTTCGGGTGGTCAACCACACGACCGGCCTGGCCGCCACCTTGCTCGATTCGCTCGGATTGGTGGGGTTGAGCGCCTGGCTGATCTTTGGGGGCAATCCGGGTTACGGTTTATTGACAGCAACTGCTTTCCTGGTGGATGGATGGATCGATTCGCAGAATCGGCGTCAATGGTTCTTTGCTGCTCTGGCCGCGGTTGTGACAATTGCCGCTCTCCTGACAGGAGCATCAACCTGGCGTGGTGGTGGGTTCTCGTGGCCGGTTGTCGGAATCGCCCTGGGGCTTTCTATCCTGTTCCTGCCCGTGATTCTGGGTACTCCGCCCGTGACCAGCGTGGGCGATCACACCGGCGAACGCCTCCATCCGCTGCGGGTGCAGGCGGGCCAAGGCTTGGCCGCCCTGGCGGGAATCGAGATGGCGCTTTGGGGCGGTATGGCCGGCCTGTGGCAATCGTTCCCGCTCTGGGCCGTGATCCTTGGCGTGAGCTTGTACCGGCTCTTCCGTTCTTGACGCCCCCAGTTTTAACATCTTCCCCTGGGGGATTTTTTTCATTCCTCCCCACAAACTTCATCCAGGCAGGGTATAATACAACTCTAGTACTTGGAAGGAGTAAAGTAAATTTATGTCTGAATCAATGAAAATTGTCATCCCGATGGCCGGTTACGGCACCCGTTTACGCCCGCACACCTGGAGCCGCCCGAAACAATTGGTCACCCTGGCCGAGAAAAGCGCCCTGGCCCATGTTTTGGATATGTTCTCGACGTTGCCCGACCCAGATAACGTCGAATATATTTTTATCATCGGCTATCTCGGCGAAAAAGTGAAAGAATACATGGACGAACAGTATCCGGATTTCAATGTTCGCTACGTGGTTCAAGAAGAGATGAAGGGCCAATCGCACGCCATTCATCTGGCCAAAGAATATCTTCACGGCCCCATGCTGATGGTCTTTGCCGACACGCTCATCGAAACGGATTTGTCGTTTCTGGCCGATGAAGACGCCGACGCGGTCGCCTGGGTCAAGCCCGTGTCCGATCCGCGCCGTTTTGGGGTCACCGAAGTGGGCGATGATGGCTGGGTCACCCGGCTGATCGAAAAACCCCGCGACGTGAGCAACAACCTCGCCGTGGTCGGCTTTTATTATTTCAAAGATTCGGAAGCTCTGATCGCTGCCATCGAGAAACAGATCGAACAGGGGCATCAATTGCACAATGAGTATTATCTTGCCGACGCTGTCAATATCATGTTGGAAGAGGGGGCCAAAATGAAGACGCACCGGGTTCATGTCTGGCTGGATGCCGGCACCCCGGACGCGGTCCTGAAAACGAACCGATATCTGCTTAAAAATGGACATGACAACTCCGCAGAGGTGGAGCAGCGCGATGGGGTGATGGTGATTCCGCCTGTGTTTGTCCATCCTACCGCCGAGGTGGAGGCCTCTGTCCTCGGCCCGTACACATCGGTGGGCCCGAATTGCTCGGTCGCCCATTGTGTGCTCAGCGACACGATCGTCGAGCAGGGCAGCAAGCTGCGCGGAGTCAGCCTGGAATATTCCCTGATTGGCGAAAACGCCGTCGTCGACGGCGGCTCGAACACCCTCAACGTCGGCGATAATTGCGAGGTGAACGTATAAACCCGTGTCCGATCTCGTCGAATGTCGTTCCGAGCATGCTTACGCTCAACGTCCCACCGCTTTCGAATGGGATGGGGAGCGCCTGGAGGTAGAAAGCGTTGAAGCCCAGTGGCAAACGCCCGGGGCGAAGCATTTTCGCGTCCGCACAGCCGAGATGGGCATATTCGAACTCGTGTACGATCAAAACGAAAATCGCTGGAAGATCCGTCAACCCTAGAGCGAACCCAAGGTAAAGATCCCATACCCTCCCCATAATCAGCAGAGAAAGGAAAACGATGAGCAACAAATATCTGGCCCAGCATGTCGCCGACCTGAAGCCATCCGGCATTCGTAAGTTTTTCGACATTGTCGCCACGATGGACGATGTCATTTCCCTGGGAATCGGGGAGCCCGATTTCGTCACCCCGGTGCCGATACTCCAGGCCGGGATTGACGCCCTCGAGCAGGGCGAGACCCATTACACCTCCAACGCCGGGATTCTGGAGCTGCGGGAGGCCCTGGCCGAGCATCTCAACAAGCTCTACGACCTCGACTACGATCCCCTCTCCGAGCTGGTCGTCACCGTAGGTGTCTCGGAGGCCCTTTACCTGGCCCTCAACGCGGTCATCGAGCCCGGCGACGAAGTGATCATCCCGACACCTTGCTTCGTCTCCTACCAGGCCGAGGTGATCCTGGCCGGAGGCGTTCCCGTCGAGCTGCCCAGCCGCGTAGAGGACGATTTTCAGTTAGACCCTGAGAAGCTTGCCGCCGCCGTGACCCCCAAGACCAAAGCGATCTTGATCGGCTATCCCAACAACCCCACCGGCGCCGTGGCCACCCGCCAGGTTCTGGAAGATGTCGGACGCGTCGCCGAGCAGCACGATCTGGTCGTCATCTCCGACGAAATCTATGACCGGCTGGTTTACGATTTCGAGCACGTCAGTTTCGCCTCCCTGACAGGCATGAAACCGCGCACGATCACCCTGGGCGGCTTCTCCAAAGATTACGCCATGACCGGTTGGCGCGTCGGTTACGCCGCTGCTCCGGCCGGGTTGCTCCAAGGGCTGCTCCGCATCCACCAATACACGATCATGTCCGCCCCGACAGCGTCGCAACTGGCCGCCCTGGCAGCGCTTCGAGAGGGCGATGGCCACGTTGAAGACATGCGCCTGGAATACAACCGCCGACGCGAGTTGATCGTCAACGGCCTCAACGATCTCGGTATGGCCACTTTTGAGCCCCGCGGCGCCTTCTACGCCTTTCCCAGCGTCCGCGTTTCGGGCATGGACGACGAGACCTTTGCCCAGAAACTACTCGACGAGGAGAGCGTCGCCGTCGTGCCCGGTTCTGCCTTTGGCGCGGGCGGTGAGGGGTTTGTGCGCTGCTCCTACGCCACCGCCTACGAAGAGATCGAAGAAGCCCTCCACCGGATGAAACGTTTCGTCCAACGCCACGGATGAAACCATAGTTTGCTTTTGTATACGGAAGAACACGGAAAAAACGGATCAAGAAGCTATGTTTTCCGTACCCTCCGTGTATTTCCATGTCCTAAAATGCCTTCATTCAATAGATCACGGCTGCGGTCAGGAAACCTCGCCTAGCACTTTTTAGCCATGAAACCTAAATTATGTACGAACCCGTCATCGGATTAGAAGTCCACGCCGAAATCGCCACCCGCTCGAAGATGTTTTGCGGCTGCCGGGTGGTCGATTCCACCGAAGCCGAGCCGAACACATCCGTGTGCCCGATTTGCGCAGGGATGCCCGGGATCTTGCCCGTGCTCAATCGCGCCGCGGTCGAGCACGGCATCCGCGTCGGCCTGGCACTGCATTGCGAGATTGCCCCCGTCAGTGTTTTTGCGCGCAAGCAATATTTCTACCCCGACCTGCCCAAAGGCTTTCAAATTTCACAATACAAACAACCCCTGGCCCGGGACGGGCATCTCCGCATCCAAACGGAGGAGGGAAAAAAAGTAATCCGGGTGCGTCGGGCTCACCTGGAAGAGGATGCCGGGAAACTGACTCACCTCGGTTCCGATTCATCGGCCCGCAGTCTGGTGGACCTGAACCGGGCGGGAGTCCCGTTGTTGGAAATCGTTTCCGAGCCCGATATGCGTTCTGCCGCCGAAGCGCGTGCCTACGCCGAAACGTTGAGAAACATCCTCCGTTATTTGGGCGTCAACTCGGGCAACATGCAAAAGGGCGTGCTCCGCTTCGAGGCCAACATCTCCATTCGAGTTCCCGGCGATGTGGCTTTGGGCAAACGCACCGAAATCAAGAACTTGAACAGCTTCCGCGCCCTGGAACGCTCCATTGCCTACGAAATCGAACGCCAAAGCGAGCGGCTGCGCCAGGGCAAGCCCGTGGTTCAAGAGACGCGCGGCTGGGACGAGTCCCGCCAGGCGACCTTCTCCCAACGCGGCAAAGAAGAAGCCGAGGATTACCGCTACTTCCCCGAGCCAGATTTACCCCCTCTCGCCGTTGACGAGGGCTGGATTGAAGAAATCCGCGCCAGCCTGCCGGAGCTGCCCGAAGCCAAGTTTCAACGCTTTCAGCAAGCGTATGGCCTCGACACCTACGATACCAACGTGCTCATCGCCGATCGGGAGGTGGCCGATTATTTCGAGGCTGTGGTGGCAGACGCCCCGGAAATTACCCCCAAATCGGCGGCCAATTGGATCACGGGAGAACTCTTCGGGTTGATCAACCAGGCCGGGGAAACCCTCAGCAGCCCGCGAGTGAGTCCCGCGGCGCTGGCCGAATTGCTGAGCTTGCATCAAGAGGGGACCATCAATCAAAGCACGGCCAAAACCGTCCTGGCAGAGATGTTCGCGAGCGGAAAGTCCGCCCAGGCAATCGTGGAGGCGCACGGCCTGCGCCAAATCTCCGACAGCGATCAAATCACCACGGTCATCGCCGAGGTGCTGGCTGAAAGTCCCCAACAGATGGAGGAATACCTTGGGGGCAAGGAGGGCTTGTTCAACTGGTTCTTCGGCCAGGTGATGCGGGCGACCAAGGGCAAGGCCAACCCGCAAGTGGTCAGGGAAGAATTACAAAGGCAGTTGGAGCAATAGTCCTTAGTCTGAATACTGACAAACTGCGTAGGCTACCAATAAACCAAGTTCTCTTTTTTCTGCGACCTGGCGAAGAGTTTCGCCAAAACCACCCCGGCCACAAACCCGCCGATGTGGGCCCAAAACGCCACCCCGCCAATATCTTCTGGTCCGCCGAGCGTGAGCAGGCCCTGAAAAATTTGCAGCAAGAACCAGATGCCTAAGACGATCGCGGCAGGCAGCATCGAAAGGCGGATGAAAAACCCGAGGGGGATCAGGGTCAGCACCCGGCTTTGCGGATACAGCACCAGATAAGCGCCCAACACAGCAGCAATCGCGCCGCTGGCGCCTACGGTGGGAATCTGTGAGGTTGGATTGGTGACAATGTGGGTCAGCGAAGCGACAAGTCCGCCGGTCAGGTAAAACAGAAGATAGCCGCCGCGCCCCATCCGGTCTTCCACGTTGTCGCCAAAGATCCACAGATACAGCATGTTGCCGCCAATGTGCGCCAGCCCGGCGTGCATGAACATGCTGGTGAAGACGTCGGTCAGGTCGCCGAGCGTGACCCCGGTCGTGAAGTGCGAGGGGATCAAAGCAAATTGGTGCACCAGAGCTTGCTCGTTTGAACCTGCCAACGATTGAAACGCGAAGACCAAAATGTTAAGCACGATCAGGATGTAATTGATCACCGGGACGCGCTGGGTGGGGATTTCGTCTCGAAGGGGAATCATCGGTTGCTCCTTCTAAATAGTTGAATGAACGTCTATTCAGGGGGTCGAAAAGGTCAAACGCCAACTGCCCCAATAGCTTTCCTCTTGGTCAGCTGGGCATTCCGGCGATGAGGCAGGGACCATTTTGCCACCTTTGCCAACTTGGAGAAAATACTTCAAGTTGGGCTCCATCAAGTAATCAGCGTATCCCCAACCCATATCGGGTTTCAATCCGGTAAAGAAATGCTCCTCCATATCATCTTCGCCTTGGATGACAATCTCTACGCCTGGAATACCATCGCCGTTTTCATCGATGACGTAGATTTGGAGTTGCGATTCCCCCAAATCGGGCTCACAGATGCGCTCTCGCTGCTCGAGCACAAAAGGCGGATGGGGCGTGAGGGTGAGAGTCTTTGTGGGCAGAGGGGTAAGTGTGGCAATGGAAGTTTGGCTGGCAGTTGGGGAGGGTGAACTTGTGTTTGTCGGCGACATAGCGGGTGTCTCCGTAACGGAGGGAGTCTCGGACTCGCTCGTTGAGGCTTCCGTTGCCGAAACGGAAACCGCCTTGGAGGGAGTTATCATCGCTTCCCGCGTTGGGGAGGCGGTCGCTGTGACAGGATCAGGTTGCGCCTGGGTCCCTGTCGCCGTAGCGGGGTTGTTCGTCTGCCCCAAGTCGGCTGCTAAGATCGCTAACGCTTCTGCCTGAACATAGGGGTATCCTTCTGCCAAGTAACGTTGACTCTGGGCGGCCAGAACCTCAACGGGATTCTCATCTTGCAACAAATCCAGGCGAGCTTTGGCGCGCCCGAGATCTCCCGTGGCGGCATAGGCCGAAGCAATGGCAACGCGATAGCCATCGCGATATGGGTCGGACAGGGTTTCCGGTGTCACATTGGTATAGCGGGCCGGGGAGACGACCCAGGCATATACTAAGCCCAAGCCAAGCCCCAAGAGGACGCCCGTCAAGAGATACCAAGAGCCGCGCTGGTCGTTTTTCATGGCGTTGTAGCTCCTGATATTCCCTGCCACTCGTTAATCTGCTCCAAAAAGGATTTCAGGAGGGCAAGGTCGTTTTGAGGGTAGTCATCGTGTTCGCTGGCGAAATCAATGGCCTTCTGGATGATTTCTGTAGCCGGTCGATTGCCCAGGTAGCCCAGCCGTTGGATAGCCGCTTGCGCATCCCTTTCCGCTTGATGAGCCTCTGCAACCATCAAGACATAATCGGTTTGGTAATCCTGGCGCAGGCCTTCCGGGGTTGTGTTCCTGTATTCGACAGGATTGATCACCCAACCATAGAACAGGGCGAGGGCAATTCCTACAAGGATAGCGATGATAAAACGAACCCAACGTGACATAATTTTTGAATGTGTGTGAATCAACGACGTGGCGCTATTTTCCCACAGAGAATCGAAAAACGCAAATTGACGTGGGATGGTTCAGAAATATGTAGACAATCTCGCAACTCCGCATGGGGATTAGGGACTTTAAAAATTTAATTCGGCAATAAGCTGAACGGGGCTTAGGTGATGAAACGCCCAAAACTTGCGACTGAAGTCGTACATAGGAGCTTCGCTGAGCGTCCACCTGCGTGGACGCAGCCACATCGATGAAGATCGACGTTCGGCGGCAGCCCCAATGAGCGATTTTCCCGAAGGGATGCCTACGGCAAATCGCAGCATGTCGGTTGAAGGTATTACCGAATTATTTTCTTAAACTTCATCATCCCTGTGCTACTAACAGCGTCCGATGAATCGGGCTCAGAGAGCGTTTTCGGCGAAAATCACATAA
>CAZJBA010000119.1:0-9276 GCA_964544065.1 uncultured Anaerolineales bacterium | reverse complement strand
ATCTGCGTTCTATTTAGCGGGGGGCGTGAACGCTTACAATTTTTAAAGTCCATGAACAAATGCTCGGTGCGATATAGTCAAATTAGTCGGATCGGCGAATATAGTGTAATGTAAAAACGGATCAGGGGCAATGGTTTAACTGGTTAGTATCTACCGCCGCTATCATGTGTTATCATGGAGGCGCGAAATTGTTTGCCCTGATTTTGCGAATCCTATTATAATTTGGCCGAACATGAAAACCTGGAACAGATCACGTGTGCCCTCAAATGTAGTCAGGCAATAATTTGCCGCTCGCCAAGGGCGGCAACGGGGACGTTGCCTCGATCGATCTAGCCAACGTACCCCCATGCCCAAAGGGCATACCAGATGGGTACACACCGTGCGGCAGAGCGACGGCACACCAAATGGGTGCACAGCGTGTGGCTTCGCGATCATCGTTGGCGTTTTACTATGCGCCGAGGCATGCCGTCTGATAACTCTTGCGCGCACACACAGATCACATAGGAATGATTATGAAACTTAATATTCGATTGTTCTTTAAAACGATGTACCACAGCTTTTTCAAATCGGATGGTACGCCCGGGAGGTTAACCCCGAAACGTTTTTTTGTATTGTTGTTCATTTTTTTATTCTATCCGCTCTGGCATTTTAGTATCCGCCTTGCTTATGGGTTGGATACGCTTTTTTACCCTGACCTTCAGCAACAAAGGATCGAGCAGCCCATTTTCATTGTGGGGAATTTTCGCTCCGGGACAACGTTGCTCCATCGTTTGCTGGCCAAGGATGAACGCTTTACCGGTATGAAGAGTTGGGAGATCTACGTAGCCCCCTCCATTGTCCAGCGGCGCTTCATTCGTTGGATCATGAAACTCAACCGCTATATTGGAAATCCGGCCCGAAGGATTATCAATGCTTTTGAAAAAGCCTTAAGGGAATATTCTTATATGCACAAGACCGGCCTCAATGCAGTTGAGGAGGATGGGCAAATTTTCTTGCATATTTGGTCTTCCTATAATTTGTTTGCGTTTTTCCCTTTTCCCGAGTTGGTGCGCAATTATATTTATTACGATGATGAGGTCTCGGAACAGCAAAAAGAAATTGATATGCGCTACTATCAAGAGGTGCTCAAGCGCCATGTTTACGCCTACGGCGGCAAGCGTTACATCGCCAAAAACCCGACCTACTCGCCCAAAGTGCGCACCTTGCATGAAAAATTTCCCGATGCTAAATTCATCAACCTGGTGCGCAATCCCATGCGGGTGATTCCCTCATCGGTGAGTATGTTCTCCAACCATTGGCGGACCTACGGCGATCCCGAAGGCGAGTATCCTCAGCCGGGGCCAACGACTATTCTTGAACATGCTCGCCATTGGTACGTTTATCCTCACCAATATCTCAAGTCTCTGCCCACGGATCAATATATCTTGGTGCGCTATAAAGACTTGGTCGCCGATCCTCAGGCAGTGGTTGAGCGCATCTACGAGCAGTTTGGCATTGAAATAACGCCAAAGTACGGCGAGATTCTCCACCGCGAGTCGGAAAAAGCCAAGCGTTATAAAAGCAGTCACAAGTATTCCTTGGAAGAGATGGGGTTAAGTCATACCCAAATCGCCAGAGAATTCAGTGCGGCCGTTCGAGATTACGACCTCGATTTGAAGGGGTAAGGTAGGTTTCACGGGGAAAAGAAGGATGTATCGAAATATATATCTTCAATTTCTGGGTTGATACATGCGCGTTATTGTATTCCTTGTTATCGTTTCCTACGTGGAGCAGGCCGTTTGGTGTTACGAAGTGACGTAGAGACTGCAACTTTTTTGAGTCTCTTGCGTATATCATATTGAGAAAAGAGGATGGTTCACGGATTTTGTAAACTACCTTAGCGCCGGTCGAGAGTTGCGAAACACGCACAGCGCTCGCTGTAGTGTAGCGAAAATGTATCGAGTCTATAAGACATGAACACACATAATTTTTTGAATCGAAAAGGAGTTAGATGATGTTAAAAAATCGTTTGCTTATCCGTTGGATGCTTGCGCTCGCCCTGGTGCTGGCTTTTAGCTTTGCCACTGTGGAAACGGCGCAGGCTTTTGAATTCATTGAGAATGAAGATATACTGGCCGGTGAGGTCGTCGATGATGATCTCTTTATTGTTGGCGAAACCGTCGTTATTGATGGCACGGTCAACGGCGATTTATTTGCCTTTGGACAAGCTGTGATCATCAACGGCAACGTCAATGGCAGCCTGATCACGGGCGCTCAAATCGTTGAGATCAACGGCGATGTAGCCGGAAGTTTGTATAATGGCTCCAATTCTACGGTGATTGGTTCTGATGCCAGCATTGGACGAAATGTCTATTTTGGCGGATTTTCTCTCTCCGTGGAGGAGGGGGCTACCGTCGAGCGAGATACAGCCGTGGGCGGCTACCAGGCCATCATCGCTGGTGAGATCGGCCGCGATTTGTACGTCGGCGCTGGCGCCTTGCAGATCAGTGGTATGGTCGGCGGCGATGTCAAAGCGGATGTTGGCGACCCGACTGGGGAAGATTTCTATATGCCCTTTATGCCGCCAGGAACCCCCAAAGCGATTGACCCCGGCATTCACATCACAGATGACGCCGAAATCGGCGGCAAAGTCAGCTACACGAGTTCGGTCAATCAAGATGACAACATCGAAGCGGCTCCGGAAGGTGGCGTTGCCTTTAGCACGCCTGTGCCGGATGCTCCCGATGTCAAAAAAGGGACGAAACGCCCTTCCGGCGGCGTTGGCGCAGCTTTGAAAGTTGGCCAATGGTTCCTGAAACGATTGCGTGAGTTCATCACCCTGTTGGCGTTGGGCGCTCTGGTTTTGTGGTTGATCCCCGAGCTATTCAACAAAGTGCTGGATAAAACTGAAAGTAAACCGTTGCCCTCCACCGGTTGGGGCTTTCTCACCTTGATCGTTGGCTACGTCGGCGTGGTTGTCGTTGGTGCCTTGATCTTGGCGATTGGCATCTTTTTTGGCGTACTCACCCTGGGCGGATTGGGCCGCACGATCTTTGGTGTCGGTTTCTCCAGTCTGGGTTTGCTATTCACCATCTTCTTGTTGCTGGTCAACTATGGCTCCAAGCTGGTGATCGCCTTCTGGGGCGGTCGCTGGATTTTGGGTAAGCTGGCTCCCCAAGCAACGGAATCGAAGGTGTGGCCGCTGGTGCTGGGTGTAGTGCTGTACGTGCTTTTGCGCGGCATCCCCATCCTCGGTTGGTTCTTTGGCCTGTTCGTGACCTTGATCGGTTTGGGCGCCATGTGGCTGGTCTTCCGCGATTGGAACAAAGCCCGCCAGGCCCCGGCTGAAGCCGAAGCGGTTGCTTAAAGCTTGTCCTTACCAAGAAGGAGGACAGTTATGACAACAAAACGTCACGCCCTTCGTCGCTCCCGCAAGGACAATGTTGTCGCCGGTGTCTGTGGGGGGCTAGGAGAATTCTTCGGGATCGGCACCTTCTGGTTTCGGTTGGCCTTCCTGATTGCTTTGATCCCTGGCGGTGTGCCGGGATTGGTTCCCTACATCGTCCTTTGGATCGTGATTCCGAAAGAATAATCTTTCACCAGAAACTGCAAAGAGCCGACAAATGGGTGTCGGCTCTTTTTGATTCGCATCATCACGATGTTGCGTATAGGCATTCTTGCGGTGTTCACGTGTTTCAACACGTTTCGGGTATCAGATAGTTGATCCCGCCGAAAACAGCCACAAACCCGGCTACCAGCAGCCAGGGATGGGTGAGGCAAGTTTCCAGCAAGGAACGCAGCGATTGAGCCCAGCCCAGGAGCAGCCAGGCCAAAGAATACAGGCCGGCAATGATGAGATTGACCAGCATCAGGCGCCGGTTAAGGCGGGCGTATTGTTTTGCTTTTTCTTGACGTTGGGGATTGAGTTCTGTCTTATTTTCCATGCCGAGATTATAGCATGGAGCAGCATTTCCGCGCTCAGGCTTGCTTCCGTTTTTGTTCCTTTAACCGTCCCAGGCCCACCAGGCTAATTGCCAGGATGAGCCAAGCGACCAATTGAGCCACACATAGGCCATTGGGCAAGGTCAGGCTGTCGGCGCGGAAACCTTCGATCAGCAGGCGCGCCCCGGCGCTGAGGGCCAGGAATCGGCCCCAGGTTTCAGCAGGCAGCTTAGAGGGCGATTTTGTTTCTCCAACCTGCCGGGGCCAGATCAGCGCCAGGATCAGGATTCCGGCTAAAATTTCATAGATCTGAGTCGGGTGTCGCCATCTTCCCCACAAATGAATCCCCCAGGGTAGCTTAGTGGGCAAGCCGTACGCGTCACCCGAAGCAAGATGGGCAATTCCCAGCGCGATGGCGAACACGGCCAGGAAGGGGCTGACCGCGTCCAGCGTGGGCCACAGGGGCAGATTTTGGCGGTTGGCATAGATGAACGTGACGATCAGGCCAATGGCAGCGCCGCCGACGGGATCGAGCAGACCTACGTTCAGAGAGAAGATGTTGGCGGGGTTGGCCAGGAAAGCGTTGAGATGGTTGGCAACGTAAGACAGCCGCGCCCCGAGCAGCGTGGTGACGATCAGGTAGAATAGCAGGTTGGAAAGTTTGTCGCTGTCGACGCCAAAGCGAGGGGCCCACTTTTCTGCCAGGGTGATGCCGCCCCACACGCCCAACAAGAGCGCCAGGGTGGGGACTTGCAACGCCAACGGGCCGAGATTGATAACCGGCCACATCAGGGGGCCTCCTCTAGGAGCGCTTCGAGACGGGTGCGCAACAGTGCCTCGGACATGGCCCCAATCACTTTGTAGCGGATGACGCCGCGGCGGTCGACGAAGTAGGAGGTGGGCAAAAGGTGGGCTTGGTAGTCTCGAGCTACCTGGCCTTGGTTGTCAAGCAGGATCGGGAAGGTCAAATTGTGCTCTTTGGAGAAAGCGGTCACATCTTGGAGCGTATCCTGGTTGATGAGATTGACTGCCAGGATAGCAAGTCCCTGCTCTCGGTAGCGCCCGTAGGCTGACTGCATGGCGGGCATTTCGGCTCGACAGGGCGGGCACCAACTGGCCCACAGGTTGATCAGCACGACCTGGCCCTTGAAGTCGGAGAGCGAGACGGTTTCCCCCTCGAGCGTCTCAAGCTGAAAATCAGGAGCGAGAAAGCCTGCTTGAGGGGCGGCAATTTCGTCGCTGGAGATTTCTTCCGAGTCCGCCGCGCTGACCCAGATCCAGCCTGCGCCGAGCAACAGGATCAGGATAGATAGGATTGTCCGGTTATGGTTGTTGAGTTTGATGTTTAGCATTCATCTTTATCCAAGCGGTAAAATGACGTGGAAGGAACTGCCGGGGTGATTTTCTTCGTCGTAACCGGGGCTTTCTGCCCAGACTCGACCCCCGTGGGCTTCGACGATGCCGCGCACAATCGTGAGCCCCAACCCGGCGCCACCTCCTTTGAACTTGGTCTTGCCGGTCGAATGCAAAGCCACATCGCCAGTTTGGTAAAACTTGGTGAAGATCAATTCCTGGTAGCGCGGGTCAATGCCTACGCCGGTATCTTGAATCACAATTTCGAGGCCTTCTTTGGGTTGTTCGTCATCGGCTTCCGGTAGTTGCCGCCCTTTGATCGTGATGGTTCCGCCATCTGGGGTGTATTTGAGCGCGTTACTGATCAAATGATCGAAAACTTTTTGAAGCGCATCAAAGTCCGCTTCGATGTTGGGGAGTTGGGCTATTTTGCCATCAAAGTGCAATTTCATGTTCCGTTCTCGGAACGCTTGGGCGTACTCTCGACAGACCCGGCGCAGCAAGGTGTTGAGTTTTAATCTGCCCTTCTGTAGCTCTAGTTCCTGCATATCGATTTTGGCGACTTCGAGCATATTATCGATGAGGTCATGGAGCCGTTGGGAACCTTTGAAGATGCCCTCGATGATGCCCTTACCGGCCAAGTCGCCGCTCAGGCTTGTATCTTCCATTAGCATTTGGCTGTATCCGCTGATAATGGCTAAGGGAGTCCGCAATTCGTGCGAGGTGATACTGATGAAGTCCGATTTGACTCGGTCGAGGCGTTGGAGCTTCTTGTGGGCTTCTTCCATGGCGGTGTATGCTTTGCGAAATTCGCTGTTTACCTGCATGATACTCTCGACCAACAGGACATTTTGCAGTGCTACCGCGGTTTGGTCGGTTAGGATATTCAACAATTCAATATCTTCGGCGTAATAAGGTTCCCCGGATGATTTTGGGCCCAGGGCCAATAATCCTACCCATTCATCCTGGGCGTGGACGGGCACATACACTTCCATGCCCAGTCTCGATAGCCAATGCTGCTCGCGAACGGTGATGCTCTGGTAGGCTGGCAGCATATCGATCTCCCCCTTGAACAGGGTGCGACGTTCTTGCCCCAATGCTTGCGCCAAGGCGCTTTCGGCCGGGATTACGCCTTTTGCGGTTTCGTCATCTCGGTCACGCCCGCGTCTCAAGACATAGTTTTGATTGCTTTTGTCTTTTGCCTCGAATTCGACCAAGAATATGTCGCCGCTATCGACCTTTAGCGCCTGGCGTGATTTTTCGACGATCACAATGGATAATAGTTCAAGGTCTAAAACGTTGCTGATGCTCTGGCTGTACTCGCGCAAGATACCGCTAATGTCGTGATCCTTGCCAAAGAACAAACGATTGAGCCATTCTTGTGCTTCTCGGAGGAGGGGGTTGACCAATAGCACCACCAAAAACGCGAGGACGATTGTCAGTACCCAGGGATAGTGGGCAAATTGGCTTTGATAGAGATGTTGCAATCCCCAAAAAATCAATCCATAAATGGCTAATTCCAGTAAGAGTGTGAAAGTGCTATTTACGATTCTGCGAAGTGCGACCCCCAAACGAAAAACGCGCCGGGAAAGGAGCGAATAAACAATCGCGATGGCCCCAATCCCACTGAAAACTGTGTAGGGATCATCCGACCAAATCAGGCTGACCGCGTTGGCGGCCAGGAGCAGGCCAAGGCCCAGCCCCCAAACGAACATCCGATTGCGCATGTTGGGAAACTTGATCTGTCGATAGGAGCGAATCGTCAGTTGAATCGTGTTCACAGAATAGACAGCCCAACCAAGGAAAAGCAATCCAAAGATCAGATTGGCAGCTTGGAGTTGCCATTGGTTGAGAGTCACGAAAACCGTTGCAAGGGGAACAACGATGAAACTAATACCGACCAGAGAGGCAAAAGCGATCAATCCGGCCATCAGCCATTGCTTGCTGCGGACAACTCGTTGGGTCAAAGCTGCTCCCAGATAGCGCAAGACAATGCTTCCCAGAAAGACACCGTAAGCGTTCCAATTGGCGGCCAGGCCGGCGGGAAGATACGTTCCCAGCCCCATGTACTTCAATTCGATGAGCAGATACGTCAACAGGAAAGCGCTCAACCAGGGAAGGATTTGTTCGTAGTTGTGTCGCTTTCTGAGCGCATTGCCCAATAAGACGATATAGATTGCGGCGGCGAGGCTATGAAGTAGCCAAAAGAATTCAAAAGTCATTGTTTTATGGTCTGAAACGTACAACATGCCGTTTCGTTACCGGCAATTATAGCCTATCTGCGTCCCAACTTGGGAAGAGTTTTGCTATAATCCATATGTCAACAACTACCCCTTATTTTTTGCGAGATACAAAAACCTCATGAAAACAACACTAATTTCGGCCGCTGATCTTTTGCCCCATCTGGACGATTCCGATTGGGTCATCTTGGATTGTCGTTTTGACCTGGATGACACCGAAAAGGGGCGCCGTGAATACAACCGGGCTCACCTTCCCGGAGCGATTTACGCTCATCTGGATGATGATCTTTCAGGTCCGGTCAGGCCCGGTGAGACCGGAAGACATCCTTTGCCCCAAGTGGGTTCCCTCGTTGAGACTTTTTCGGCCTGGGGCATCGATTCCGATGTGCAGGTGGTCGCCTACGATGACTGCGGCGGAGCAATCGCCGCGCGATTGTGGTGGTTGCTGCGCTGGCTGGGGCATGAAGCCGTTGCCGTGCTCGATGGCGGCTACTCCCATTGGGTGGCCGAATCCCATCCCGTCACCGCCGAGGTTGTCACCCTCCAACGCCGGGAATTTCAACCCCGGGCGCGTCCGGAGCTCCTGGCTACAGCCGAAGACGTGCTCAACCATTTTGGCGACCTTTCCTATCGGTTGGTCGACTCGCGCGCCCCGGAGCGCTATCGCGGCGAAGAAGAACCGCTCGATTCCGTTGCCGGACATATCCCCGGTGCCATTTCATACCACTTCGCCAACAACCTGCAAACGGACGAAACCTTTAAATTGAAACCGATTTTGCGGGGCCGCTTCCAAACCTTGTTAGATCACATTCCTGCCGAACAGACCATCGTTTACTGCGGGTCGGGCGTGACCGGCGCCCATAACGTGCTGGCCATGGCCCATGCAGGGATGGGCATGCCTAAGCTTTACGCCGGGTCATGGAGCCATTGGATCACCGATCCCGAACGTCCCATTGTGCGAGGCAACGGATGAATACGTTCACCGTTTCTCTCGCCCAAATGAGCTTTCAACTCGGCCAACCGGAGGCCAATTTCAAGCGCGCCGCCGGATGGATTGCTGAGGCTGCTGAACGTGGCAGTGATCTGGTGCTCTTACCCGAGCTGTGGGCCAGCGGCTACGATTTGGAGAATTGGCAACGTTATGCTACCGCCCTGGATGATGGGCTATTTGCGCGTCTGGCCGGCCTGGCGCGTGACCATAAAATTGCCATTGGCAGCTCTTTGCTGGAAAGGGAGGCGGATCAATCCTATAATACTTTTGTGCTCTTTGGAGCCGATGGTGCCAGGCTGGGTGTCTACCGCAAGATCCATCGCTTTCGGCTTTTGGACGAAGAGAAATGGCTCGGCGCTGGGAACGAATTGGCGCTCATCGAGGCGCCCTGGGGCTCTACAGGCTTGAGCATTTGCTACGATCTGCGCTTTCCGGAGATGTTTCGCCTTTACGGGTTAAACGGCGCCCGCTTGGTCTTGCTGGTGGCCGAGTGGCCGAGGACTCGCATTGAGCATTGGCGTATCTTGTTGCAGGCCCGCGCCATCGAAAATCAAACCTTCCTTGCTGCGGTCAATAAAGTCGGGGAGAGCAAGGGCGCCAAATTGGGCGGCCACAGCGCCGTTGTTGACCCCTGGGGCAAGCGCTTGGTTGAGGGCGATACCACCGAGGCGTTGCTCACCGCTGAGATCGATTTTCGCGAGGTCGAGAAAGCGCGCCGCTTTTTGCCCGTCTTTGACGACCGCCGGCCGGACGTTTACGGGCAAGACAAAG
>CAZJBA010000118.1:0-9370 GCA_964544065.1 uncultured Anaerolineales bacterium | reverse complement strand
CTTGTTACCCAGCCAGAAATTGTTGAGCAATTTCAACTTCAATCCGATACAAACGTGCGGCGCAAATTCTTGGCCCGCTTGCAGGGGGAAATTGCCAAACGCGGGGTCATTGATGTCCTCCGTAAAGGGATCAAACATGGGCCCGCTTCTATCGCCTTATTTTATGGCACCGCCTCCCCTGAAAATCAAAAAGCCCAAGAGCTTTACGATGCTAACCTTTTTTCTGTCAGCCGACAGGTGCATTACAGCAGAGACGCCGCTCAACGCTCATTGGATTTGTGCATCTTCATCAACGGGTTGCCCTTTGCCACCTTTGAGCTTAAAAACAGACTCACCACACAGACAGTAGAAGATGCTATCAAACAGTATCAAGATAGAAATTCTCGTGAATTACTTTTTCAATTTGGCCGTTGTGCGGTTCATTTTGCCGTCGATGATCAAGAAGTGCGAATGTGTACACACTTGAAAGGCAAGCGATCTTGGTTTTTGCCTTTCAACAAAGGCTATGACGAAGGCGCTGGTAATCCACCCAACCCAAATGGACTTAAGACTGAATATCTCTGGAAAGAAGTGCTTGCTTGTGACAGTTTGACCAATATCATCGAAAACTATGCTCAGATCGTCGAGAAGGAAGACCGCAGAACAGGAAAAAAGAAAAAACTACAAATCTTCCCCCGCTACCACCAATTGGACGTGGTGCGGGAAGTGCTAGATCATGTTTCTAGTCAGGGGATTGGCCAGAAGTATCTGATCCAACATTCCGCTGGCAGCGGCAAAAGCTTTTCTATCGCTTGGCTGGCCCATCAAATGATCGCCCTCGAAAAAGATGGCAACAGGGTGTTCGACTCGATTATTGTGGTCACCGACCGGCTTGTATTGGATAAACAAATCAAAAACACGATCAAACAATATGCCCAAGTTTCAGCCACTGTGGGACATGCCGAGAGGTCCGGAGACTTGCGTCGCTTTCTTGAATCGGGCAAGAAGATCATCATTTCGACCGTGCAAAAATTCCCCTTCATCTTGGATGAGATCAGCGATCAACATCGAGATCATCAATTTGCCATCATCATCGATGAGGCCCACTCCAGCCAAGGCGGGCGCATGACAGCGAAGATGCACATGGCACTTTCTGAACATGGCCAAGAGCCAGATGATGAAACCTTTGAAGATCAGATCAACCGGATTATAGAATCTCGCAAGATGCTTCCCAACGCCAGCTATTTTGCCTTTACAGCGACACCCAAAAATAAAACGCTGAACATCTTTGGCGTACCTTACCAAGAAGGCGATCAGGTCAAACATCGCCCTTTCCACACCTACACCATGAAGCAAGCTATCCAAGAAGGCTTTATCATCGATGTGCTGGAGCACTATACGCCAGTAGCCAGTTATTATCGCCTCATCAAAAAGGTGCAGGGTGATCCCCAATTTGATACCAAAAAAGCCCAAAAGAAGCTGCGGCGCTATGTGGAAGAGAATCAGCATGCCATTGAGCAAAAAGCCGAAATCATGGTTGATCATTTCCACGATGAAGTCATCGGGCGCAACAAAATTGGGGGCAAAGCCCGAGCGATGGTCGTCACCAACGGTGTCCGGCGAGCATTGAACTATTATGCAGCGATCAGCGCTTATTTATTGGAACGACGCAGTCCTTGGAAGGCTATCGTCGCTTTTTCTGGAAAACGAGAACATAGGGGAAAAACCGTTACCGAGGCTTCTTTGAACGGCTTTCCGAGCAAAGACATTGAAGAGAATTTTCAGAAAGACCCCTATCGTTTTTTGATTGTTGCCGATAAATTTCAGACCGGATATGACGAACCTTTATTACACACCATGTATGTTGACAAAACATTGGCCGGGATCAGGGCTGTCCAAACGCTTTCGCGTTTAAATCGAGCTCATCCCAAGAAGCACGACACCTTCGTGTTGGATTTTGTCAACCATGTCAACACGATTGAAGAAGCGTTTTCTGATTACTATCAAACCACCATTCTCAGCGAAGAGACCGATCCTAACAAACTCCATGATCTCAAAGCAGATCTAGATAGCTATCAAATCTACAATCAAGCTCAAATTGATGATTTTGTACAACGCTATTTGGCAGGTGTCGATCGTTCTCAACTTGATCCTATTCTCGATGTTTGTGTAAGTCTTTATCTAGACACACTGGACGAAGATGGTCAGGTAGATTTCAAGAGCAAGGCTAAGGCATTTGGGCGCGCCTACAACTTCCTCGGCACGATACTCACTTACAATAATCCTGAGTGGGAGAAACTCTCGATCTTCTTGAATTTCCTGACACCGAAGTTGCCAGCCCCAAAAGAGGATGATCTGTCCCGGGGCATTCTTGAAGCCATCGACATGGATAGCTATCGCGTGGAAATCCAGTCAACGATAAAGATAGACTTGGACGATGAAGATGCCGAAATAGGCTCAGTTCCTACCAGTGCTGGCAGAATGATGCCAGAGCCTGAATTGGAGTATTTGAGCCAGATCATCAAGGAATTCAATGAATTTTGGGGAAATATTGATTGGCAAGATGATGACAAAATACGGAAGATTATCAGCGAAGAAATTCCTGCAAAAGTAGCTACCGATCAAGCCTATCAAAATGCCATCCGCAATTCAGATAAGCAAAACGCCCGCATAGAGCACGACAAAGCGCTACAGCGTGTGCTGCTTGAACTACTCACGGATCATACGGAACTATTCAAGCAATTCAGCGATAATGATAGCTTCAAAAAATGGTTGTCCGATATGGTCTTTCTGATCACCTATCAAGAGCCAACGGGTAGTTCTGATGTAAGTCCGGTGGGCACGACATCGTGACTTTTTGAGGGAGGGAAAATGTCAACTTTAGAGCATCAATTCTATCAAGCCATGCTTGAAGTTTACAATAACGCCAAAGAGCACGAATATTATGCTACCTACTTTAAGCGTATGATCGATCAACATGGTGGCGTCGAGGCTGTAAAACGTTTGTTGGCAAAACAAGAAATTCAACAAGGGTTAAGCAAGCTTTGGGAATTAAACTTGCTCGATCAATCGATGGAAGCCTTGGTAATCCAAGAGCGATTTCAGCCACTATTTACCGCTGAAGAAATTTCCGAAGCGCGTCGGCGTCTGGAAGAATTAGGCTATAACACGCAAACGAAACCTTAAGGAGTTGCAAATGTCAGCCGAAATATTTGAGAAGTTGGAAGAGTTCTATCCTAAGATTATTGAAAAGATGGGGGATGAATTCGACTCCCATGATTTTATTCTCCGGTTAGCTCATGAACACCAAAAGCTTTATGTGCAGGCACTTATTGTATATGCCGATAATGAACAACCTTTTCAGAGCGTGCATAAAGAAATTGCTAAACGTCTAAAAAAGTTTCCAGGAGAAGTTATCGCTACTGGGGAAAAAAGAAATAGCGAGAACATCTTCCGCGTTGTGAGTCCTGCTGAGGTTTGGCGGAAAGTATAAAGAATGTCGGTTGCATAGTGGAACACCGGTCATGTAAATCGGCCATGTCGCGGGGAAGGTGGATTGAAACGCTAGGTACGAGGCGCAGCATGCTGCGTCCGTATCTGGCATCGACCGCTGATACAATTTCCCGCTATTGATCAGGTTTTTGGGGGGAGCGCCCCCTCCCAGCGGGTCACATGCCCGATCCAATCCTCCGCTTCGACTTAGGCCGCTTACACAACTTTCTTCTATAAGCCCTAATCATAGGAAAATCTGATGAAAAAATGCCCTTACTGTGCTGAGCAAATCCGGAATGAGGCGATCAAATGCCGCTATTGTGGAGAATTTTTGGATCGCCCTCGTCCTCCTCATCGGAGAACTGCTTTAGGATATCCCGGTGTTTATTGGGGTTACGAGTATCGGTCCGAGACTGAGCTCTTTGGTTGGCCCTTGGTGCACATCGCCCAGGGTATTAATCCGGAAACGGGCTTGCCGTATGTGGCCCGAGGCATCATCGCGATCGGCAACTTGGCCATCGGCCTGGTCGCTATCGGCGGTTTAGCGCTGGGCGTGTTTAGCCTTGCGGGATTAGGCTTAGGAGGCCTTGTGTTTGGCGGGATTGCAGTTGGCGGGGTGACCATTGGTGGGGTCAGCATTGCCCTTTGGCTGGCCGTAGGTGGTCTGGCAATCTCGCCTCAGTATGCTATTGGAGGGCTCGCCTTGGGACTTCACACCATCGGCGGGACAGGAGTCGATCCTGAGTTTTTGATGCAGCTAGAGCGTTGGTGGCCAGCAGGATTTGACTTCTTTCTTGACCGGTAAGCGTTCAGGGGATGGTTCAAATTCCTAGATAAATTGGTAGACACTTTTGAGCGAACGTCGGTCGAGTTCCCGAAGTGAAACGAAGGGAGTATCGAGACCAGTGAGTGGGGTTCAAAACAGTGATATTACCGTGCTGGAGTCGCTTGGTCTCGATACATTTTCGCCAAACTACAGGCGAATGCTTCGCTTTGCGTACCTTTGGTATTGCACGCCTACGGCGACACTCGACCAGCGCTTATCTGTTTTAAAAATTGGATAGTCGTTTTCTTTGGCAGAATAAAAGATTTGCAAACTTTGTGGCCGGATCATGCACTAGGGATAGACAAAATCGGAACAGCGCAAATGACAAAAATGGTGTAAAATGCGTAAAATACACCATTGTGCTGTGTTCCCCCGGAAGAGGTGTTCTATGCATTACGTTCAACACATTCCCAAGACTGATTTAGCTCGAAAAACTCGCCAGGTGCTCTTGGCCGTCCGGCGTGGGCAAACTACGATTGTCGAAAACCATGGACAACCTGAAGCGGCGATCATCGATATTATCGACTACCGGATTGTACGCGCCGTTTTGCGCTACCATGCCAACCCAGCGGATATTGACCCAGAAGCGGGTTTTCCCGATAAAGCGCTTGATGGAATCGACGATCCCCAGGCGCGTTTCGATCTTGTCCTCGCTCATTATCTCGCCAGGGCAATCAGCCTCGAGCGGGTCGCCGAACTGCTCGACCTGGCCTGGGCCGACTTGCGCTTCCGCTTCAACCGCTTGGATGTACCTATTTTCGTCGGGCCTGAAAACATGGAAGAATTGAAACAAGAACTGGCAACATTGCAGGAGTGGGAAAGCGAATATGCAAAATCCGGTTCTGCTGGATAACACCGTTCTAACCAATTTCGCCTCGGCAAAGTGCACTGATTTACCGCCGGAAATATGGCCCGGGCGCGTTTGCGTAACCCAGGCAGCGATCGAAGAATACCGCCGCGGTGTCGAAAACGTTGGCCTGCCCGCCGGTGTTTGGGATCACACACCGCTCTTGCATCTCACGGATGAAGAGAAAGCCTGGCTACAAGAACGCTTCCCAACGTATCTTGGCGCTGGGGAATCTGCCAGCATAGCAGCGGCTTTCCATCGCCGGGGTGTTTTTGCCAGTGACGATCTCAAAGCCCGACAAGCTGCTCAGGCGCTGGATGTGCCTGTCATCGGTTCCGTTGGCATTCTGATTCGATCTGGCCAGAAGGATCTCTTGACGTTGGCGCAAGCCCAAGTCCTGCTCGACCGAATGATCGACGCCGGATATTACGCCCCGGTGTCAGACTTATCGACTTTCTTTCGTCGCTAATCTCCAGCAATTCTGAATATGTGCCTGCGCTTGTCCTGCAAGCGGCTTGTAAGACAAGCGGCTTGTAAAACAAGCGAGGAAGAACCCCCTCGGTTTTGGGGAAAAATCTGGTTCTTTTTCGTCGCCCCACTCAACCATCTAAACATTTCATTCAGTTTCTCGAACAAACCGGTGACGGGATGGCCCGACGGATCAACTTTCCGAACCATCCCGTCCTGTTTTGGATAACGTTAGGCTTTGCGTATCTTCATCAATGCTTTTTCAGCGGCTTTGATGAAGGGATATGCGGTTGGTGGTGCTGTCAGCACGGGGTGGGTGCCAATCTGGGTTGTCAGCACCGAACTGACCGTCATCCGGTTTTGGATCGCCAGCCCGATTACATTGACCACTTCGCCCGTACTGCAACCTCCATATACGCTGCCACCGAGGATGATGCCCGAATCCTGGGCCACGACCAGCTTGACGCCCTGTTTGTGCGTGCCGGGAAGTTTGCCGGGGTGGTGATCGACGCCCTCGAAAGAGGCCGTAATGACGTTGAATCCTTCCTCTCGGGCGATACACTCCGTTACGCCAGCGACGCCGAATCCGTGATCTCCGAAGGCGGTCGCAAAGTTGGAGATGGTCCCGCCGAAGGTGCGCACAACCTCAAGCTGATAGAGATTCATGCCCGTTATCCGGGCTTCGGCGCAGGCCGTTGATGCCAGCATGGTGCAGATCACCTTGTTGGTGATGAAGTCCCTTTTCTCGGCGCAATCACCCACTGCAAAAACGTCTTCCATCTCCGTTCGCATGTATTGGTCAACTTTGATGAAGCCAAACTTGTTCACTTCCAGCCCGGCTTCTTGGGCCAACTCGGTGTTGGGCTGATAGCCCATCGAGAGAATCACGGCATCCGCAGAGAGCTCTTTGCCGTTTTGCAGGGTGACGCTGGAAACGCTGCCATTGCCATGTAACGCTTTCACGCCAGAGCCCGCCTCGATCTTGATGCCGCGGGCGATCAGGGCCTCTTCTGCCTTGATGGCCAATTCGTCGTCGAACACGGAGGCGAGCACGTGAGGCAAAAGCTCAACAACGGTGACATCTTTCCCCTGTTTATTCATCTCGTCAGCAAACTCGACGCCGATGAATCCCCCTCCGATGATGACGATTTTCTCTTTGTCGGCTGTTTTCTCGAGAATGTCATCAAGGTAGGCTTTGTTTTTGGGAACGGTGAACACGTTTTCCAGATCCGCGCCCTTTAACCATCCTGGCACAACGGGATTGGAACCAATCGCAAGGACGAGCTTCTCATACCCTATTTCCTCACCACCGGCAGTTTCGCACGTTTTCTTGTCAGGATCGATTGTCGTGACTTCATCGACGATCAGATCGACACCAGCGTTGCTCAGTTTCGCATCGGGGATCACATTCTGATCGCTGCTATCTAACGAACCGAAAATATAGGGGATGCCGCAAGGGACAACCACTTCTTGCTCTTTTCGGACCACGAGAAAGTCCTTATCAGGATAATGGCTTTTGCCGGTCAGGGCAGTGACAAGCCCTGCCGCACTTCCTCCAACGACGAGCACATCCGTTTTTCTCATTGTAAACATCCTTTCTTGTCTATACGTTGAGGTTGATAAAACTACAATTGGGCACCGAATGATGTTTCCGTTCAGGTTTGGGACAAAGAATTGTTCCGAGCCTTGGAATTGACTCTGCGAGAGATGTTGGGTTCAAATTGGGTATAATTCCAAAACTTGCTACGAAACATTTAACACTTTGTTCTCTGCATCCCGCCGCAAGCCGGTTATCCGCCTCCGATTGTACTACTATAATTTACATATGTCAAAAATAAATTATAATTTCAGCGTGAAGTCATTTCCTGTCAAGGAGTTGTTATGAATCAACCAATCGAGACGTCTGTTGGGAAACAGATTAAAAGATTGCGTAAAAGAAGAGCTTGGGCGCTTCGTGAGTTAGCTGACCGTTGTGGACTTTCCGCGAATGCTATCAGCCTGATCGAGCGCGGTGAAAATTCTCCTACGGTTTCTTCGCTCCATCGCCTGGCAACTGCTTTCGAAGTTCCGATCACCGAGTTCTTTCAAGAAGAGGAGGCCACATCTTGCGTGTTTGTCCAGAAAGGCAATGGGATGCGGATCCAGAACGCGGATGTCGAATTAGAAAGTTTGGGGTTTGGTTTCCCCCATCAGCAACTTGAGCCCTTCAAGATGACGGTTGATCCAGGTATGGAGACGTCAAGCGGAAAGATATCCCATCCTGGCCAAGAATTTGTCTATTGTTTGCAAGGAGAGCTTGACTATCTCGTGGGGGAGGAACATTATCCCTTGAAAGCTGGTGACAGCCTCTTGTTAGATGCTTCTCAACCCCATGGCTGGCGGAATCCGTACCAGGAACCTGCGACGATCCTGTTAGTTTTTCAAGCGATCCAAGATCGGCACCTGGCCCGACAGCGGCACTTAGCTATGGAAAAATAATCAGCATCCCGTTAAGACCTTGAAAGAGTATCTTCTCAAAAAAACGGGGAACATGTAGCCGAGATTTTCGCGTAGCCACACGGTGTTGCCCGCAGGGCACGCCAAATGGGCGTACACCGTATGGCAGAGCACACCCATTTGGTGTGCCCGAAGGGGTACCAAATCTCGCTTTCACGGGGTCACGGTGTGCGCCTGGCCGCAGGTCCGCAACACCGAAGGTGTGCAAAGCGAGCGAAGCGCGGCGTGGAAACCCCGGCTACATAATCGTTTCCCCGAAATATTGAGAAGATACTTAAAGCCATTCAACTGTACCCGTTCACGGATCAGATGGCGGCACAATCCGGCCAGGGTGATATCGCCATTGTTTGCAATCGTATAAAAATCAACGGCTTTCTGGATGGCTGCCTAGCCATCCGCCTTTGTCAATTTGACAGTTGTCCCCTGGGGAACATCCCGTAATGCCGAAACATCCCCCTCGATTTTGCCGAGGATATTGACCGGACTGTAAGCACGCGGCTTCTCGCTCTTGCTGACCGGGGTGGGGCCAAAAAAGATGCAAAACGCGTTTCCCGCTGGCCAGAACGCAATCGTTCCCACCTCCACGTCTTGCTTCGCCGACGGTTCTTGAGGCGCGGAGACGGGAATTTCAAAATAGACCTCTTCTCCCCACACATTCCCTTTCCCTTCTACCGGAAGGGCTTGCCACAATTTCTCGGCGGTTGGGCTGTCTGTCAGGGCTGCGGTGAAAGTTTGTTCGGCGACTGAAATGGTTATTTCTTTCATCTCTTACTCCTTCAAGACTATTTATGAACGCAAGTGATTCCATGGGATCGGCGCTCAAATCGCGGCCGGCGTCATCGGCCCAAGAATCGACCAGGACCACACCGTGAGCATCCAAAATGCGGATACGAGTCTCCAGTTGCGCGCCCAATTGCAACGATGCATCGGCAAGGTAGTTCAAATCCAAATGTTCTGAGGCGACATCCGTCGATGGGACAGTTAGATTTTGGGGCTGTAAGGAAAGATTGCTGACTTGTTGTTGCTGGATGGCGTTCGTCAGCGGGGCTTGCTGCTCCACGACGGGACCGGCAATCAGTGCCTCCGGGATGAGGGCCTGCGCTGTGATGCGCGCCTGCGCAACACATTTTTGACCCGCGCCAACAGCTCGCGCACGCTGAAGGGTTTGACGGCAATTTGATCCTATGTTACCGTCCAGATATGCACCAGATCGGCGAACTGAACGAACAACCCCTCCATGCAGCGCTAAAAGCCTGGTACGC
>CAZJBA010000117.1:0-9492 GCA_964544065.1 uncultured Anaerolineales bacterium | reverse complement strand
CGAACGCTCAGTCGAACGCTCAGCCGAACGCTCAGCCGAACGGACGCTCACGGAAGCGCTCTTCAACAGCATTTCATTCCGTTCAGAGTGCTTCCGTTCGCTCGCATTGGGAAGTGATAGGTGACTAGGCTTATCGCTAGAAGTTTCCTTAAAACGGAGGTAAGTCGCCTTGACCATCACCGGCATCATGGGCTTGGCTTTTACCCTAGCCTTCTTCGGCCTAATCATTCTCTTGACGGTAGCAAACCGTGAACGACCCGCGCCAAACCTGCGCGCTATTCCAGGATTCATCAAGCTGAAAAAAGCCATTGGCCTGGCGGTTGAATCAGGCTCGCGGCTCCACCTCAGCATTGGCCGGGGAAACCTGACCGGGCCGGAAAGTTCGGTGGCCTTTGTGGCCCTCAGCGTACTCGAACGCCTGATACGGCTATCCTCAACCAGCGACAAACCGCCCACGACAACCACTGGCGACGCCTCGTTGGCCATTGTGACCCGGGACACGTACACGGGCGCCTATCGAGAAATTGGCATCAGCGAACTTTATACGCCCAAAGCAGGTCAACTGACCGGATTTACCCCCTTCTCATACGCCGCTGGCACGATCCCCATCGTACAAGACGAAAAAACCAACACGCACATTTTGATTGGACATTTCGGCAGTGAAGTCGCTCTCATTGCCGGCGCCGGGGAAAGAAGCGGCGACATGACCCTGGCAGGGACGGACAATCTGCCCGCTCAAGCCATCCTTTACGCCACCGCTCAAGAACCCCTTATCGGCGAAGAAGTCTATGCCAGCGGCGCTTATTTGCGCGCCGGCATCATGCACTTTGCCAGCCTGCGAGCACAAGACATCATCCGCTGGCTGCTTGTCGTCATCATCTTAGGCGGCATCGCTCTGAAGCTCATCGGGCTTGACCAAATCTTCACGGATCTTCTCGGGGGGCTGCTATGAATCTCAAACTCAAATCCCCTCTCTCGACCGCCATCGCCATTGGCATTGGCATCATCATTCTGTTGGGCTACTTTTTTGGCGCGAAGGCCAGCGGCGAGCCCACAACCCTTGGCATTCTGCAAGACTATCTTCTCCATGGTGCTATCGTTTGGGCTGCCGTGGCACTCTTGGTCGGCGTGGCAAATTTAGCTTCCGTTCATATTTACAAAGTCAAACAGGGTCAAAAAGCCGGCTACAGCTTTGTTCTGTTGCTTTCCTTTATCATCACAGTGGGCGTGGGTCTATACGACATCAGCAACGCCTATCTCAAGAAGGAACTCAATTTCCAACGCACCCAATGGCTTTTCAACAACGTGCAACTTCCCATCGAAATGAGCCTGATGGCCGTGTTAGCCATAAGCCTGACCTATGCAGTCGCTCGCTTGTTGTACCGGCGCCTGAATTTTCTTTCCATTGTTTTCGTCGTGGTCGTGATCTTTCTTCTGATTGGCGCAGCGCCTCAAATTGGAGCCATTGCCCCCTTCTTGATCGATACACGCAATTGGATCATGCGGGTTCCCACCACAGGAGGGGCGCGCGGCATCTTGTTAGGAATGGCGTTGGGCACCATCGCGACCGGCATTCGTGTACTCACGGGCAGTGACCGCCCATACGGGGGTTAATCATGGCCGAAATTCGCTGCCCCATGTGCGGGAAACCTAACCCAGACCATATCGAAGTCTGCCAACACTGCCAGGCTCGATTGAAACCTCTGGTCGCCTCTTCGCCGGGAGAATCCGATTCAGAATTACCCACTTGGCTGAGAGATATGGAAGGAGAAAAAGACGAAATACCGTCTTCCGAGCAAGAAGCCGATGCCCTAGAATGGCTGACTCAGCTTCGGGGGGAGGATGAAGGAGAATCAGAACCTGAGTTGTCTGAGGCTCCCGATGTTGAAACCAGTCCACCCTTTGAAACAGAAGGGGAGGACTGGCTACAAAGAATTCGACCCGAAGAAAAAGAGGCGCTAGAGGAGCCAAAGGAACCAGAGGAACCAGAGGAGACAGAGGGGCCAGAGGAGCCAACGAGCGACCTCCCTGCTTGGCTGGACGATTTCGATCAAGGCGAGCAGGAGGCAGCCTCGGAACCCTTGGCAGATGAGCAAGACGAAGACCTGCCCGCTTGGTTCCGGGCCGAGCAAGAGTCCCCCGCCGAGGAAGCCTCAGCCACTCCTGATTCCCAGCTTCCATTTCGAGAGGGGGAACCCGAGGCTGAAGCCGAGCAAGAAGAATTACCCGATTGGTTGAAGGAAGAAATCACGGACGAGTCCATCCCGTCGCAAGATGATTCGCCTCCCTCCCAACCTGAATCAGAGGCTGATTTCGATTGGTCTCAAGAACCCAGGAAACCCCATCAGGCTGAGGATCAATTGAGCGATGACCTTCCCGATTGGCTCAGCGGAGAAGCAGATAGCGATGAACAAATTTGGACCGAAGAGCCCGATCTGGAAATGGAAGAGGGAGAAACGTTACCTGATCTCGAAGCCGAAGAACCGGAGTGGCTAGAAGCCATTGGAACAGAGGCGTCCTCCGACCTTATCCCCAGCGAGAAGACGGAATCTGTCTCACCTTTCACCGAAGACGATTTAGAGGATGATGAACTCTTTGACGCCAAGGAATTATCTAGCATCATCACAACAGAAGATGAGTCCGAAGAGGAGGTGGAAGACCTGGCTCCAACCGATCTTCCCGATTGGCTTCAAGCTATGCGCCCCGTGGAAGCAACCGAGAGCGGCGGGCCCGATGCCACCGAGAGGGGGGTGACCGTCAGCTCAGGCCCTTTGGCCGGGCTACGAGGCGTCCTCTTGGCCGAGCCGGAAATTGCCAAAATCAAGAAGCCGCCCACCTTTTCGGCCAAATTGGAAGTTTCCAAGGAGCAACAAGCCCACATCAAGATTTTGGAAGAGCTTTTGGCCACAGAAGGGAAAGCTGATCCGATCCCTTCGACTCCTACTGTTTCCTCCCAGCGGGTTTTACGTTGGGTCATTGGCTTGATTCTAATCTTGGTGATTGCTTTTGCCGTTATCAGCAGTGGCCAGGGAGCGGCTTCTGCACAGGCAGATATTCCAATGGAGGTACAAAACAGCTATGCCCTGATCGACGCATTGGCGCCCGGCGATCCGGTCTTGATTTCTTGCGATTATGAGCCCGGCATGGCTGGAGAAATGGAAGTTATCTCCTCTGCGTTGATGGATCATCTCATGGCCAAAGAGGCTCATCTGACGCTGGTATCCACCTCGCCAACAGGCCCGGGGCTGGCCAGTCACCTGCTTGACAGATTCAAACAGGACCATTCCTATGCCAGCGGCCACCAATACATTAACTTAGGCTACATCCCTGGAGGAGCCTCAGGATTGCTTGGATTCGCAAAATTGCCGCAAAGGATCACCCCCATCTCCTATGACGGCCTGAATGCTTGGTCAGCACCACCGCTCGCAAAGATAAACACACTGGCCGACTTTAAGCTGGTCATCATCATCAGCGACAACCCCGACATTGCCCGCGCCTGGATCGAACAGGTGCAACCCAGGCTCCAGGGCACGCCGTTCCTTGTCGTTGCCAGCGCTCAAGCGGAGCCGATCCTGCGCCCCTATTACGGCGAAGAAAATGCTCAAGTGCAAGGGCTGGTCAGCGGCATCCCTGGGGCGGTATCCTACGAACAAAAGTCCAACAAACCCGTTTGGGCTAGCGCCTATCAAGAAGCGCTTTCTCTTGGCTTGATGACTGCTGTCGGCGCAATTGCCCTGGGAGGGCTGATTAACATCATGATGGCTATAAGTAGAGCTAATTCTAAAGAGCAAGGAGAAGGGACATATGGCTAGTCTCCTTGACATGAGTGGCGTTCTGCTAGGATTTATCTTTACTCTTTTCATCTTTAGTTATATCCTGGGAGATAACCCACTGTTTCAATTTGCGATTCACGTTTTCATCGGGGTAGCTGCCGGATATGCAACCGTGGTCACCCTTTTCAACGTGATCATGCCTCAGTTGGTCTTTCCGTTTTTGTCCGGTAATCAAGGGGAAGTCATTCTAGCTGTTATCTTTTTGGTCCCCAGCATCTTGCTGTTAGCGAAAATATTCCCGCCGCTGAGCAAGGCAGGCAATCCTGCTGTGGCAATTTTAGTCGGCATCGGCGCTGCGGCAGCAATCGGCGGCGCAATCACCGGGACGATCTTTCCCCAGACGGCAGCTTCCGTCAATGTGTTCGAAGGCCGCAACTCGATCAACGCGATCATCTTGTTGGTGAGCACTTTGAGCACCTTGATCTATTTTCAATTTATCGCCCGCCAAACCAAAGATAGCCCCGGGTTTCTGAAAGCTATCACCCGAGGCATTGGGTGGCTGGGCCAATTTTTCATCGCGGTCACGTTTGGTGCTCTTTTCGCCGGTGTGTACATCGCGGTTATGACGGCCTTGATTGAACGATTTACGTTCTTGTGGTCCGTGATTCAAAATAGCCTCTTATCAACCGCTCTCCTGAGAAAACTGCTATGAAATCCCAAGTGGTCAACGCCGACTCACTCATCACAATTGATATTGGCACGATTTCCACGCGGGCGTTCCTCTTTGACGCAGTCAACGAGCAATACCGTTTCATCGCCTCCGGCTCCGCTCCAACCACGAATGGAGCGCCTTACCATGATATTCAAGAAGGGGTGACAATTGCATTGCGCCAGTTGGAGCAGGTATCCGGGCGGGTCTTGCTGGGGACAAACGGAGGGGTCATCACCCCAACTCAAACGGGCGGCGCTGGAGTTGACGCGGTCGCAGCAACGCTTTCCGCTGGCCCTGACCTACGCGTCGTCGCCGTGGGGCTGCTGGAAAACGTCTCATTAAAAAGTGCTCGCAATCTCGCCAAGACGACCTATGCTTCTATTGTCGAGACAGTTAGTCTCAATGATCGGCGCAAAGGGGACGCGCGCATCGACGCCATCTTGCGCGCCCGCCCAGACCTCGTCATCATGGCAGGGGGAATCGACGATGGAGCTTCTCAATCGGTTCGAACGTTATTAGAAGCGGTAGGATTGTCAAGTTATCTGATGGACAAATCGCAGCGCCCCACCGTGCTCTTCGCAGGCAACCAGGCGATTAAAGAAGATGTTGAAGAAGCGCTTGCCCACATCGTCGACCTCCACACGGCCCCAAACGTTCATCCCACCCTCCAAACCGAACAACTCTTACCTGCTCAAACAGCACTAACAGACATTTTCAAACAAGTGCGCACCGAGCAGTTGTTTGGTCTCTCCAAATTGACTCAAGTGAGTCAAGGGCGACTTCTCCCCACCGCTACGGGTTTTGGGCGCGTGATCGATTTTTTAAGCCAGATCTATAATCCGGGCAAGGGCGTAATGGGAATCGATGTGGGGGCCTCATCAACAACGGTAGCAATTGCCCACCGAGGAAAGCTGGCCTTACAAGTCTTTCCCCAATTAGGGGTGGGCGAAAATCTAAAAGATATTTTCAACTATGTTGCCCTGGAACAGATTATCGCTTGGCTACATCTGGACATTCCCAAGGAAACGGTTCGAGATTACGTTTACACCAAAGCGACCTATCCGGCAAGTTTGCCCGTCACCGAGGAAGAGTTGCTCATCGAACAGGCCATCACGCGGCAGATCATCCATACTGCTGTGCATCAAGCGATGAAATCGATCCCCTTTGAGATTCAACGGCCAGCGCCGTCCTTATTGCCCTGGCTCGAACCTATCATTGTATCGGGTAGTGTGCTGTCCAAAGCGCCGACGCCGGGTCAGAGCTTGTTGATCTTGTTGGATAGCTTACAACCAACCGGGATCACAACCATCATTCTCGATCAAAACAATCTCGTCGGTACACTGGGGGCAGCGGCAGAGGTCAACCCATTGCTAACCGTTCAGGTGCTTGAATCAAACGCCTTTCTCAATCTCGCCACAATCATCGCGCCAACAGGGAAGACACGCAAAGGGACGCCTGTGCTTCGAGTACATATTACCTATCGTGATGGGGAAGAAGCCACTTATACTATCAAATACGGCAGCATCGAGGTGATCCCTCTCCCCTTGGGGGAATCGGCTCAACTTCATCTGCAACCGCTTCACCGCTTTGACGTGGGGATGGGCGGGCCGGGCAAAAGTGGTCGAGTACAGGTCACAGGCGGCATGTTAGGAATTGTCGTTGATGGACGCGGGCGCCCGATTCGCTTACTCAACCAACCGGAACGCAGACGCAAGACCTTGCAACGATGGCATTGGGCATTACAAGGTACCAAAGGTGGATAGTCGTCATGTTAGCTCCTAGCATACAAATTTCTCCGCTTACCAAGATACGACGCCAACGGGTGTTACCGATCCCCGGTTTGGTACTGGTGCGCCAGGGGCAACCCGTAGAGGTCAAGACTGCTGTCGCTGAGGCAGAACTAGAACCCAAACATATCTTGCTTCACATCGACAAAGCCTTGCACGTTTCCAGCCAAAAAGCCGATCAATTGATTCAACGCTCCATCGGGGAGTTTGTTAACCAAGACGATTTAATCGCTGGGCCCGTTGGCATAATGCGGCGCGTGGTGCGAGCGCCACAGGATGGTGAGATAGTCATGGCTGGGGAGGGGCAAGTTCTCATAAAAATAAACCAGCCTGCTTATGAACTTCGCGCTGGCATGCCCGGCACGGTGACAGATTTAGTCCCAGGCCGTGGAGCTGTCATAGAAACGGTTGGAGCGCTTGTACAGGGCGTCTGGGGGAATGGACATTCTACGTTTGGATTGATACAATCAAAGCTAAACGCGCCAGATGACGAACTTGCGGTCGATCACCTTGACATGAGTCAACGTGGGGCGATTCTGTTAGGTGGACATTGCGCCGACGCTCAAATTTTCCAGAAGGCTACTGAAATCCCCCTGCGTGGCCTGGTTCTTGTCAGCATGGCCTCCGCGCTCATCCCCCTAGCGAAAAAAAGGAGCCTGCCCATCCTTGTTTTAGAGGGATTTGGCCGTAAAGCTTTGAACACAATGAGCTATAATGTGCTTACGACCAATAAAGAGCGAGAAATTGCAGTCAACGCAGAACCAACTGACCATACGACCGGCGACCGTCCCGAGGTTGTTATTCCCTTGAAGGCGGCCGAGGAAAACGTAGACGAAGGTCCAACCAGCCAAGACCTCGCCCCTGGAACTAAGATTCGGGTTGTACGAGCGCCACACACCGGAAAGATCGCCACAATCGAAACAATATTTACAGGACCTGTCAAACTTCCCAGTGGGCTGCACGTCCCCGCCGCTCTGGTCAGATTTGAAAACGACCAACAAGCAAGCGTTCCTATCGCAAATATGGAAGTGGTTATTTAACGTCACACTTTGTAGTCAAATCGGGCAATCTGAGGAGATCAATCATGACAAATATGGACGATTTCAACTTTGAAGATTTTGAGCCAGCAATGGAAGAAGGCCCGCCTCCCGAGGAATCCGGCAACCGCACCTTTTTACTGGTAGCTGGTATCTTGGGCGCGATATTAATTCTATCGTTGATTCTCATGGCCGTTTATGCTATGGTCATCGTTCCACGACGACGAGATGCCCGCAGCACTCAACTTGCCGAAGTCAATACCCGCAATACCGAAGTTTCTCTGGCTTTAACTCAAACCGCCGAGGCCGAAGCCTGGACAGATACCCCCACTGTCACACCCACCGGGGAACAAGCCACGATGATGGCGGGCGGCAGTGCAACACCTACGCCAGTGCTGGCGCACACCAACACACCAGCCGCTGAAATCGCCGAGGAGGAGGAAGACCCGCGCACGGCCACCGTGGCAGCTTTGTTCACCCAACAGGCTGAGAACCTCTTGACCATGACTCCCTTTGCGACCCAATTGCCCGACGCCGGTTTTGCCGACAATGTTGGCATACCGGGATTGTTAGCGCTGGCCGGCCTCTTGATCCTCGTCATTTTCTTAACCCGACGATTGCGCACAACGCGCTACCAACAATGAGGGGAAGAAGGAACGGCGTTCGTTTCCCCCAAGACGTTGAGATATAAAGCAAGAAGAGATGGAAGCACGAATAGCTTCCATCTCTTCCTGTTTAATCAAAAGCGACTACGCTACCAGCCTCGCTGGGCAATCAAATCATGTTCGGGTATATCGGTGATTTGACGACCAACCATCGCTTCACCCAAATTACGGCTGACTTCGACGATGATCTCGGGATCTGTGTAGTGGGTCGTCGCTTTGACGATTGCATCGGCTCGCTTGGCGGGATCGCCAGACTTGAAGATGCCCGAACCGACAAAGACGCCGTCGACGCCGAGTTGCATCATCAGAGCAGCATCAGCGGGGGTAGCAATGCCGCCAGCCGCAAAATTGACCACGGGTAGATGTCCCAACTCTTTGGTCTCTTTGACTACCGAATAGGGAGCGCCGATTTCTTTGGCGTAAGTCATCAGTTCTTCATCGGGCATGTTTTGCAATTGGCGGATGGCGCCAAGCACGGAACGAGCATGGCGAACAGCTTCGACCACATCACCCGTCCCCGCTTCGCCCTTGGTGCGGATCATGGCTGCACCCTCACCGATTCGGCGCAGGGCTTCGCCTAGATTTCGACAGCCACACACAAAGGGAATCGTGAAATCGTGCTTGTTGATGTGATGCTCTTCATCGGCAGGTGTGAGTACCTCTGACTCATCGATATAATCAACGTCCATGGCTTCCAACAATTGAGCTTCTACAAAATGGCCAATCCGAACTTTGGCCATGACAGGGATAGAAACAGCTTCCATGATCTCTTCGATCAAACCGGGGTCGCTCATCCGGGCGACACCTCCATGAGCGCGAATGTCAGCCGGGACACGCTCCAGTGCCATCACTGCCACTGCGCCAGCATCTTCGGCAATACGGGCGTGTTCTGGCGTAACGACATCCATGATGACACCCCCCTTGAGCATCTGCGCCAACCCCTTTTTTACAGCAAATGTACCAACTTCTTTTTCCATTACGTCCTTCCTTCAAATTTTTTCCAAACATACGCAGTCTCTCAAAATCAATCTCTCGATGAGAGGCATTCGTAATTCATGAAATACGATTGTGCTTAGATTCTACCATGCAGAAAAATCATCTGCAATTAAAGGGAGTGTCCATCAGCAATTCTCACTATAGCCAAACCCCAACGAACAGCATTCCTACAAATGCCCGCTTCAGCGCAATCTGGATGATCAGGCAAATCAAATTGCAAGGCCAAAGACTAGGGAAGGAACGCCGTTCGTCCAAATTTAGCAACCGAATGATGGACTTTAAAAATTTAATTCGGTACTCCCATTGGGTGGGGGCAATCGATTGGTACCCCTACGGGCACACCAAATGGGTGTGCTCTGCATGCCCTGCGGGCAACACCGTGTGGCTTCGCGAAAATCGATGCTGGTCTACGAAACCGATGGTTCGACTGCGCTCAACACAGGCTCTTCGTCGGTTGAAAACCTAATCCACGAAGAGCCTGTGCTGAGTGCGCGAAGCATGGATTTTACATGCCAGCGGCTG
>CAZJBA010000116.1:0-9631 GCA_964544065.1 uncultured Anaerolineales bacterium | reverse complement strand
GAAGGAGATAGACATGTCAAAACGAAGCAGAAAAAATAAACGGATTAAGTCTCACTCCAAAATAAGCAAAAGCAGATTGAATTTGCTTAATCGCTTGAAACAAAATTTCGCAAATCTGGATGTTTTCAAGAATGCCGAGCCGATTCGATCCGAAGAAATGGGGCAAGTCAGTTTGTCGGATGTATTTGTAGATTATATTTCACCGTATCGAAGATTTGCCACAAAAACAGATGCATTCTATAAATTGCTCGCGGTTGCTTGTGTTGGTTGGAATGCGGGGCTGCTCCCTCCGGATGAACGCAAAGAGATGCTAGATAATGTTCGAAAAACGATGCCTGACAAACAAACTCTCGAAGATTTTGATGCTATTGTTGACAGTTTCATCGAACGGAAACAGAAGCATTATGCCGAACACACTCGCATGATCCTTGATTACGAACTCACCGATCTTGGGGATGACTTCCATATCTCTGTTGTCTCGATGATAGAAGAATCTACGGATAGAGATTAAAGTCACTCATGTCCCCGGCACCTCGAAGGTGCCGGGGACTTAAGATTCCCAACTATGAAATTTCGCTTCGACCCCAACCTCGAATACCAGAACCAGGCCATCCAAGCCGTGCTGCGCCTGTTAGAAGGCGCGCCTTTCCAACAAGCAGATCTCAACGTCCTATCCGGCAACGGTGTAGTCGGTAACGCCCTGGCCCTGACGGATGAAGTTCTATTCGAGAATCTCCAAGCCGTCCAAAGCGACCCCGATTTGCACAACGGCAGCGGCGTGCCCGTGTCTGACTCCCTGGACAGCCTCGACTTCTCCGTAGAGATGGAAACCGGCACCGGCAAGACCTACGTCTACCTGCGCACGGCCCTGGAGCTGTGCCAAACTTATGGCCTGCGCAAATTCATCATCGTCGTGCCCTCCGTGGCCATCCGCGAAGGCGTACTCAAAACCCTGCGGATCACCCGGGAGCACTTCGCCCAACTCTACGATAACCTTCCCTACCGCTTTTACGAGTACGATTCGGGCAACCTGGCCCGGGTGCGTCAATTTGTGGCCAGCAACGATCTCGAAATCATGGTCATGACGCTGGACTCCTTTAACAAAGACTCCAACATCTTCAACCGGCGCATGGACCGGATGATGGGCCAAAAGCCGCTCGAGCTGGTCCAGGCCGCCCGTCCGATCCTGATTCTGGACGAGCCCCAAAACATGGAGAGCGAGATCGCCAAACAGGCCTTGGCAAGCCTCAACCCCCTGTTCAAATTGCGCTACTCCGCCTCCCACCGGCGGCTTTACAACCTGGTCTACCGCCTCACACCCGTGGATGCCTACAACCTGCGCCTGGTCAAGCAAATCGAAGTCGCCTCGGTGATTCAGGATCACGACGCCAATCGCGCTTATATCAAATGCTACTCGGTCGATGCCAAGAAAACCGTGGTCAGCGCTCGCTTGCAGGTCTACGTGCGCCAGAAGGATGGCCCCGTGCCCAAAACCCGCACCGTGCGGGCGGGCGATGACCTGGAAGAGATCACCGGCCTGGATGCCTATGTCGGATACGTGGTTGAAAACCTGGACGTTGGCTATGGGGAGGTGCGTTTCAGCAACGGCGTGATCGTTTCCGCAGAAGAAGAACTTGGTCCCGATCACGAACTGATCGCCCAGGTACAGATCGGCCACACCATCGAAGAGCACATGCGTAAAGCGCACCGCCTGCGCAAAAAGGGCATCAAGGTCTTGTCCTTGTTTTTCATCGACGAAGTTGCTAATTACACCGATCAGGATGGCTACATCCGCCGCACCTTCGAGGCAGCATTCGATCGTCTCAAGGGGCAGAATATCTCCTGGGCGCAGCCCTACCAGGATGTCTCTGTCGCCGATGTTCAGGGCAGTTATTTCTCCGAATACAAGACCGAGAGCTACATGGAATCGGACGCCGACGCCTACGACCTGATCATGCGCGATAAGGAGCGCCTGCTCTCCCTGGACGAACCGGTCGAATTCATCTTCTCACACTCGGCCCTGCGCGAGGGCTGGGACAACCCCAACATCTTCCAGATTTGTACCCTCAACCGGACCATCTCGACGATCAAGAAGCGTCAAGAGATCGGGCGGGGCATGCGCCTGGCCGTGGACCAGCGCGGGGAGCGCGTTTTCGATGAGCAAGTCAACCGCCTGACCGTGGTGGCCAACGAGAGCTATCGCCAATATGTCGATCGTTTGCAAAGCGAATACATCGCCGAAGTCGGCAGCGGACAGCAGCCGCCCCAACCGAAGAACGCCCGCAAACGCCGCACGGTTCAGCTCAAAAAAGGCTATGAGCTTAATCCCGAATTCAAAGAGCTTTGGCAGCGGATTGCCAAGCGGACGCGCTACCGCGTTCAACTGGACACGCAAAACTTAATTGCAGCCTGCGTGGAGGCGGTGAGGCCGATCACCGTCGAGAAAGTCAAGATCCGTACCGAACGCGGCCGGGTGGATCATATCCGTGAGCGAGGGGAGTTCGAAGACACCTTGTTGGGGCAAGGAGCCCGGACCGTTGACCAAGACTACGAAATCCCCCACATCACCGACCGATTAGCCGAAGAGACCAATCTGACCCGCCGCACCCTGCGCCTGATCCTGACAAAAGCAGGCAACCTGGATCAGGTCTTCAACAACCCTGCCGAGTTCATTCAGAGCGTCGCCCAGGCGGTCAACCACACCAAGCGCCAGTTCTTGGTCCAGGGCGTGCAATATCTGCAAGTCGCCGATCACTACGAAATGTCCCTGTTTGGCGACCTGGATGGTTACCAAGACAGCCTTTTGCCGATCCAGAAATCGATCTACGATCACGTCATCTACGACTCCCAGGTCGAGCACGATTTCGCCGAGCGGCTTGAAGCGATGGACGAAGTCAAACTGTTCATCAAGCTGCCCGATTGGTTCCTGGTGCCCACGCCGATTGGCGACTACAACCCTGATTGGGCCGTTGTTTTCACTGTTCAAGATCAGTTTGGGCAAGAGAAGGAAAAGCTCTACCTGGTCCGGGAGACCAAGGGCAGCCTGGCCCCAGGTCAACTGCGCGCCAACGAACAGATGAAGATTGACTGCGCCGGACGCCACTTCGACGCTATCGAGGTGGATTACGATGTCGAGGTCGACGCCGATCAATTTCGGGAGAAGATTCTGGCGAAGGGTATCGCCAAATAATCGAAGAATACCACACTCCAAATTCGCAGTAACGGACAAATCACCTTGCCAGCATCGATCCGCCGCCGGGCCAAGCTGAGCGAAGGTGATGCCCTTGAGGTGATTGTTGAAGAAGATGGTTCTATCCGTTTGATCCCCCAGGTGCTGGTGAGGTCCCAGGCTTATTTCTGGACCGAGCGTTGGCAAGAGGGCGAGCGAGAAGCCGAAGAAGATCTGAAAGCTGGTCGCTACAAAAATTTTGACGACATCGAATCTTTGCTTGACGAACTGGAAGAAAACGGCGAATGATCTATCGACGTACAGCCGGGTTCAAGATGCCAAGATGACTTCGATGTTTTCGAGTTCTTTGCGGCTGAAATCCAAATTATCGAGTGCGGCCACAGCCTCTTCGATATGGCTGACTTTGCTGGCGCCGATCAGCGCGGAGGTCATGGTGGAGTGGCGTAGCACCCAGGCGATGGCCATTTGAGCCATGCTTTGGCCGCGCTCCTGGGCGAGTTGGTTGAGCTTGGCAACCCGCCGCAATCGCTCTTGATTGACCTGATCCCCCCAGTGGAACTCTCCATCCACTTTGCTGGCGCGTGAATCGTCCGGGATGTCTTGCAGGTACTTGTCCGTCAGGATGCCCTGGCACAAGGGGGAAAAGCCAATACAACCGATGCCTTCTGCTTCTAGGGTTTCTAACAAGCCGTCTTCGATCCAGCGGTCGAACATGTTGTAGCGCGGTTGGTGGATCAAGCAGGGGGTGCCCAGATCACGCAAAATCGCCGCTGCCTGCCGGGTTTGCTCCGGATTGTAGGTCGAAATGCCCACATACAAGGCGCGCCCGCTGCGGACGGCGGAAGCCAGCGCCCCCATGGTCTCTTCGAGTGGTGTATCCGGGTCAGGGCGGTGGCTGTAAAAGATATCGACGTACTCCAGGCCCATGCGCGCCAGGCTCTGGTCGAGGCTGGCAAGCAGGTATTTGCGTGAACCCCACTCGCCATAGGGGCCGGGCCACATATCGTATCCGGCTTTGGTCGTGATGATGAGTTCGTCGCGGTAGGGGTGCAGGTCTTTTGCCAGAATCTGCCCAAAGGTCTCTTCTGCCGAGCCATAGGGTGGGCCGTAGTTGTTGGCCAGGTCGAAGTGCGTGATGCCCAGGTCAAACGCTCGCAAAGCCATCGCACGGGTGTTTTCGAATGGGTCGACGCCGCCGAAGTTGTACCACATGCCCAGCGAAACCGCGGGCAGTTTCAAGCCACTGCGTCCGCTGCGCCGGTACTCGATTGTGTCATAACGATCTTGTGCGGGTTGGTATACCATAAGATTACTCCTTTACTGATGCAGACAAATTTTCCTAGCTCATCGACAAGAAGTGTGCAGGTGACAGTCACTTCATCCCCCGTAACCTTGCCCCTACGAAGACATTTCGCGAAAGTGACTGTCACCTCGGTTGCATACATTTGACCTATGAGCCATTTTCCTAAACTTTTGGGCAATTAGCGATGGTTGTGGAGATCGTGAAGATGTCCCTCGCGTAGCACGACGTCGCTCTGCGTGCCCTGCGGGTATGGGTTGCACCGAACGACCCTGCTCGGTTGCGCCATGGGCGTGCCTTGCCCAAGGGCATGCACAGCACGGCAAAACCTTCGCAATCCGTTTAATGGGAGTTGGGAGGGTGTCTTCAGAGTTTAGTTTTTTATGTCCCGGTCAGTAGTTGGCACTCCCAAGCTTAGGCGCACCGGCGATGGACCTCATTGTTTCGGAGGCCAGGGAATCAAAACAGGGGTGTTTTCTTTGTAAGCTTCATAATCTTCCTGGCCGCCCCACTTCTCATCCGCTTTCTCTTCCAAAATGGGCACGCCGCTGACTTGGGTGATTAATACGGCGACGAAAACTGGCGAAATCAAGGTGACCCACTGCCAACCGCGCAAGACGGGCAAAGCGATGATGGCCACGCCGAACCACAAGGTGATCTCCCCAAAGTAGTTGGGGTGACGTGACCAGGACCACAAGCCGGTGTTGATGAATTTCCCTTTGTTCTCGGCCTTGGCCCGGAAGCGGCTCTTCTGAGCGTCGGCGACGGCCTCGATGCCGAAGCCGACAAGCCAGACCAGGACGCCGAGGAGGGCAAACCAACCCAACGGCTTCCGTTCGGTCGTGGTGATGGCGGCCAAGGCGGCTGCCAGGGTCAAGGAAACCCACAAGCCCTGCAACATCCACGTGTTGAGAAAACGAGGGAAAGACACCTTAATTTCATCGAAACGGGAGTCTTTACCGGCCTTCAGGACACGCTGAAACAGGAAGGTTCCCAGACGACCTGCCCAGATGACGACCAGAATCAGCAGCAGAATCGAACGGCCAGCGACCATCGGCCTGAGTGCCACCGCCATGATCGTCACCGAGATGTAGGTGATACTGCCGGTGAGGTCGTAGAACTTCTCGGTCTGCAAGAGATAGGCAGCGATGAATCCCAAAATTTGAATCGAGAAAGCGACAACGACAGCGAGGGCGAAAATTCGGATTCCGGAGACGGAGGCGCCTCCCCGGCTGCCGGCCCAGGCGACCCCGATGGCGACCAAAATCACAACGGGCAAGGCGATAAGGGCATTACGATCTTCTTTTTTCATGGTATCGATCCTTTCTACTGAGCGGGAGTATCTTCTCAGCCAGCGAATCAATTCGAGGCTGGTCTGCAAAACCCATGCTTCGCGCACTCAGCACAGGCTCTTCGTGGATTGATTTTTCAACTAAGCCAAGTGTATTTCTTGGTCATTTGTATAGCGGTGCATCCCCCTTGGTGGTCTTCGTTCTATTTGCGAGGGGTGTGAGCGCCTATCACATTATATCAGATAAGGCACGTAAGCCTTGCAACTAATGATCGCGTTAACTTGACTTTGAGAAGCAAGTATAGTATAGTTCCTCAACAATTTGATAGCCAAGAGCTTTGATCAGGAAGAGTAGGCATTCTAAGCAGGTTCAGAGAGTTGGGTCGTTGGCTGTGAGCCCGGCACCAGCGAAGATGCCGAATGGACCTGGGAGCTGCCCGCCGAAACGTCCAGGAGTAGGTAGGGACGGAGACGCTACCGTTATCATGGCTGAGGGTATCGCCCAAATCGATCAACGGCTGTACCTGCAAACAAGTGAGGCTGGCTTTTCACCGATCACGCGCCGTCATCGGCGCGTTTTTGTTTTCCGGGACAGAAAAGCTGCCTAACGAGGGTGGCACCACGGGTGTTGAATCAAACGCTCGCCCCTAACCGGGCGGGCGTTTTTTTGTTTGCCCAGTCTCATGGACGCTCGCCAACTTGGTGGAATCAATCAACAACCACAACGGAGGAGGTGGTCCCAGTCGAGAAACCAACAAACACTTTACTTATTCCAATGATCAAAGTTTCTGGTTCTAACGGAATATGTGGTGATCCCGAAAACAGATGAATTCATTCGGTTGCGAAGAGGATTACCACAAAAAACATTAGAATCAGCAAAGTTTCAAATGAAAAACATCAAAAGGAGATGAATCATGACCCAGTATAAATACTTTCTTTCCGAAAAAGATATGCCAACCCATTGGTACAATGTGCTCCCCGACATGAAGAACCCCCCGCCTCCCTATCGGCATCCGGTTACGTTGGGGTTGATGCAACCCGATGATTTGGCGCCGGTCTTCCCGCAACCATTGATTGAGCAGGAGATGAGCCCTGAGCGGTATATCGAGATACCGGAGCAAGTTCAGGATGTGCTCCGGATGTGGCGACCTTCCCCGCTCTATCGCGCTGCCCGATGGGAGAAAGCGCTCGACACCCCGGCCAAGATTTACTACAAATGGGAAGGGGTCAGCCCTCCCGGAAGTCATAAGCCTAACACGGCGGTGGCCCAGTGCTATTACGCCAAACAGGAAGGCTTGGTAGGGTTTGCAACTGAGACGGGCGCGGGCCAATGGGGCAGCGCGCTCAGCTTTGCGACCCAATTCTTTGGTCTGGACGTGAAAGTTTTCATGGTCTCGATCAGTTACGACCAAAAACCCTACCGCCGCATCGCCATGGAAACCTGGGGAGGTAATGTGGTGCCCAGTCCCAGTTCAGAGACGCAGGCTGGACGGAAGATCCTAGAGATCGATCCCGACACGCCGGGCAGCTTGGGGATTGCCATCAGTGAGGCGATTGAATATGCTGTCACCCACGATGGATGGAAGTATTCTCTGGGCAGCGTGGTTAACTTTGTGTTGCTGCATCAAACCATCGTTGGTATGGAAGCGCGCAAGCAAATGGAAATGGCCGGTGATTACCCCGACATCTTGATTGGGTGTGTCGGCGGTGGCAGCAACTTTGGTGGACTGTTCTTGCCCTTCATCAAAGATAAGCTGAGCGGAGAACAGCCTGACATGCGCGTGATCAACGTGGAATCGACTGCTTGCCCCAGCCTGACGCGCGGCACCTACGCTTACGATTGGGGCGACACGGCCAAAACCGGCCCCGTGGCCAAGATGCACACGGTGGGACATGATTTCATCCCCGCGCCGGTTCATGCTGGTGGGCTGCGTTATCACGGTATGGCCCCGATCATCTGTCGGCTGATGGAGGATGGCCTCGTCGAGGCTGACGCCTACAATCAAAATGAAGTCTTCGAAGCTGCCCATAGTTTCGCCCAGTCGGAAGGCTTTATCGTGGCGCCGGAAACGGCTCACGCCCTCCAGGCGGTCTACGAGCAAGCCATGGCTTGCAAAGAATCGGGCGAATCAAAGGTGATTTTGTTCAACGCCAGCGGTCACGGCCACTTCGACCTGGCCGCTTATGATGCTTATCATCGCCGCGAGCTACCCGACTATGAATTGGAAGAAGATAAACTCCAACAAGCCTTGGACGAATTGCCTCAGGTAGCCGATTAGTTTCAAAGAAACGCCAGAATCAAGAGACGAGGGTTGATTCTCTCGTCTCTTGATCGCTATGCCGACGAGCTATCCCTCCAGTTGTGGGGCGGCAGATCCTTGGCCGAACTGGCCGATCAGGCTGGCGTGGATTTGCAAATCGTGCACGATGCCGTCGAAGATGCCCGCATGCAAAACAGGCAGGCCCGACTCGATCAAGCCGTTGAAGAGGGCAAGATCACCCAGGAGCAAGCTGACTGGCTGCTTGAAGGCCTCGAAAACGGATTTATCGGAGGCGGCTCGGGAGGGTTGATGGGCCGTGGCGGTGGCCGCTTTGGCGGGCGCGGCGGTTCTCCTCGCTTTGGCGGTCAACAAAGTGGGGGTGGCATGTTCAATTGGTAGCTTGACCTCCCCAGGTTGTGAGAGGCTTCGCCGCTGGTTCTGAACGTAAACAACAAGCCCAGACGATGGTTCTATCGTCTGGGCTTGTTTTATACAACTGTGTAGTTTGTTACTCAACCTTTATGCTTTGGGGACTTTGGTGTTCTCAATCACATTTTTGATGAGTGTATCAGTTGTTAACCCTTCCGCTTGGGCTTCAAAATTAAGCAGCAAGCGGTGACGCAACGCAGCGGGTGCAATGGCGCGCAGGTCTTCGGAAGCTACGCTGGCGCGCCCCGCCAATAGAGCATTGATCTTGCCGGCCAGAATCAGTGCTTGCATGCCGCGCGGGCTGGATCCATAACGGACATACCTGCGTACCATTTCGGTGGCGTTTTCGTCATTGGGATGAGTTGCTCGAATTAAGTCGGCCGAGTACGCGGTGATGTGTTTTGCCACTGGGACGTTACGGGCCAAAGCTTGCATGGCCAGCACTGTCGCGCCATCCGCAACCGGCTGTGCGGTGGGAATCTTCTCTCCCGTTGTGCGATCTGCAATTTCGACCAGCTCTTCTCTGGAGGGGAATTCGACATCCAGCTTAAAGAAAAAGCGATCGAGTTGCGCTTCCGGTAATGGGAAGGTTCCTTCCATCTCAATGGGGTTTTGGGTGGCCAAGACAAAGAACGGCTCGTTCAGTTTGTGGGTTGTTTTCGAGACGGTTACTGTATGTTCTTGCATCGCTTCCAATAAAGCAGACTGAGTCTTAGGGGTAGCACGGTTGATCTCATCAGCTAGAAGCAGGTTAGAGAAAATCGGCCCTGGCTCGAAACGGAATGATCGGTGGCCTGATTCATCTTCCACGAGGATCATGGTGCCGAGAATGTCCGTGGGCATAAGATCAGGGGTAAATTGCACTCGGCTGAACGAGCAATCGAGAGCCTGGGACAACGTGCGAACCAACATCGTTTTTCCCAGGCCAGGAACCCCTTCCAGTAAAACATTGCCCCCGGCAAGCAGTGTAATGAGCACGTGACGGACGAGATCATGCTGGCCTACAATAACTTTTCCGATCTCTTGTTCAATGGCAGAAACCCTTTCTTGAAAAGCTTCCAGAGTCATTGGTGCTGTGTTTGTATTCATAATAGCTCCTTCAGATAGTGGTCACAAAGTAAAGTGATGGTTGCCTTCCAAAATGCTCTAGCCGCCGTCCT
>CAZJBA010000115.1:4204-9634 GCA_964544065.1 uncultured Anaerolineales bacterium | reverse complement strand
ATCCCCGTGCGGGGTTGGAGTGCAAATGCGCAAGTTATTTAATCACGGCTCCTAAGAACCAACCCGCGCCACCAAGCCCTTGAGATAAGCCCCCTCAGGGAAATGTAACAAAACAGGATGGTCGCTGCTTTGATGCAACCACTCGATAATTTGGGCATCCACTTCGGCATCGACAGCCGCGTCGGCGACGATCTTCTGGAAAAAGTCAGCTTCAATCCCTCCAGAGCATGAAAAGGTGACCAGCAACCCGCCGGGGCGGAGAAGCTTGAAAGCGAGCAAATTGATGTCCTTGTAGCCGCGAGCAGCCTGCTGCGCCTGCGACCGGGTAGGCGCAAATTTGGGCGGATCCAGGACGATCAGGTCAAACGAACGAGCCTGATCGCGAAAGGTACGCAAAACGTTGAAAACATCACCATCAACCCACTCGACCGCGTCAGGAGCAAACTGATTTAGATCTAAATTCTGGCGCCCCTGCTCGAGGGCATCCGTCGACGAATCGACCGCCGTCACCGCAGCAGCACCGCCTGCCAGGGTGTTGAGCGTGAATCCGCCCGTGTAGCAAAAGGCGTCAAGCACCTCCCGGCCAGTGGCCAGTTGGCGGACCAAGGCTCTGTTTTCGCGCTGATCGAGATAAAAACCGGTTTTGTGCCCCTGGCGAAGATCAACCCCAAAGCGAATTTCGTTCTCGACGATGTCGACAAGCTCGGGCGGCTGATCGCCCCGCAGCAAGCCGGTCCGCTCGGGCAAGCCCTCCAAGCGGCGGACTTCCACGTCGGAGCGTTCGTAAATCCTTTCAGCATCGGTTTGCTCCAGGAGCAGATCGGCCAGCGTCTGGCGCCAACGCTCGATCCCGGCGCTGAGAACCTGGATCACCAGCGTATCCCTATAGCGATCGACGACCAGACCCGGGAGACCGTCGGATTCGGCGTGGACGAGCCGCATCGCCGAAGAGACATTCCCCAGTTGCAAGCTCTGGCGTAGCGCCAAAGCGCGCCCTAGACGGGCGCGGAAAAAAGCAGCATCGATCTGCTCCTCGGGATCGAAACTCCAAATCCGGACGCGGATCTGCGACTCTGGCGAATAGGCGCCCCGGGCGACGAACTGGCCACCGGCATCGAGCACTTCTACGGTTTCACCGGAACCGGGATCACCCTCCACAGCAGCAACCGCCCCGGAAAAAATCCAGGGATGGCGGCGCAACAACGGCTTCTGGCGGCCCGGTTTCAATCGGATTTGGGGATTTTGATTCAAAATGGTCTACTTTCTAGAGAAACTTCATCAACAAATAATTTTATCAAGGCGGGGACATGTGCGCCCCACCTACAGATATACAAATTCTTACAAGATTCCGGCTTTTTCGGCAGCCTCGGCGATGACGTCCATCACCTGCTCGATATCCTCCGGTTCGTGCGAGGCCAGCACCGTCGCCCGCAAGCGGGATTCGCCCACCGGCACGGCCGGAGAGAGTACCGGCAGGACGAAAATATCGTGCTTCTGGGCGTATTCGGTGACAGCGAAAGCATCTTCATCGGAGCCGCACATCACCGGCACAATCGCCGTTTCGGAGTTCAACGTGTCCAAGCCGCGGGCCTGCAACCCGTTGATGAACTGCTCGGTGTTGGCCCGAAGTTTTTCTACTCGCCAGGGCTCATCCAAAATGACATCGAAGGCTTCTTTGGCCGCGGCAGCCTGGGCCGGGGGTAAAGCCGCCGAAAAGATATACGCCCGGCTGGCATGGCGCAAGAAGTCGATCAAATCCTCTTTTCCGGCGATATACCCACCCACCGAAGGGATTGTCTTGCTCAGCGTGCCCATTTTAATATCGACAACATCATCGAGACCAAAATGCTCTTCGATGCCGCAGCCGGTCTCACCGAGCACGCCGACCGAGTGCGCTTCATCCATCATCAGCCAGGCATCGTGCTGGCGGCAAATCTCTGCCATACGGGGCAAATCGATGATGTCGCCGTCCATGCTAAAAACCGCGTCGGCGACGACCAATTTGGCCGCATCGGCGGGCGCTTTCTCGATCATCCGCTCGAGGCTGGCCATATCGTTGTGTCGAAATCGGCGGAATTTGGCGCCCGACATCAAGCAGCCATCGACAATGCTGGCGTGGTTGAGCTTGTCGGAGAAAACATAATCGCCGCGGCCCATCAAGGTCGAAATGGCGGTCATGTTGGTGACATAGCCCGACGTGTAGGTGATCGCCGCCTCGGCTTTCTTGAAATCGGCAATTGTCTCTTCGAGGGCATCATGCAGATCGAGGGAACCAGCCAAAGTGCGAACGCCGTGGGTGCCGGTACCGTATTTTTCCACGGCCTCCTGAGCGGCCCGGTCAATGCGCTCATGGCCGACCAACCCCAAATAACTATAAGAGGCGTACATGGCCATCTCACGCCCATCGACCACAACCTTGGAACCACCGCGTAATTCCGTTACCGGCTGGTTATAAAAATAATGATCGTTCGCTTTCATTTTACCGATTCGCTCTGCCATTGCGGCCGCACGGCGGGCAACCGCATCATTGCTTGTGGTTAAATCCATGTCATGCTCCTTATCTCAAAATGTTTATTCTTCTCTTTCAACCATGTGACGCAAGGTATCTTCGGCAATAATTTGTATGCCTAATTCTTGAGCCTTCTGAAGTTTCGATCCGGCATCTTCTCCCGCAACGAGATAATCGGTCTTGCTGCTGACCGATCCCGTCACCCGCCCACCATATTTTTGAATATATGCTTTGATTTCTCGACGCGTGAATCCGGGCAGCTTTCCGGTGACCACAAAGGTCAAACCTGCCAGGGGGGAGGCTGCTTCCGTTTCCGCAGCATCGGATTCGGCTTGGGGCCACACGCCGGCGTCGCGCAGCTTGGCCACAATCCGCTGATTGGCCAGGGTTTCAAACCAATCCACAATTGCCTGGGCGATGTTGGGGCCGATTCCCTCGATGGATTCCAGTTCTTCCGCCGAGGCGCGGGCAAGCTCGTCCAGATCGCTGAAGTGGCCGGTCAGGTCATGGGCGACGACTTCGCCCACGCCGCGGATTCCCAGTCCGGTGAGCAATCGGGCCAGGGACTGCTCCTTGGAGGCGGCGATGGCCTCGAGCAAGTTATCCGCTTTTTTATCGGCGAACCCCTCCAATTGGAGCAAGCTGCTCCGCTCCAAGGCGTAGAGATCGGCCACATCCCGAATCAATCCCTCCTGGACAAATTGTTCCACAATCTTGATCCCCATCCCAACGATGTCCATCGCCCCGCGAGAGACAAAGTGTTCCACGTTGCGGATCAGTTGAGCCGGGCAGCCCGCGTTGACGCAGTACCAGGCCACCTCGCCGGGGATGTGTTCAACAGGCTGATCACAGGCCGGGCAAGTTTCAGGAGGCCGATAAGTTTGTTCATCGCCTTCTCGCGCCGCGATGACCGGGCCAATCACGTAGGGGATCACATCGCCCGCCCGCTTGACCTGGACGCGGTCGCCCACACGGATGTCTTTCTCGGCGATGTAATCGAAATTGTGCAGGGTGGCCTGCTTGACCGTCACCCCGCCGATCTCGACGGGAGCAAGCACGGCGTAGGGCGTCAGAACGCCGGTGCGACCGACGTTGACACCAATCCCGAGCAGATCGGTGGTAACGACCTGAGCCGGGAACTTGTAGGCGATCGCCCCGCGCGGGTCTTTGCCGACCACGCCGAGATCGTCGAAAAGCCGGTGGTCGTTGATCTTGATGACCAGGCCGTCGATCTCATAATCGAGATCCTCGCGCCGTCGGGCCCACCGATCATAGACCTCCATGACCTGGTCCAAATTTTGGCAATAATCTTGCTCCAGCGTGGGGAAGCCGAGCGCCTTCAAGGTGTCCAGGGTTTCGCCTTGCGTAGCGGGCAAGTCCCCCTCGCCGGTGACGATCTGGTAAACCAGCAAGGTCAGCGGGCGCTGGGCCGTTACGCTGGAATCCAGTTGGCGCAAGGCTCCGGCGGCTGTGTTGCGGGGGTTCACGTAGGTGCTCTCACCCTGGGCTTCCAGCCTGCGGTTGAGCTGCTCGAAATCGGAAATCCGGATGAAGGCTTCGCCGCGGACGACCAGATAGGGCGGCGGGCTGATCGACTGGCCCGTGCCCCCATCCGGAGGGATGCGCAACGGCAGGGCGTTGATCGTGCGCAAATTGGCGCTGATGTCCTCGCCCACCTCGCCATCGCCGCGGGTGGCGCCCTGAACGAAGACACCCTCGCGGTAATGCAACACGACGGTGAGGCCATCCAACTTGGGCTCGACGACGAAATCGGCATCCAGGGCACGCCGGTCGACCTTGGCAATCCGTTCCACCCACGCGCGGACATCTTCGGCCTCGTAAGCATTTGCCAGGCTGAGAATCGGAGCCGGGTGTTTGACCTTTTCGAAGGTGGCCGCCGGGGGCGCGCCGGCCCGTTGGGTGGGCGAATCAGGCCTGATCCATTCAGGGTGATCCTGCTCGATGCGCTTCAGTTCGTGCATCAACTGGTCGTACTGATAGTCGCTGATCAAAGGATCATTGAGTACATAGTAATGATAATTATGTTTGCGAATCGTTGTTCGCAATTCTTCTAGTCGCTGGCGTTGTTTTTTTTCGTCCATGGTCAGGTTACTCAGCATGCTTTTCAACTCGTCTTGATAAACCCATTATAGTTCAAATCGTTCTGGTAGGATTTAAGAATCGCTTCGTTTTCATGGTACAATGACATCACTTTCGAAAAAGTGATTACACTTGGAGAAAAAGATGATTCGAACCCAAATCCAATTAACCGAGGAACAGCACAAATTTCTAAAAGAGAAAGCGGCTGAATACAACGTATCCATGGCCGAATTGGTCCGCCGCGGCGTCGATTTGTTGACCGAGCAAGAAACAAAACCCAGCCGAGAAGAACTCAAGCGCCGGGCTTTGTCCGTAGTCGGCATTGCCAGTGACGTTGACGGCGCTACCGAGGTTTCTGTTAATCACGATCAATATCTAGCCGAAATTTATGCCGAGATAGGCAGCGACGATGATGCTGATTGATACATCTGCGATGATCGCCGTGCTCTGTAGTGAAGATCGATACCATCTTCAAGCCGCGAAAATATGGGGTGACTTACTCGACAAGAACAGCCTCATTCTATGCAACAACTACATCCTTCTGGAAGCGACTGCATTGATTCAACGACGACACGGCTTGGATATTTTACGAGCCTTCTACAAGAATATGGTGCCAACGCTGCAAGTTGAATGGCTAGATCAAGATCAACATACCCGAGCTGTAGATACCTTGCTTCATTATAACCGCCGGAGTCTGAGCCTGGTAGATTTGACCGCTTTCGCCACTATGCGCCGACATGGGATTCGCACTGCTTTTACCTTCGACAAACACTTCGCCGAACACGGATTTGAGATCATAGGTGAGGGAGTCAGTTGATCAG
>CAZJBA010000115.1:0-4104 GCA_964544065.1 uncultured Anaerolineales bacterium | reverse complement strand
GCAAATTGCTGCGCCACGGCCTCGGGATCGCCCTGATAACGAGAGGGATAGGCGAAGATCTTCAAGATGGCCTCGGCGAGGGCGTCGGCATCTCCGATGGGTGCGACTTCACCCATACCCGTCATCTGTGGGGGCTGACGCACGCCGGGCAGATTGGAAGCAACGGTGGGCGTGCCCCGCATCATCGCCTCGATTTGAACCAGGCCAAAAGTCTCCGTTGAGTTCAGGCTGGGCACAACGAGCACGTCCAAATGGGGGTAAAAAGCTGACATCTGCTCCGGGGTCAAGATGCCCAGGAATTTCCACTGTCCTTTTTCCTGGTACTGTTCAATCAGCGGATAGAGACGCTCGAAGTAGGCCTGCTCTCCCATCACATCCTGATATTCGCCCGCGTACCATACCATCGCCTGGGGATACCGCTCCAAGATCTTGGGCAAAGCCTGGAGCAAAATCTCGACGCCCTTTTCGGTCGCAAAGCGGGTCGCCATGCCAATGACCGGATGGCGGCCTTCGGGGTTATGGGCCAAACGGAAGGCCTCGACCTCGGCCTGGCTGACCTCGGGTAATTCCACAGGGGGGAGAATCACCCTGACCTTGTCGGCAAAATGCCGCAAAAAGGGAGAATGGGAGGCGAAATCCTGGGTGTACGCTCCAATTCTGTGCGCAAAGACTCCCGCGAGCCAATTCATGCCATGGACGGCCTGATTGACAACCCAATTGAAGATTCCCTCCGGCAATTCCAAATCGCAATGATAGGTGAGCACGGTCGGCTTGCGCAGCAAGCGGCCGCGCAGGGCCACGCCAGCGGCGTCGAATTGGGGCAGGTGCAAGTGAACCACGTCATGCTCCAGGACCAATTTCCAGGCCAGGTAGCCAAAGGTGGGCATGATGACACCCTTGCTAACCCGGAAGAGTACCGGGGCGCGCACGATCTCGACACCGTCCTTGACCTCGCGGCGGGGCAAATCGGGATCATATTGGGAAGTCAGCACCGTAACCTGGTGCCCCTTTTGGGCTAAGGCCCGCGAGAGGCGCTCGACGTAGATGGTCAACCCGCTGGTATGGGGGCGATAATAAGTTAGAACCGTGAGTATTTTCATGGATTTTGGACGCTTCAAGATCAAGTAAAAAGATTTTGGTTAGCGCGCACCCACTCGAACAGGCGGCGAATCCCCTCCTGAACGGACACCTGAGGCTGCCAGTCTAATTCCCGCCCGGCCTTGCGAATATCGGATACATAAACACGCTGATCGCCGGGCCGCCAGTCATCACGGGCAACGGGAATCTCCTCTCCGAGGAGTGATTCCAGGATGGGGCCAAACTGCCGCCAGATAGATAGCGTGTTCTCCGGCCCACCGCCAATGTTGTAAACTTGCCCTGCGGCCAGATCGATGCGCTCGATGGCGGCGTCGTAAGCATCGAGCAAATCGTCGATGAAGAGCACATCGCGAACCTGTTTGCCGTCGCCGTAAATGGTGATCGGTTTGCCCAGAACGGCCGCGATGACGAACCAGGCCACCCAGCCCTGATCCTCGATTCCAAATTGGCGCGGGCCGTAAATGCAGCTTTGGCGTAACACGACCGTGGGCAGGCCATAAATGCGGTGATAGTCACGCACATATTGGTCCCCGGCCCCTTTGGAGCAGCCATAGGGAGAATGAAAATCTAGCGGCCTGGATTCGGGCACACCATGAGGCAAATCAGCATAGCGGTAGCTCTCCTCCGCTTCAACAACATTGACATCTTCCATGCCGCCGTAGACCTTGTTGGTGGAGGCGTACAAGACGATCGGATTCCGCCCGGACAGGCGGGCAGCCTCGAGCAAGTTGAAAGTTCCCAGCGCGTTGTCTTCAAAATCTTGGCGGGGATGTTCCACCGAGGTTGTCACGGCAACCTGTCCGGCCAGATGGACGATCACATCGACGTCCCGGGCAGCGGTTGCCAACAAGCTCGCATCGCGGAGGTCGCCCACAACCAAATCAAAGGAATCCGGCCCGTGGGAATCCCGCAGCCAGGCCAGGTTAAGCTCGGCCCCCTTCCGAGACAGGTTATCGTACACGGTCACGGGCGCGCCGCGAGTGAGTAAACGATCCACATAGTTGGAGCCAATGAATCCGGCCCCACCGGTGATTAGATATTGTTTCGCCATGATTCACTCCTATGTTAATTCATCTGCCCAGATTCAAGCTTCGGACTCGCGCAAAGACCTGCCCCAAACGCTCGCCCCTGTCGATCAATCCAACCATCCCAAAAACACCCGTGAGGATGACATAATAGAGGTGGGTGGCCAGGGCATGGGCAAAGGCGGTCGAAAAAGGGATTTCAAAAAGGGCCAAAGCGCCCACCCAGGCAGCTTCATAGATGCCGATGTAACCGGGCGAGGAGGGCACGGCCACACCCAACCCGGAAACGGCTAATCCAAAAGCCGCCTGGACCGGACGCGCTTGAGGGTAAAAAGAACGCAGCACCCAATACTGCACCAAGATGGCAACAGCCCAACTGGAGAACATCCAGCCGAAAACGCGCAAAAAGCGGCCCAACGATGTCAAGGCTTCCAAGCCGGACAGAAAGGCATCCAGGCGTTCGATGCCGAAACGGGCCAACCGGGGCCACCGCGCTTCGAGACGCTCGAGTTGTGTCAGCGCCCAGCAACGGTTACGGGCAAGAAGATAGAGCAGCCCAAGCCCGAAAAGGACAACGGCGCCAACAACCAAGGCCATCTGACCGGCGTTGGAGCTATTCAAGACAAAAGGCAGGGTTCCCAGCAACAAGCCCGCCGCCAGGATCAAATCAAGGGCGCGTTCGATCAAAATAGTCGAAAATACCATCCAGAATCCTAACCCATCTTGGCCCAACAAGAATGCACGTCCCAACTCACCCAAACGGAAAGGCAAGAGATTGTTCAAAAGGTAGCCGATATTCATGGTCAAAAAAACGCGCCGGAAGGAGGCTTTTTCCTGCAAAATGGCGCGCCAGGCCATGGCCCGAAGTCCATAGGATAAAAGATACGGCGGGAGCGCTAAAAGAAGGAATTTGAGTTCGGCATGGCGCAAAACGTCCCAGACCTGCTGCCAATCGAAAAATCGAGCCAAGAGCAGCAAGGCCGCCAGACTCATCCCAACACCGAGTAGCACTCGGCGCCAATCACGTTGTTGAGTCGTTGAGGGGTCTGTTTTCATAAGCGGGCTGTAGTATACCTCGATTTGGGAAAGCGAGACGATTAGTGGGATCACTTGTATGCTGTTTTCAGAGATTCAGACGCCAACAACTCATCGAGGCAAGCAGATTCACTTCCACGGGGCCAGCCCAACCAGGCTAAAAACTCGCTATTCCCCTTGGGGCCTTTCAACGGCGAGCGAATCAAGCCGCGCAAGCCAAAACCCTGCTCCTGGGAAAAACTCAACACTTCTCGAAGTACGCGTTGATGAATAGCCGGGTCCCGGATGACGCCCTGTCGCCGGGCGGCCTCGCGGCGACCGGCTTCAAACTGAGGCTTGATCAAGGCCACGACCTGCCCCTGGGGGTGATCGGGGGCCAAAGATCGTGAATCCATCCAGCCGGACACGGCGGGCAACAAAAGTTTCAAGGAAATAAAAGAGGCATCGATGGTGACAAAACCCACCGGCTCGGAAAGCGCGTCGAGGTGGCGCGCGTTGGTCTCTTCCATCACCACGACGCGGGGATCCTGGCGCAATTTCCAGTGCAGGATTCCTTTGCCGACATCGATGGCATAGACCGTGGCGGCGCCATGCTGCAACAAGCAATCGGTAAACCCGCCGGTCGAGGCGCCGACATCCGCGCAAACTTTATCCTTCACGTGCAAGTCAAAGCACTCAAAAGCGGCCTTCAACTTCTCACCACCGCGCGAGACAAAACGGGGCGAGCGCTCGAGCGCGACCTCAGCCGTGAGGGGCACATGCGTGTCGGGTTTGAATATTCGTTGGTCGCCAACGCGCACCTGGCCGGCCATGATCAATCGTTTTGCCTGCGAATGGTCATCGACCAAGCCGCGCTCAAGGAGCAAAACATCGAGTCGAACTTTTTTAGACATAGGACTATTGTATCATTATCAGTAAGAGAATCTGAGATGGTTCAGCAATATGT
>CAZJBA010000114.1:0-9905 GCA_964544065.1 uncultured Anaerolineales bacterium | reverse complement strand
CCGGCGTTGTTATGTAGCAGGGTGATTTATCGCCCTGCGGGTGGCGCAAGGAATGAGAAAATTATTTAATCACCATTCCTAAATCCAACTGGGCTCGCGATACTCGCCGAAGACCTTCCGCATCGAGTCGGTGATCTCACCGAGGGTGGCATAGGCCCGCACGGCATCGAGAATGTAGGGCATGGTGTTCTCGGTTCCCTGGCAGGCGACCCGCAGACGATCGAGCGCTTGGCCGACGCGGCCGTTGTCGCGCTCTGCCCGCAGCGTCTCCAGGCGTTCGACCTGGCGTTGGTATCCCTGAGGGTCCATCTCCAAGATGGGAATGTTGGCGGGAGTGTCTTCGACATAGGCGTTGACGCCGATCACCCGGCGGAGGTTTTGTTCCATCTCGCGTTGGTAGCGATAGGCGGCATCGCTGATCTCGCTCTGGAAGAAGCCCCTCTCGATGGCGGGCAAAACGCCGCCCAGCTCCTCGATGCGGCGGAAGTAGTCATACGCTTGCGCCTCGATGCGGTCGGTTTGGGCCTCGACCAGGAAGGAGCCGCCCAATGGGTCGACGCTGTTGGCCACGCCCGATTCCTCGGCGATGATCTGCTGGGTGCGCAACGCCACTGTGACGGCGTGCTCGGAGGGCAGGGCCAGAGCCTCGTCCATGCTGTTGGTGTGCAGCGATTGGGTCCCACCGAGCACGGCCGCCAGGGCCTGGATAGCCACCCGGACGATATTCACATCCGGCTGTTGGGCGGTCAGGGAGACACCCGCGGTTTGGGTGTGGAAACGCAACAACCACGAACGCGGGTTCTCGGCCCCAAAGGTCTCGCGTATCTCCCGGGCCCAGATGCGCCGCGCCGCCCGGTACTTGGCGATCTCCTCGAAGAAGTCGTTGTGGGCGTTGAAGAAGAAAGAAAGCCGGGGAGCAAAATCATCCACATCCAGGCCGCGATCCAGCGCCCAACGGACATATTCCATCCCGTCGGCGAGGGTGAAGGCCAACTCCTGCGCGGCGGTGGAACCGGCCTCGCGGATGTGATAGCCGGAGATGCTGATCGTGTTCCATTGGGGCAGTTCGGCGGTGCCGTATTCGATCGTATCCGTGACCAGGCGCATGGACGGCTTGGGCGGGAAGATATACTCTTTTTGGGCGATATATTCTTTGAGGATGTCGTTCTGGATCGTGCCGCGCAACTGCTCGTGCGGCACCCCCTGCTTCTCGGCCGCAGCGATGTACATGGCCCAGATGATCGCCGCCGGGGAGTTGATCGTCATGCTGGTGGATACTTCTCCCATCGGGATGCCGTCCATCAACGCTTCCATGTCTTTGAGCGAGGAGACCGCCACCCCGCATTTGCCGAACTCGCCCAGGGCCTCGGGAGCGTCGCTGTCGTAGCCCATCAGGGTGGGCATATCGAAGGCGATCGAGAGGCCGGTCTGGCCCTGGTCGAGCAGATATTTGAAACGCTGGTTGGTCTCCTCGGCAGTGCCGAACCCGGCAAACATGCGCATGGTCCACAAGCGGCCGCGGTACATGCTGGCGTGAATCCCGCGCGTGTAGGGGAATTCCCCCGGCATGCCCAGGTCTTCCCGGTAGTCGCTGTCTTCCCTGTCCACGGGCGTGTAGACGTGTTTGACCGGTTCCGATGAGGTGGTGATGAACTGATCCTGGCGTTCGGGGAACCGGGCAAGAGTCTCTTTTAAGGTCGAGTCTTCCCAGCTTTCCACCAACTGACGTAATTGCTCGAGCTGCTCCTGATCGTACATGGTCTTCTCCTGAGGGGAATGAGGGTTTTCCTGGAGACATTATAGCATCAACGGAGGTTAAGTTGTTTGGTAGTGGTAAGTTTTGACTGATGACGAAAAGACCAGGTGACAGTCACGAGTTGTTTTAATTGCCCTGCTGACATGCTTTTCACGGTGATGATAAAATACGTCTGTGCAACCGTGGTAGAATCTCTCGGCTTATGGACAAACCGTACTCGCGCATGAAACGCAAACCCTTGGACATCATCAAAGAGAATCGCACGGCGGGGATTCGCGCGGCGCGCATCTATTCGGATGTGTTCAGCCCCCCGAGCGTCTATGCCATCTTTGGGTTTGTGATCGCCCTGGCCGAACTGCCCCCCTGGAAGGGCGGGCTGCACGCGGCTGTTTTTGGCACGCTGGCGTCGCTGCTGCCGTTCCTGTACATCGTTTCTCAGATGCGGAGGGGCAAGATCAGCGATTTGCACATCAGCGACCCCCGCCAACGCCAGATTCCTTATTTTCTCGGCGTTCTCGGCGCCGGGAGCGCGTATCTGATCTTGCGTGGATGGGGCACGTCGCCGTTGCTGCTCAGCTTCGTCTTGTCCGATATGCTCGCCCTGGCCTCGCTGGGACTGTTGAACAATTTCTTCCTGGTCAGCGCCCATATGACCAGCATCACCCTGATCGCCTTGTTTGCCGGGGTCACCTTTGGGCCTGGCGCGGGGCTGGCCTTGACCCCTCTGATCGGGACGACTTTTTTCATCCGCTATTACCTGCGCCGCCATACGGTGGTCGAGTTGATCGCCGGGATGCTGGCGGGCAGCCTCATTTTCATAGGCCTCGTTGTATTTGGGGCTTTTGCCTAGATTATGCAACCATCCAAACCCAATATCGTCTTTATCGTCCTTGACACCCACCGCGCCGACCGGCTGGGCTGTTACGGCTATCCCCGGGGGACGACGCCCAACCTGGATCGATTCGCACAAAGCGCAACCCTGTTCGAACGGGCCATCTCTCCGGCGCAGTGGACCATTCCTGCCCACGCATCCATGTTCAGCGGGGAATACCCCAGCACACATGGGACCATCCAGGCCGCCGACGCGCTCAGCGATGCGTTTCCGACCCTGGCTGAATTGCTCCATACCGAGGGCTATCAGACCACCGGTTTTTGCAATAATCCCCTCGTCGGCGTGCTGGATAACGGACTCCGCCGCGGGTTCGAGGCGTTCTACAATTACGGCGGTGCCATTCCCTCGCCTCCCGCCCCGGAACAGGGAAAAGGCTCCCGGTTCATCGGCACGCTGCGAGATTGGTATCGGCTGCTCCTGAATCAAATCGCCCAACCCATCCAACAATTGGTCGCCGCCTCTCCCCAAGTCTTTGAAACAGTTTTGAATCCCTCCCTGGTCTCTTTGTGGACCCAGTATGCCAATTTCAAGGGTGACACCCGCCGCTCCATCCGTGACACGACTCGATTCATCGGCCAGTTTTCTCACAACGATCGGCCCCAATTTGTATTCCTCAATCTGATGGAAACGCACCTGCCCTTTACGCCGCCGGAACGTTTCAAGCAAAAATTTGCCCCCATCGTCAAGGAGCAAAGTGAGGCCCGCGATTTTATCAACCGGTACAACAAACAGGCCATGCGCTGGCTGCTCCCCGTGGAACAACCTTATTCGGCGTTGGAAGCGCAAACATTGCATCACATGTACGACGCCGAGGTCGCCTACCAGGATGATTTGTTGGCGGCGCTGTTGGCAGAACTCGACCGGCCTGAATTGCGACAAAACACAATGGTGGTGATGGTCAGCGATCACGGCGAAATGCTGGGCGAGCACCAGATTATGGGGCACGGATTAGCAGTTTACCAGGAATTGATTCACGTTCCTCTGATAATTCGTTTTCCCGGGCAAAAGCAGGAGTGCCGGGTGGATGAAAGCGTTTCAACCCGGAGTCTCTTCCATACCGTGTTGGCTGCTGCCGGGATTGAAACCGCTACCGGCGAGGACCATGGTGCCGTTAAAATGACCGAACGCGGCCCGGAGCATGGCCCCCGCAAAAAGCGGCTTTGCAGCGAAGCCTATCCGCCCGATAATATGACCGCGATCATGGAAAGGCACGCTCCCGCGCTGCTAGACGCGTTCCACGCCGATGCCACCTACCGGGCTCTTTATGCTGAGGCCTACAAACTGATTCGGATTGAAAATGTGAGCGATGATCTTTTCAACCTGGATGCCGATCCGGGCGAAGAGTCCCCCCTGAAAGGGGATCACGAACGGTTGGAGCAGTTAGGCAGCGAGTTGGACGCTCTGCTGGATGATATAATTGCCAGACGCCCCGAGAACCTGGCGCAAAGCAAAGTAGACCTGGATGACGAAGAAGTGGTTGAACGTCTGCGCGGGTTGGGCTATCTGGAGTAAGTTTCTGGACTCTTTCGAACACCATGAGCATTAACGCAGAGATGCAGAGACGCGGAGAAAAACTAAATCTAGCCACCCGACAGTTTTAATATTAGGATGCGGATTTCCGCAGATTTTTGCTGATTATGGGTAAAAAGGATAGGAGATTGCTATGATTGACCCGATTATTTTCACCATTGACATTGGAAACATTCATCTCGCTTTTCGCTGGTACGGCCTTCTGATTGCCATTGGCGTCTTTGTTGGTGGCTGGGTGACCGAAAAAGAGCTCACCCGGCGAGGCGGCAAGGCTGAAACGGTTTGGGACGCGCTCCTGTGGGTGCTTCCCTCCGCCGTGATTGGAGCGCGCCTTTGGTACGTGCTCAACGACATGATGGGCGGCGGTCGTACCTATTTGGCCAACCCAGGCCACATTATCCGCATCACCGAGGGCGGCCTGCACATTTTTGGCGGCATCGTCTTCGGTTTGCTGGCGGCCTATCTGTTTGCCCGCAAGAACAAAGTGGACATCCTGCTCTTGATGGACTCGGTCGCTCCCGGCCTGTTGATCGGGCAAGCGGTCGCCCGCCCGGCCAATTTCATCAACCAGGAATTGTACGGCCCGCCCACGGACTTGCCCTGGGGAATCCCGATTTCGCCGCCGAATCGCCTGCCCCCCTGGAATGATCTATCCCGCTTCCCCGAAGAGACGACCCGCTTTCATCCCACCTTTGCCTACGAGATGATCTGGAATTTGATCACCGCCGGGTTGCTGCTCTGGTTGATGCGCCGCTATGAGCGCAAAATCAAGCCGGGTACCGCCTTTGCCGGATGGCTCGTCGCTGCCGGGGTTGGCCGGGTGATCATCGAGACCTTCCGCCCCGACCAGCCGCGCATCCCCGGCACGGGGTTGAGCTACTCGCGCCTGATCGCCGGGTTGATGGCCCTGGCCGGAATCGTGTGGCTGCTGATTCGTTATGAAGTGATCGATATCCCTTTCCTCCCTTCCGGCCCGGAAGACTATCGCCTCCCCTCCAAGAAACGTTCCAAGCGCTAGCGCGGCATTCATTAGAGAAAAACACAACCTCCTGGTCTCTTTCTCCAGGAGGTTGTGTTTTTTTGATCAACCACAGATAAATTGGATAAACACGGATGTTAAGTTTAGATTTTCTTCCAATTTTGATGAGGCAAAATACGTTTGATTTGTACTTTTGGACGTCCAAAGTTTAGCAAAAGACATACTGCCATATTCGTTGCTCGAAGATAATTTAGGCATTGAGCAGCGTGAAGGTCCGTGAGGCTTCTGATCGCCTTGATCTCAACGATAACTACTTTCTCGACCACTAAGTCCGCGAAATATTTACCAACGACGATGCCGTCGTATATCACATCAATGGGATATTGTTGTGCTACCATCTTATCTGTGTTCATCATATTCATCTGTGGTTTATTTTTCCCTGGCAACACCGTAGAGCGATGTTGCCAGGGCTTTGTGCCTTGGTGGTGAACTACTAAGCGTGATCCATGATCTCTTGCTGCATGCGGCCAAGAATGTCTTCGACGGGCATGGCACCTAAGCGTTCCTCAGAGCGCAGACGTGGTGCCACGGTGCCGTCTTCAGCCTCACGGTCGCCGACAACCAGCATGTAAGGAATCTTCTGGTTCTGGGCGTCGCGGATTTTGGCGTTCATCCGGTCGCTGCGATCGTCCACCTCGACGCGGATTCCGCCAGCCTTCAATTTCTCGGCCACCTCCTCGGCGTAGGGGATGTGGCGGTCGGCAATTGGGATCAGCACCGCTTGGACGGGGGATAACCACAGGGGGAAGGCCCCGCCGTAATGCTCGATCAGCACGCCCATGAACCGCTCCATCGAACCGAGCAGGGCCCGGTGGATCAGGTAGGGCCGGTGCTGCTCGCCGTCTTCGCCAACGTAGGTGAGGTCAAAGCGATCGGCCAGGTTGAAGTCGAACTGAATCGTGCTCAACTGCCACTCACGGCCAATCGCGTCGATCATCTTCAGGTCGATCTTGGGGCCGTAGAAAGCCGCGCCACCTTCATCGACATCGTAGGGAAGTTCGGCCCGTTCCATGGCGGCGCGCAACGCCTCGGTGGCGTCATCCCAGCGTTTGGGATCGCCGGCCGATTTATCCGGGTCACGCGTGGCCAAATAGGCCTTGAAATCGGTCATGCCAAAGCCGCGCAAGATGTGCAGGCAGAAATTGAGCACCCGGTCGATCTCTTCAGGCATCTGCTCCGGCTGGCAGAAGATGTGGGCGTCATCCTGGGTGAAGCCGCGCACCCGCATCAGGCCGTGGAGCACGCCGCTGCGCTCGTAGCGATAGACCGTGCCCCATTCCGCCGTGCGCATGGGCAGATCGCGGTAGCTGCGAATGCCCTTCTTGTAGATTTCAATGTGGAAGGGGCAGTTCATCGGCTTGAGATAGTATTCTTCCTCATCGACTTCGATGGGGGCATACATGTTCTCGTCGTACCATTTCAGGTGGCCGCTCTTCTCCCAAAGATGGGCGCGCCCGATGTGGGGCGTATAGACGAAATCGTAGCCGTTGGCGAGGTGCTCTTTCTTGCAGTAATCCTCGGCCAGGTAGCGGATCAAAGCGCCCTTGGGATGCCACAAGATCAAACCGCTGCCCACTTCTTGCGACGTGCTGAACAGGTCCAAATCTTTGCCCAAGCGACGATGGTCGCGTTTCTTGGCTTCTTCGAGCTTGTTCAGGTAAGCCTTGAGTTGTTTCTTGTTCTTCCAGGCCGTGCCGTAGATGCGCTGGAGCATGGGCCGGTTTTCATCCCCTCGCCAGTAGGCTCCGGCGATGTTGAGCAGCTTGACCGCCGAGGGGTTGATCTTGCCGGTATGCTCGACGTGGGGGCCGCGGCACAAGTCGATGAATTGATCATGCTTGTAAAAAGAAATTTCAGGTTCCTCGTCCACCGGTTCGCCATGTTCATCAACGCCGCCTTCTTCCAAGCCTTGGATCAGTTCGAGCTTGTAAGGTTGGTCGGCAAACCGTTCTTTGGCTTCCTCAGCGCTGACTTCTTCCCGCTCGAAAGGATATTGCCCGCCGATGATTTGGCGCATCCGTTTTTCGATGTCGTCCAAATCATCAGGTGTCAGCGCCCGGGGTAAATCGAAATCATAGTAGAAGCCATCTTCGATGGCAGGACCAATAGCGATCTTGGCCTCGTCGGGAAACATGTCCATGACGGCTTGAGCCATGACGTGCGCCGCCGAGTGGCGGATACGATAGAGCTCCGAATCTTCGTAACGTTCTTTTTCTTTTTGAGCCATTTTTACTCCTCTTGCATTGACGATCAAGTCAACACATTTGCTATCTGGTTTTTTATCAATCCTTGACCACAAAACCGCAAAGAGCACAGAGTTTTTCTTTGTGGGCCACAAAGGATTTTCTTCGTACCCTTGGTGGCTTTGTGGTGATTGGAAATAACGAAAGCTAAACTTGTCTCAGCTAGTCAAGAAGCAGCCTCGCGTTGCTCGAAAAATTGAATAAGAGTCCAAGTTGTTCATCTTCATCAGTACACCACATTTTAAAACAAAAAACTCACGCCCTGCCGGGGCGCGAGCTGCACGTTCGCACGGTTCCACCCGGATTGCCCTTCATCGAAAGGCATCTCCTTGGGACGGATAACGGGGTCAACCGATCCTCTTACTTGCTGTCGGCGTTCAGATTCACGCTCACGGGGGGTTTTCGCCGGTCGGTCGCCAGGGGAGACTCTCAGCCAATGATCTCCGTTTTCTGTCGGCTCCGTGCCGGTTAGTCGTCCCGGTCATCGCGATATTTGCTTTTCACTTGTAGCTATTATAAAACTCGGCAGGCAAATGTCAAGCGCGTCTCGCCGAGATTAAGGATTCTTTTACAATTCCACTCAAACTATGATGATGAGCTTTAACCCAACGTCACGCAATGGGTACACGGACGAACACGGAAGGAACGGACGAAAAACGTATCTGTGTCTATCCAATTCATCTGTGGCTATCTAACCGAGAGTCGTGAAGTGACGATCTCAGACTAACAGTCCCACCACGCTGTTCCAGACCAATTGGCCGCCGAAGAACAAGAGCATGGCCCCACTGAGCACAAAGATGGCTTGCTGGAAGCGCTTGCCGAAGAATTGTCCCCCTTTGAAAGAGAGCACCGACAAAAAGGAATCCCACAGCAGGTCACACAGCCAATGGCCCACGGCAAAGGCGAGGAAACCGAGAAGCCCAAACTCGACCGAGCGGAGAATCAAGGCCGCGCCAACGGTCACCCACCAGATCAAAAAGTAGGGATTGCCCGCACTCAACACGATTCCGGCGAGCAGCGGTGAGCGAAATTCTTCGCCGGGCCGGACGGCATCCTGGCGGATGTTGCGCAGCATGCCCACGCCCATCCAGACGACGAACAAGCCGCCCAGGATGCCAATGGCGGCTTTGACGCTATCGACTTTGAAGAGATGCCCGACGCCGAAGTAGACCGCGATCATCAAAGGTATCTCGATGATTCCGTGCCCCACGGCGACCCAGGCTCCGGCTGCCGGTTTTTCGCTGCCTTTGCCCACCGCCACCGCCGTGATCGGCCCCGGGGCCATCACGCCGGACAAGGAAATGAAGACGACTTCGAAAAGAAAAGCCATAAAGGACATCACTCGCTCCAATTCCAACAATTACCAATAAGTGCCCTCATTTGGGGATGTCGCGGTTGAGCAAATTGCGGAATTGCAAGGGATGGCGGGTGAGATGTTGGGTCAGGGGCGGCGGCTCCGGGGGATCGGTTTGATCAAGATCAAAGGAGTCGGGCACCGTGGCCGGGAGGTGGTCGATGCTCCCTGGCATTTTCATCGTCTCCAGGCTGGCGAACACGGCTCGCAACAACGCCATTTGACCTTGCGAATCGCCCGGCTGCCCCATCAGCATCCCGAAGGGATGCTCCACCGCGACGATGCGGGGGGCGCTGACCGCGGCAGTTATTTCGGGCACATTCGACAGGGTGATCGTTGTCAGCCCGGCCGCTTCGATCGCTCGTTGAACCAGTCCAACGGACCAGTTGCAGATCGGTCAAGCGGGCACCAGCACGACCACATCGACGTGCTCGTCTTGCATCTTCTCGATCATGGCGGGCACGCTTTCCCCCAACAGTTGCCCGGGGTCGACGGTGTAGCCCATGTAGCTGTAATGCGACGGCGCGGAACGCCCAATTTCCCCCTCTGCTTCCAGGGTGTTGAGATGCTCGATGGGCAGGAGACAGTTGATGTCCTCCTCGCCAAAGGCGGGGTTGATGTGCAGGTGGTACACGCCGATGTCTTCAGTTTTGGCCGTGCGGGGGATGACCCGATAGGAGGGGTCGCCCCGCCAGGGGTCTTGGCGCTCAAACTCCCGGTCGAAAGGCTCATCTTTGAGGGCGACGCCGCCGGAACTGACCAGAGCGACGGTGCATTCTGACAACGGTTTGGCCAACGGCGTCCAGGGGATCGGGCGCGGCTCTTCCAGCTTGATCCAGGATTTGAGCACGCGTTTGGTCGCCCGGCTGACAAAGCGATAGGAATCAACGGTTTCGGTCATCGGGAAAGCTCCTAATCGGGTGGTGGTTAGATAGTAAGTGACGCCTTAAAAAGCAGACGAGACTATAGTGCTCTAGCCGCCGTCCTCGGCGGCGGGGACGCCGCCTAGAGCACTAGGAAGGCAACCATCACTTACTTTGTGACCACTATCCCTAATCGTATACTTGGATGTGTTCAATTTCGGCGTCAGG
>CAZJBA010000113.1:0-9905 GCA_964544065.1 uncultured Anaerolineales bacterium | reverse complement strand
TGATACCTGATCCCTGATACCTGATCCCTAATTCCTGATCCCTGATCTTCGTGCGGTGTTGAAGTATAAACAAAAGGCGCATAAGAAGGGATCAGCGGCAAGAGACGACGATCAGGTAAGGGGATTCTGCTCCGTGGGGCGTGCAATCGTAATCGCCATAGGTAGCATCAATGGCCAATCCGGCCTGCTCAAATGTTCCCACGATTTCGCCTTTATCCCGGAGAAAGTGTGCCGCCGACATGCTCTGTCGCTCGGTGCGACCGTTGGGGAGCAAATGGTCGTAATGCCACCAGAAAGTCACGCCGGTTTGGGTCCGTTCCCACTGACTGAGCACTTGGACGGGGTAGCCGCTGAGAGGGTGACGGAAGGATATCTCCTCTTGAATCTCTCCCTGCTGTGGCAAGGTTGCCAACAGATGTGGATTGGGCATACTGGCGATGAAAATGCCCCCAGGGGCGAGATGCTTACGGGTTTGTCCCGCAGTGGCTAGTTGCTCGTCGGGCCTCAAGGTACTGAACGTGTTGCAGGGTGCCAAGACAAGAGCAAATCGCTGGGCCAGACGAAAGTTTTTCATATCGGCTTGGATGATCTCGACTTCGTCAAGTTGTTGAGCTTGCGCTCGTTTTCGAAGAAAGGAGAGCATGCCGGGATCGTGATCAACCCCGACGATGTTGTGCCCGGCTTGGGCCAGGGTCAGCATCACCCGGCCGGAACCGCAGCCCAATTCAAGGATGGGGCCGCCCTGCCGTTGGGCCCAATCCAGCCAAAAGGGCAGATCGTCGGCTTCTTGCTCGTGATGGATATGGTAAAGCAGAGGTGACGTGTTCATCGGCTTGCTTGTCTCGCTCAATTACGTTATGATGGAATTGTTCAGCGGTTTCTATTATTTTGGTTCCAACGTTTAAGTTTTTTCAAGATGTTTTATCTTGACAGGATAGACAGGATCATCTCGATAAAAATGATCATCCTGTCCATCCTGTTGATCTTGTCAAAATGTGGGTTTCTAAAATGAAGTCAGATCACGTTCGCTATCATATCCTTCGCGTAGGCGCGCTGGCCGCGGCCACCTTGCTCTTCGAGAGCGCTTTGACGCGCTTGCTGGCCGTGGCTCAATTCTACCATTTTGCTTTCTTGGTCGTAAGCTTGGCTTTGCTCGGCTTTGGCGCCAGCGGCGCGTTGTTGAGCGGATTTCCCCGCCTGCGTTCCATGCCCGTGGAGCGCGCCCTGGCCTGGGCGGGGATCGGCTTTTCCCTCGGCGTGGGGTTGGCTTATGGCGTGGTCAATTGGCTGCCGTTTGATTCCTACAGCATCGCCTGGGAGCGACGCCAGATTTTCTACTTTGTGCTCTATTATCTCTCCTTGACGGTCCCTTTCCTTTTCAGCGGATTGGGCATCGGCCTGGCGTTGGCCTCGATCAAAGAGCGCGCTCATGTCGTATACGCTGCCAATCTGGTTGGATCGGCCTCCGGCGCCCTGCTGGCCCCGGCCTTTCTCTGGTTGAGCGGAGTCCCCGGCGCGGTGTTGATCAGCGCTTTGATCGCTTTGTTGGCCGTCCTCCCTGTGGGAGAGAGTCGCTCGGCCTTCGCCAAGAAATGGCAGCGGATGACCCTTCTTTGCCTCTTTGGCGTGGGTTTGTTGGCTTTCGGCCTCATGGCCGTGACCAACCTGAGCGGAAACGCGCCGCTGGGCATGGTCATCTCTCCGTACAAGGGGCTGGCGCACGCCCAGCGCTATCCCGGCTCGGAGCGCCGCTTCGGTCGCTGGAACGCCGTCTCGCGAGTGGACGTGATCGCCGACGCGGGCACGCGCCGTCTCCCCGGCCTGAGCTACGCTTACGAGCACAATCCGCCCCCTCAGTTGGGGCTATCCGTCGATGCCGACGCCCTCAAGCCGATCACGCTGGTCTCACCGGATGAATTCGAAGCTGCGGCCTGGATGCCGGAAGCCCTGGCGTTTGGTTTACACTCAAGCGGGCATGTCTTGGTGCTGAATCCCGGCGGGGGCTTGGGGATAATGCAGGCGCTCGCGGGCGGGGCCGACCGGGTCACCGCCGTGGTCGAAAATCCACTCTTGCGTCGCGCCGTGGCCGAAACCGCACCCGAGGCGAATCCGTACCAACACGGCCGGGTTCAGGTCGAGTATCAATCTGGGCGCGCTTTTTTACGCGGGAAGAACGGTCCCTACGACATAATTTCATTTCCACTGACCGATGCTTATCGCCCTGTTACCAGCGGCGCGTATAGTTTGTCCGAGGATTACATTCTCACAGTGGAGGCCTTCGAGGCCGCCCTGGCGAAACTCTCTCCCCAGGGACTACTGGTTGTGTCGCGCTGGTCCCAATCCCCACCCAGCGAGAGTATCCGTTTGATTGCAACCTTGATCGAAGCCCTGGAAGCAGATACGGCGAGACCTGCCCGGGAAACGCTGCTCGTCTACCGGAGCATCCAAACCGTGACCGCCCTGGTCAAGCCCGCCGGTTGGACAGAGCAACAACTAACCTTGGCGCGCGACGTTTTGGAACAACGCCGCTTCGATCTGGTCTGGGCGCCCGGCATTCGACCCGAGCAAGTCAACCGTTTCAACCGGTTGCCGGACCCTATTTTCTACCAGACCGTGAGGGCGGTGTTGGAAACCTCCAATCGGGATTCTTTCTACGCTGACTATGGTTACAATATTGAACCGACCCGTGACAATCAGCCCTTCTTTTTCCACTTCTTCACCTGGCAGCAGACACCGCAGGTTCTCTCCACCCTGGGAAGGACCTGGCAACCTTTCGGGGGGAGCGGTTATTTCTTGCTCTTGGCCATGTTGGTCCTGGTCTTGGCTTTGAGCGGCGGCCTGATTCTGTTCCCCTTGCTGCTTGGAAAGCGCTCGCTCCCCGCTGAAAACGGGTCGTTCCGCTGGGGAACCGATACGATTTTCGTGTTCGCCTATTTTGCTTTGCTGGGCCTGGCTTTTCTCTTTGTGGAAATTCCCTTGATCCAACGTTGGATTTTGGTCTTGGGGCAACCCGTCTATGCCTTTGCCGTGGTTGTGGCAGCTTTGTTGACTTTCTCCGGTTTGGGCAGCGCCATGGCAAGATCAGATCGGCTGCCAAAGCGGGGTGGTTTTGCGATCTTGGTATTGTTGACGTTCAGCTTGCCCTTTTGGGCGACTCGACTGATGGATTTGACCTTGGGGTGGCCAACTTGGGCGAGAGTAGTCATGGCTGTTTTTAGCCTCGCTCCGCTGGGATTTTTGCTGGGCTTGCCCTTTCCCTTAGGTTTGGCCTGGTTGAATCAAAGAGCCCCGCACATGACCCCCTGGGCCTGGGCCATCAACGGGTGCGCCTCCGTAGTGGCCTCTGTGTTGGCCGCGATTCTGGCGCTGAGTCATGGCTTTACCTTAGTCATGCTATTGGGCGGCAGCGCCTACGCCGGGGCGTTTTTGATCTTCACGATAAAAATGGAGGCGGGGAACGGTTAACGCTCCCCGGTCAGAGGCACGAATCGAACCGGCCCGAGACTGCTTGATTCTAGCTCCCCGTCTACTTTTTCGAAGACCCACAAGGTTTGCACTGCGCCGATGGGGCCGATGGGGATGACTAGGCGGCCTCCTTCTTTGAGTTGCTCGGTGAGCGGGTGGGGTAGATGGTCCGGCGCCGCGGTGACGATGATGGCGTCGAAAGGGGCATGTTCTTCCCAGCCGAAATAGCCATCCGCGCTTCGCACCTGAACTTGGGAGTAGCCAAGTTCGTCCAGACGTTCTTCCGCTTGGGTGGCCAGTTCAGGGATGATTTCGACGGTATAAACGTCGGTATCGAGCTCGGCCAGCACGGCCGCCTGATAGCCGCTTCCGGTGCCAACCTCCAGGACGCGATCCCCTGCTTCGACTTCCAGGACTTCGGTCATCAGCGCGACGATGTAAGGTTGAGAAATGGTTTGTCCGTAACCGATGGGCAAGGGATGGTCACGGTAAGCCTGATCGAGGTAGCGATCGAGCACAAAGGCATGCCGCGGCACGGCCCGCATAGCGGCCAAGACAGCTTCGTCCTCCACGTCGCGAGATGCAATTTGATCTTTCACCATGTTCTCACGGGCCGTTGCATACTGATCGGGAGTTGCCGACATAACCGTTTGTGGCCGCTCCTGGGTGGATGTGCTTGTGGCAGTGTCTGGCGGTGATTCTTCCTCCTTCATGCTCAGGAAACCCCCGACCAAAGCCGCGATGATCAAAACGGCAATGCCGGCCAAAAGAAAGAGAAGGGTTCGTTTTTTCATCTTCTTTACCTCCAAATGTTCCTTCTATGGTTTGATACTGTATCCTAATCGTAGCGAATAAAGCAAGCGTTTGTCAATCATCTGGAATCAAGATCTTCTCCTTGACGATAGCGCCTGCTTAGCAGTATACTCTTGATTCGCCGGGGTGTAGCGCAGAGGGAAGCGCGCTGCGTTTGGGACGCAGAGGTCGGCGGTTCAAGTCCGCCCACCCCGACCTTTCCTATCCTTTTCTGCTAGACGTTGCCCGGCTTTGCAAAAAGCCGGTTTTTTGTTCATTTGAGCCAATGCGCTGGTATAATTCATCCATACGATGGATTCATTGCCTCGCAAACACTGGCTTGCAAAAATAAAATTTTGTAGCTGAAAGGGAGTCACTCAAATGATTGAACGTGACTTTTCTCCCATTCCTTACAAGGGTGGTGACCTCTCCCTCCAAGATCGTTTGAAGGGAATAATCCAGCAAGGCTTTTCCTGGCCTGCTGAGATGAAATCACAACAAGATGTGATTCGCTACCTCAGCCGTTCTCTGGACCGATCTTATACACTTTTGCGTAACATCAATCTGCCCGACTTGGGGATCACCATCCCCATGATTTTGGTAGCGCCTTCTGGCATCAAGGTGATTTATAATACGCCGGCTCATGGCGTTTTCCGTGCCCAAGGGGATAACTGGGAAATCTTAGATCGAAGGGGTGGAGGTGGATATAAAGCCTCCAAACCCAATCTGGTGCGTCGAACTTCGCTGATGGCGCGCGCCGTAGAAGCCTTTATCAAAGAGAGAATCGATGCAACCGTTTCAGTCGAGGGGGTCTTGATTTGTACAAACCTGCGTGCCCACGTGGAAACGCGCCGGCCCACCGTCCGCGTTATTTTGATCGATGCCTTGGAACGCTTTGCAGCCCGCCTGATTGAAGAGCCAGCCACGATACCTCAAGAACAACGCTATAAAATCATCCGCACCATCACCGGCCATATGGAGAAAAGGGCCGAAAAGGTGGAAACCACACCAGAAAAGCCCCCAACCCAAAAGGTAACCCAATCCATTGACGCTGGTTTTGAACAATCCGTGCGACCCTTACAGCGCCTGTTTAACTTCTCAACTCGCCAATGGATCATCTTGGGTGGGTTTGTGTTGGCAGAAATCATCATCTTATTGATCTTCCTAGTCCTGATCATCATGACAGCATAGCGCTTTTCAGACCAACCCTAGAACATCCTGACATGGAGCCCGCTATCCGTTGACCCCAACCACAGTTCAGTCCCCCTTCCTTTCTATTATCGTTCCCGTTCACAACGAAGAAAACCGCTTACCCCATTCCTTGGAGCAAATCTTCGCTTTCCTGAGGGGACAAACCTACCCTGCCGAAGTATTGGTGATTGAAAATGGTAGCAACGACCGTACCCTGGAAATCGCCCAGTCGTTTGCCCAACAACATACAAATTGTATCGTCTTGCAAGAGCAAAACGCAGGCAAGGGCTTGGCCGTGCGCCGCGGGATGCTCGCGGCAGGAGGGCAATTTCGCTTCATGTGCGATGTCGACCTTTCCATGCCGATCGCTGAAGTCAATCGATTCATTCCTCCCCAACGTACCGACTTCGAACTCGCTATTGCCTCGCGGGAACTGCCCGGTTCCATCCGCTACGATGAACCTCCTTACCGTCATTGGGGAGGACGGGCCGTCAATTGGATGATCCAACTTCTGGCCCTGCCCGGCATGAGCGACACCCAATGTGGCTTCAAATGTTTTCGCGCCCCCATCGCCGAAGACCTCTTTCACCATCAAACGCTCTCCAACTTTTCTTTCGATATCGAATTGCTCTACATCGCCCGCCTGCGAGGCTATCATATCGTCGAAGTCCCCATTCCCTGGCACTTTAGCGCCGAAACCAAGGTCGAACCCCTTCGAGATGCGTTGAACATGCTTCTTGATATTTTCAAGATTCGCCGGAATGCCCGCCAAGGACTTTATGACCTTGAGAATTGATCCTGCCCTGATTCCAGATGAGCCCACGCTGGAATTTGAGCATGCTTTGTGGCAAGCGGGGGTCGTTCACCTTGCCGGGGTTGACGAGGCTGGACGCGGGGCCCTGGCAGGACCGGTCGCGGCCGCGGCGGTGATTCTGCCCCCCGGCGGGAGCATCGCCGCGACCTTGGAGGGGGTTCGCGACTCAAAAAAGATGACCCCGTCCCAACGAGAATCCTGGTCCGGTTGCATCCGAAATGTAGCTTTAGCCTGGTCCCTGGGGTTCAGCTCCCCGGCCGAGATCGACACCTTCGGCATCGTCCCGGCCACGTGCCAGGCGGCGCAACGGGCCTTATCAGAACTGAACCCTCTTGCCGAGCACCTGCTGTTGGATTATTTGCTGCTTCCCGATGTACCACAACCGCAGACCTCGCTGGTAAAGGGCGACATGCGTTCCCTCAGCATCGCTGCCGCCTCGGTGATCGCCAAGACCGGCCGCGACGCCCTGCTCGTAGAGCTTGACGATCAATACCCCGGTTACGGTTTCGCGGCTCACAAAGGCTATGGAACCAAGTTTCATCGGGAAGCTATACAGCAATTGGGCCCCTCGCCCGTGCACAGGATGAGTTTTGCTCCCATGCGGGATATGCTTGGCAAGTGCCAAAACTAAGTCCTATTCTCAAAAAAGCGGCGCGAAGAATCTCTTTGTCGGTTCACAAATAACTTTTTGTCAATCACATACCGATGAACCATCTCAGAAGTTCGTAGAGTCACGGAGCGCCATTCGGCGGAGTGGCGTTTAGGTTGATTTTGATACACAAGCGAAGGAAATACCATGACCCACCCTAAACAAACCAAACAATTTGGCCTCTGGCCCAGCCCCATCTCCCCGGAGCGATTGGCGCGCGGGATCGGTTTCAGCGATGTCGGCTGGGATCACGACGGTAGCCTGGTTTGGCGGGAAAGCCGCTCAGGTGAGGGGATTCTGGTCGTGCAGCCCCCCGGCGAAAACGCGTTCCGCGACCTCAACGCTGATTACGTCGTTAGAGCAGGAGTCGGCTACGGGGGCGGCGATTTCGGCCTCGGGCACGGCCAGGTTTGTTTCGTCGAGGCGGAATCCAAGCGACTTTATCGGCAACCCACCCGGAGTGGGACGGCTGCTCCGGTCACACCGGGGTTCGGTGCGGCCGCATCACCCACCTTCTCCCCCGATGGGCGTTATATCCTTTTCATCCACACTTATGAGGGCGAAGACACGCTCGCCATTGTCGACACAAAAGGAACTCATTGGCCCCAAAAACTGGCCGCCGGGCATGATTTTTACATGCAGCCTTGCTGGCATCCCGGCGGTGAAAAAATCGCCTGGATTGTCTGGGATCATCCCCTCATGCCCTGGGACGGGACACTCTTGAAAATCGCCGATGTCGTTTACCCCGACTCAGGTTTGCCCGTTCTCGAAAACGTGAAAATTGTCATTGGCAACACGCAGACATCCATCTTTCAGCCTCAATTTTCTCCCGATGGCCGCTGGCTGGCCTACGTCTCTGACCAGAGCGGCTGGTGGCAAATTTTCGTTCAGTATCTCGATAGCGGTGAACAGCGTCAATTGACCGGCACGGTGGGCACCGAGCACGGTGTCCCCGCCTGGTTGCAGGGCATGCGCACCTATGGATTCAGCCCCGACAGCGAGCGCATCTATTGTCTCCGTAATCAAGAGGGGTTTGTCAGCTTGTGGGAGATTGAAATCGAGACAGGCGCAGAACAGCGACTGCCCTTGCCGGATATTTATACCTGGTTGGAGCAGATCGCCGTGCATCCGAGCGAAGATCGTTTGGCCTTGATTGCCTCCGGGGCGCGCACCCCCAGCAGGGTAATCACGTTTGATCGAGAAAATGGAGCTCGAATCTGGCGGCGGTCGACGGCCGAGGACTTGTCCCCCAAAACCTATGCCCAACCCGAAGCGATCACCTGGGAGGGCATGGATGGCGGCGACGTACATGGTTTGTTTTATCCACCCCACAATCCTGCCTGCCAGGGTATCGTCCAACCCCCGCTGATCGTGATGATCCACAGCGGGCCGACCAGACAACGCGGGGCCGATTTTTACGACAAAGTCCAATTCTTCACCAGCCGCGGCTATGCGGTTATGCAGGTCAACTACCGCGGCAGCACCGGCTACGGCCGCGCTTACCGGGACAAGCTCAAAGGCAATTGGGGCCTCTTCGATGTCGAAGATGCTGTCAGCGGAGCGCGTGCTTTGGCTGCGCAAGGCCGCGTTGATGGAGGTCGGATGGTCATCATGGGCAGCAGCGCCGGTGGATTCAGCGTGCTCAAGGCGCTGGAGGATTATCCCGGCGTGTTCAAGGCGGGGATATGCTCCTATGGTATTGCTAATCAATTTACCCTGGTGGCCGATATGCACAAGTTTGAGCGACATTATTCCGACTCGCTGCTGGGAGCCCTGCCGGAATCTGCCGAGATTTACCATCAGCGTTCGCCCGTGTTCCACGCCGACCGAATCCAAGACCCAGTGATCCTTTTTCAAGGTGAAGAGGACAAGGTCGTGCCGCCCTCCCAATCGGAGGCCATCGTCGAGGTCTTGCAGCGCAACGGCGTGCCGCACGAGTATCACCTTTATCCCGGTGAGGGCCACGGTTTTCGTAAACCTGAAACAATCAAGAAATTCTTCATGGCGATAGAGCGTTTCTTGAAAGAGTACGTCATTTATCCCCTATGAAACCATCTCTAATTCTTTCTGTTGGCATGCCCCGGGCCGGTTCGGGCTGGTATTACAACCTGACCCATGATCTGATTCTTGCCGCCGGTGGCCAGGACGGGCGCGAAATCCGCCAGTCCTATCACCTGGAGCGATTGCTTACCGAAGTCAACTGCAACATCGGCACGTTGAGCTTTTACCGTCTGCTTCCGGTGATGCTGCCGGTGTTGCGGGGCAACACCTACGTGGTCAAGCTTCACGCCGGGCCCAGGCCGTTGGCCAATTTGTTCATCCGCTTTGGATGGATTGTTCCTACTTACATTTACCGCGATCCGCGCGATGCACTGCTGTCCGCCTATGAATATGGTCAGCGCAAGCGCGAGAGTGGCCGCGGCGGCGCCTTTTCGCAACTGACCAGCATCGAGGAAGCGATCGACTTCATGGCCAACTACGTGCGCATCTCCGAGGTCTGGCTGGCTTGCCGGCGCGCTTTGCACCTCCGCTACGAAGATTTGTTGACCGATTATCAGGCCGAATCCCAGCGCTTGTTGGACTTTTTGGGCATTGCCGCGCGGACGCCGGGCGTCCAAGATGTGCTCGCTCGTTACCAGCCATCGCAAGGCTCCGCCGATCAGCGCGGCACCCACTTCGTCAAAGGAAAAATAGGCCGCCACCGCCAGGCGTTGACCGAAGAGCAACTGGCCCGCTGCGAGCGCGAATTCGGCGACTATCTCCACCGGATGAAGTATCCCTTGTGACTTACATGGGTTGAGACCAAAATAGAACACAGATAAATAAAACGCTCTTGGTACGCTCACGCGCCTAACCGAAAAAGGTCCGCCCCGTTGGGGCGGACCTTTTTTCTTGCGGCGCGTTTCAACACTGGGGAAATTACCCCTGAAGATAGGATTAGATAGGGAGGTGTGATTTACAACAACGTTTTGTGTGTGCCCTTTAATGTTATCA
>CAZJBA010000112.1:0-9966 GCA_964544065.1 uncultured Anaerolineales bacterium | reverse complement strand
CCACGAAGCGCCGTTCGGCGGAGTGGCGTAGTTGATCCTAATCAGCACCGACAAATGGAGTGAATTAATATGACCGTCAAAACCTTATCGATCAAGTTGGAAACGCGCGGGAATGCGGACATAAAAGACATCTCCCAATCCGTCCAGGAGAAAGTCAAGCAATCGGGGTTGACGGATGGTGTCGTGACCCTGTTCACCCCCTCGTCCACCAGCGGATTCACCACCATCGAGTATGAATCGGGTTGCATCAGCGATTTGCAGCGCCTGTTTGATGAAATCGCCGACCCCGATCGCTATTACCAGCACGAAGCCCGCTGGCACGATGGCAACGGGCATTCCCACGTGCGCGCTGCTCTCTTGGGTGCCTCGTTGTCAGTCCCTTTCGTCGATGGACGTTTGACCCTGGGAACCTGGCAGCAGATCGTTTTCATCGATTTCGATGTCCGCTCCCGCCGCCGCGAGTTGGTCGTCCAGGTGATCGGGGAATAGATTACGTGAAGAGGGGCCGACCATCGTGTGTCTTTCTCTAACAGCCGCTCAACTTGTGCTGAGCGGCCACTTTCTAAATACAAATACGCGATGATGTTTGTATCGACAACGATCATAATCGCCCATCTTCTTTGGCCATTTTGAGTTCGTCCTCCGTGATCGGAGCATCTTCAGTTAAGCTCCGAAGCTTTCGCGCTCTTCGCAGAACTAATTCAGGATCGACGGCTTGACTTTGAACTGTATTTTCGATGCAGAAGATGATCTCACTATTGATACTGCGTCGATTCAGTTCAGCAGATCTCTTCAGTTTTTCGTAGATAGTGGGGGGGATATTCTTGACAGTATAGGTAGTCATAAGCGCCTCCATAATGGTTCTGTATTGCATCCATTATGGGTCAATCTTGGTTTGCTGTCAAGTAGTCTTTTCAAGGCACCTAACCTTATGATTTCGTCTGCAAGGGTTTGGGTAGTGTGTTGGATCAAGCCGATTTGGTTCATCAAGGCAGCGGCTTGGCATAGATGCCCAGATGATTGCCCACCGGCCTCTCTCGCCCGGGGATGCGTTGGTTGATGGGGGAGTTCAACACCTTGGCTCCGCCCATAGCGTTTTCCATCACCATCGTGGACGACCCGCCGCCGTCCAGGTTCATGGCGGTGTAGCCGTCGTGGCTGATGATGATTTCGGCCAACTCCAGCATGGTGGCGCCCTCCGAGTAGCCCGGTTGCCGCCCATCGATCACCACGAGAATCAGCGTTTGGTTCGAGCGGTCCAGCGCCACGGCAGTGCGGGGCGCGGGGGAATCTTCCAGGTTTGGTCGCGGTTTGCCGCCTATGACCAGCATCGCATTGCCTGAGATCACATTGTATTCGCCGCCGATGGCTATGTCGAAGCGGGCTCGATGGGTTGGGGAGAAATAGATCCTTGGTTCGCTGTCCGTTTCCTGGGAGTAGACGACTCCCTCCGAGGCGGCAAACCCGATCGGGTCAACGCGGTCGCCACTGTGGGGGTAATAATCGAAAAAGCCGCGGGCGTGCCAGGGTTCGAAAGCGTCTCCGTTGATGGCGACCTGCACGTCGAAATCTTTGAGAAATTCCGACGTTGTGCGCGCCTCGAGGGGTAATTCCGCCTCGGGATCGCCGGGCGTGATCTTGATGCGGATTCCCTTGGCGCGTAGGTCAATCTTCATCACGTGAATAACCATCGGTCGGGGCGAACTGCGTGACTCGCGGATATATTCTACTCCTTGAAAGACGGGCTTTTGCACCGGGCCGGGCTGAACCCGGCGAGAGACCCAGTAGCCGCCCGCGCATAAAATCATCAGGCCAAATAAGGCCACAACGACGAGGCAAGCTTTCAGAATTGGTTTTCCTTTTTTCATGGTTTCATCTTCCAGTCTAAGAACGTGGCCAGAATGGCCAAATTTTGTTCGAGGTCGGTGTCTGTGTGGTTGGTCAATTCGATATCGACGGCGGCGATCCCCTCTTGAGAGACCCAGTCGATCAGTTGGCCCGTGAACTGGCAGCCCGTGTCGATGGGCGGGTAGGGGTAGTCGCTGACTGCCGCGATGCTGGCGGCTAAATCCTGCGAGGCCGAGTCGGGCGGTTGGCCGCCGCCGAAAATCCCCAGGGCGGCGCTGTGGTAGCTGATCAAGGCATCGATTTCATGCGTCTGGATGAAGTGCATCACGGCCAGGGTCTCCGGCTCCGAGGCCGGGTGCTCGCCCGCCGTGATCGGCCTGTAGTTCCAGCATCCAGCCCTGGGCCAATCCTCTTGCCACAGGGCAGGAAAATTCCGGTTCAAATCGACGCCGTTCTCGTTGGCGCGCCCTTCGACGCCGTGGGAGCGTGCCTCGCCATCGGGATTCATCACCGGCAAAACGTAGAGTCTCACGCCTGCGGGAACTGTGTCGGGATGCTCTTGCAAATGGGCGATCAATTCGTTCGCCAGCGCGACCGTGTTCCATTCGTAGCCTCCGTGAATACCGGCGATGATCAGGCGCTCGCTCGCCCCGTGCCCAAACTGGTGGACTTCGAGCGGCCGGTCTGCGGTGGAGTGGCCGATCACCGTACTGCTAAACTGCGGTGATGGTGTTGGGGGGAAAGGAGTCCGGCTGGGGACGATTTGGGTTGGGGTGGGGGATGCTGATTCCGTGGGCGTTACCGTTGGCGGCAACGGCGAAGCAGTCGTGCTCGCGGGCGGGCGCGTTGATGTGGCCTGTTGACTCGGCTTGGGGCTGATCGTGGCGCTGGGACTCACCCTTGTAGCCGCCGCGGCGACAGGGGTGGGGGTAGGGGACGCCGCCGCGAAAATGATCGCAATCAGCCCGAAGATCAACACAAACGCTACCCCCCATAGAAAAAGAACCCAGCGGCGCAAAGCCTTCTGCTCGGTCCCTTTTTGTTTGGCTGGCGACATATGCCTGTGGCTAGGTGACAAAATCTTGTTCTGCGGCCCGCATGGTTTTAAAGGCAGCGATGCTCACCTCGATGATGTCCAGCGAAGGCTCTCTGGTGGTCAGGTTTTGCAGGGCCAAATTGGGTTTTACCAGGGCGCGCACCAAGAAGGAATCCTGGTGTTTGCCCGTCCAGCGGATGTATTCGTAGGCAATCCCCGATAAGACGGGAATGAGCAGAACGCGGCTGACCAATCGCCACAGCAGTGTCATGGGGCCGAGTATTGTGAAGATCAAAATCGAAAGGAGCGCTAGAGTCAACAAGAAAGCCGTGCCGCAGCGAGGGTGTTCGACCGAGTATCGAGCTACGTTTTCGGGGGTCAGTTTGACGCCATCTTCAAAAGCGTTGATGGTTTTGTGTTCGGCCCCGTGGTAGGCGAACACTCGCTGAACGTCGGACATGAAGCTGACCGCCCAGATATAGCCGACAATGAAAAGGAGGCGCACGATTCCCTCGGCCAGGTTGCTCCACCAGGCGCTCAGGCCGAGAAGCTTTTCGAGCCATTGGCCGATGGCCGCGGGCGCCATGAAGAAGAGGCCGACCGCGATGGCGATGGCAATTGCCAGGGTCAGGTAGAGAATCGGCCCCTCGATCTCCTCCTCTTCGTCGGTTTGCAGGTTCGCCGAAATGGTCAGGGCGTGCATGCCTAGCACCAGGGCATCCCAAAGCAGCACCAGGCCGCGTAAAAAGGGAATCTTCGCCAGGCGGCTCTTATAAATGCCGCCCAACGGTTCGGTTTGGGTGACGATCTCTTGTTCGGGGGAGCGCATGGCGATGGCGACGGTGTGGGCACCTCGCATCATCACGCCCTCGATCACCGCCTGTCCGCCATAGGTGGGCAGATCGTCGCAGCTTGCTTCGGCTTGTTTTCTTAGAGTTGTCATCTAGACTCCCAGGTTGTAGAAGAAGTGGATCAGCGCGGCGATGCCTTTTCGCCACGTGGGCAGGTGCAGTTTTTCGTTCGGGCCGTGCATATTATCGCTGGGCAGTCCAAACCCGACGTTGACCGATTCGACGCCCAGTATCTGCTGGAAATCCGACACCACAGGGACGCTGCCGCCCTCTCTTTTGAAGACCGGCTGGACGCCCCAGACGGATTCCGCGGCCTGGAGGTAGGCCTGGATTGCTGGCGAGCTGCGATCGCTGAGCGAAGCCGGGCTGCTGGCCATCTTGATCACTTCCCATCTGACGGTCTCCGGCGCGTTCGCTTCGAGGTATGCCAATACTTGTTGATGGACGTTGTCGGGGTCTTGGTGGGCGACCAAGCGGCAAGAAATTTTGGCCATCGCATAGGATGGCAGCACGGTTTTTGCGCCCTCCCCGGTGAAACCGGAGAGCAGCCCGTTCACCTCCAGGGTGGGGCGTGCCCCGGTGCGTTCCTCCGGCGTGTACCCCGCTTCACCCCATAGCGCTGGAGCGCCGCTGTTTTCCCGGTACCAGGCCTCGTCTTTGGGCAAGCGGGCGATTTCGGTGCGCTCGTCTTCTTCTAGAGGCAGCACGTCGTTGTAGAAACCGGGCAGGGTAACGCGGCCGTCTTGGTCGTGCATCCCGGCGATCAACTCGGCGAGCACCTGGGCGGGGTTGTGCACAGCGCCGCCGAAAGCGCCGGAGTGCAGGTCATGGTCAGGTCCCCACAAACGCAATTCGAAGTAGACCAGGCCACGCAAGGCATAGGTGATGGTGGGTAGATCGGGCGCGATCATGCCGGTGTCGGGGTTGAGCGACACGTCGCAGGCCAACAGATCTTTGTGTTCCTCGATGAAAGCGGGCAAATTGGGCGAACCGATTTCTTCTTCGCCTTCGAGAATAAACTTGACGTTGACCGGCAGCGTGTGATTCGCTTTGATCGCTTCGACCGCGTTCAACGCGGCCATGATTTGTCCCTTCATGTCGGTCGCGCCGCGGGCGTAGATGTTGTCGCTGCGCACGGTTGGCTTGAAGGGGGGCGAATCCCATTTGTCGAGCGGTTCGGCCGGTTGCACGTCGTAATGCCCGTAGATCAGCACGGTGGGGGCATCTTCCCCGGCCTCGAGCGACTCGGCATAAACGATGGGGTGCCTCTCGGTGGGGAAAATGTTGACGTTCCGGAACCCCGTCTGAGTGAGTCGGTTTCTCAGCCACTCGGCAGCTTTTCGAATGTCGTCTTCATGTTGCGGCGCGGTAGAAACGGAGGGGATGGCGGCGAAATCGATTAAATCTTCAAGAAAGCGCTCCTCGTTTTGATGTGCATATTGGATCGCATTAGTCTTTAAAGTTGACATTTTTACTCCTGTCCTGGTATTAATTGTCGTTATCTTTTTGGATCAAAACCGCATAAAGCAGGTCGTCCAGCAGCGATCCTCTTGCGTTGATCTGCACGTAATCGACCTCGTCGAATTGTCTGGCTGTTTGCCAAACTTGGGCGCGATAGCGTTGCGCCTCGCATCGGTTTTCAGGTGCTACATAATTTCCTTTGAGGATGATCGTGTAATCGTTGCTTTTCTTCTCGGTTACTTCGGCTACTTTGAAATCCGACAGGTACGTGGCGTTGTAAAGGCCTCCGTGATATTGCCCCGCAGCAAAGAGGGCGTTCAAGGCGGTGGCGATGTCCTCTTCTACGGTTCCGGTTTGCATGCGACCAATCGTCAACGGAACGAGCGTGTCGCCACATCCCACCGGGCCACCTGTGTCCTGGAGGATGAAATAAATCACGATCGCCCCTTCAGGGATATAGTCGAGTGGGAAGGGGGTGTCCGTCAGGGTGGCGGTAGGTGTGAATGTGGCCGTATGGGTTGGCGTTAGAGACGGTGTCAGTGTGAAGGTCGGCGTCAATGATGGCGTCAACGTGGCTGTGTAGGTTGCCGTCGGCGGAATAGGTGTATCCGTTGGTGGAACGGGGGTCGCCGTCGGTGTCTCGGTTGGCGCTGCCAAACTGAAGCTGCATCCTTGCAGAGGAATGCTGACGATCGCAATCAGGGCTGCAATCAAGAAGGGTTTAACAATTTTTGTAGTCATGATGTTCAGTGCTTCCTTTCGATATTTTAGGATTTAGAACGCTATAGATTATAACGTGTTTTTGGTGGGCAGGAGGAGGCTTTTGGTTTGCGTATAGCCAAAATGGTTTTCTCTTTCTTTGAATGCTCCATTGATGTGGATGAATCGTGTTAAAATATTAGCCAACATCTCAATCTTAGGATGATACTCCCAATGATGAAAAAAACTTCCAATTTTCTTTCGAGGCTTCGTTTTCCCGTTGGAACTGTCCCCCTGGTTCTCTTGATCGAGACCGTCCTTGCTTACGGGTTGCTGGCTTATTTTCAAGGTTTTTATTTTGATGACTGGCAGGTGCTCTGGCTGGCCAAAACCGATGCCGATTTTTGGGCCTTCTATGCTTACGACCGGCCCTTTTCGGCCTGGACTTATTTGCTTGAATTTCCTTTTCTGGGGACCAACGCGCTGGCTTGGCAGGGTTTCAACCTCATCTTGCGTTGGGGAGTCTCTTGTCTGGCCTGGTGGGTGTTGCGCCTTGTTTGGCCCGATCGGGAGCGCGAAACTGCCCTGATAGCAATATTGTTTGCGGTTTACCCTGCCTTTACTCAGCAGCCCATCGCTGTTGCGTATAGTCAACACCTGACAACGTATATGCTTTTCCTCGCCTCGATTGGACTGATGCTCAGCGCGCTTCGACACGAACGGTGGAAACGTTGGGGGTTGACGCTGTTGGCTGTTCTCACCCAGGGAGTGCACTTATTTACGATGGAATATCTATGGGGGGTAGCACTGATTCGACCGGTGTTGGTTTTCTTTATGTTAGCTCGATTCACCGAAAACAGGCGCCGCTCTTTGATATTGCAAACCGCGAAGATTTACCTTCCCTATCTTGGAATGCTGATAGCAGCGGTGTTCTGGCGCATGGTTGTTTATACTGCTCCGATTGAAGATCCGAACGCGTTGGCTTGGGTGGCCATGTTGTTGGATCAGCCGTTCCAAGCCTTGATTCGCATGGTGGAGATGTTTCTTCGTGACGAGCTTTTTGTCTTGGTCACAACCTGGTATCAAACCTTGCAGGTTGATTTGATCGATCTGGATGACAGGTTTTTGCTCGCGACATGGGCCATCACAACCGCGTTGGTAGCCCTTTTGTACGTTTATGTACAGAGACTCAACCATGAAAATAATCCGCCTGAGGGAGAAAATTGGCGCCTGCAGATGACCATTGTGGGGGCTTGTGTGTTGGTGTTGGGGCCCCTTCCCGTCTGGTTGACCAACAGACAAATCACTGTAGGCCGCTTCTCCGACCGCTTCGCCTTGGCCGGTATGCTGGGGGCGGCTATCCTCTTGGTTGTGCTCCTGGATCGCCTGCTATCACGCCGATTCCTACAGCTTCTTGCCGTGTGCGCTTTAGCCGGGCTGGCGACCGGCTTTCACGTCCGGGTGGGCAACGATTATCGCTGGGCATGGACCGATCAGCGGCGTTTCTACTGGCAGTTGAAATGGCGGGCGCCGCAGCTTGAGCCCGGCACAGCGATATTCTCCGATGGCGGCATCTTTACCTACACGGGGGATTATCCCCTCTCGTTTGCCATCAGCCTTCTCTATGCCAACCAACAAACCTTGTCGCCCACCAATCCACCCTATTGGTTTTTTGAATTGGATGCTGAGTTTAGCTATTACCAAAAATATTTCCTCCGTGGCCACGAGGTTCACGGCGAATTGCGCAACATCGCTTTTGACGGTACGAGCACCGATAGCATCGTCATTGATTACAATCCCGGCCAGGGAAGTTGTCTCTGGGTTGTCGGGGAGGGGGATGAATTGGTCGCCACGCTGCCCGATTTGACTCGTGCTGCTTTGCCCATGTCAGACTTGAGCCGAATCGAACGCTTGGGGCCAGAGCAAGAGGCGAGTCCCCCTGATCTGTTTGGGGAGGAGATCGCTCACACCTGGTGCTATTACTTCCAAAAGGCGGAACTGGCCAGGCAGTTCCAGGATTGGGAGCAGGTCTTGGACTTGGCAGGGCAGGTTGATCAGCGGCAATTCGAGCCTCAGAATCGCTTCGAGTGGCGCCCGTTTGTGGATGGTTATCTCCACCTGGGGCGTTATCAAGACGCCCAAGCGCTGACTCTGCAGGCCTATCAATCCCAATCCAAAACGGCCGATTTGTACTGTAGCATGTGGGCGGATTGGCTGGCGCAAAATCCGGATGACGCCGAGTTGGCTGAAATCGCTTCTCAAATCAAGGACGAGCTTGATTGCACCGATTAATTCGAGAGTCTCTTGTTCACTGCTGATCCATCAGACAAACTTATGCGCAACAAATTCCCCGCTTTTCGAAAATACCGCTATGAGGCCCATCTTTTTTTGTTGGGTCTGTTGGGGTTTTTCCTAATCTTGTATCTGACCGCCACGTATGGCGCCGGTGTATCTGGTGACTCGGTCGATTATATTTCCACGGCCGATAATCTCCTCAAGGGAAGGGGATTTCGCGATTATGCTGGCGAACCTTATCTGTATTGGCCCCCGCTTTACCCCTTATTGCTGGCCGGTTTGAGTTGGCTCACCAGGGGAGACCCTCTCGTGGTGGCCCGCTTGTTGAATGCAGCTTGCTTTGGCTTGACCGTCTTTTTTGCCGGGCTTCTTTTCCGGCGTTCTTTTCGGCAGCGGCCTGTTTGGGCTCTTGTGGGTCCCTTGATCGTGTTGTCTTCACTTTCGCTTGCGAGCCTGGCAGCCAACATCACCTCCGATCCGCTTTTCATCGTCTTGGTGCTTGTCTACGCGCTCTTGGCAGGTTCATACATGCAAAGACCCTCCTGGGCCCAGCTGTTGTCGATCGCTCTCCCGGTTGCCTTCGCAGCCATTTTGCGCTGGCATGGCGTCGTGCTGGTCGCCTCTGCCTGCATTTTGGTCCTAATAGCTGATTGTAAGAACCTTAAAATCGCTCTTCTGAAAGCGTTTCTGGTTGGTTTGATCGGATCGCTCCCTTTTGCTGCCTGGGTGCTGGGCCGAAATTACCGCTTGTTGGGCACGTTCATGGGGCATCGCGATACGGGCAATATCGATGTTTGGCATAACCTCCATGACTCGACTCGCAAAATGGCGCACTGGTTTTTGCCCGATCAAATCCTGCGACATCTCTCTCCGTTGATCGTGCTTGGTGCGATGTTGGCCATTCTTTTGATTCTCAATAAGCGGGCCAATTGGGGCAGCCTCTTTCATCGCCTGATTTCATCATCTCATCTTCCCTGGGTTGTTTTTTCGCCAATCTATTATCTTTTTGTGCTCTTCACCTCGGTTACATATGATCATCCTGCTTATTTTGACGATCGTTATTACACTCCCCTATTCGTTTTTGTATCGCTATTCATCGCTTTGATGATCGTTGATTTGGTGGTCAAACCGCTGCAAGCTTTTTGGTCTTCTCGCAGCCTCAACTCGGGTGACTCCAAGATTATCTTGATCGTATTGGCTTGCATGTGGTTGATTTACCCCTCTTATCGGTTGTACAAATACGCCCTTGCCAGCCGTGATCAGGGCGTGGCGACCTATAATGCCTACAACACGAAAGCGTTTCGCCAATCACTTCTTGTCCGTTATCTGGAGCAAAATTCACTCGAAGCAGAGACACCGGTGTACAGCAACAACGCCTCGGCAGCTTATTTTTTCATGCGCAGAACCACCTTGCGGTCGCCGAATTCGGCCAACTATCGCTCGGATCTGGACTACTTCAGGACTCACTTTCGAGATTGGCCCGCCTCCGACCAAGCCTATTTGATCTGGTTCTTGCCCCATTATTGGAGCCATTATTATCCCCCCGATTTGCTCCAAGATGTGGCCGATCTGGTAGCGTTGTTTTCAAGCAGTGATGGCGATCTCTATTTGGTTCAACGTCGTTAGACTTGATCAGAGCGCCCAAAAATAATTGGTCTTCTCGATCGTTCTATCACCATTTTTTTTGGGCCACTCGCAGAAAACGTGCTACAATAGGGATAAATTGGATCGACGGTCGCTGTGGATTAGCGGTAATCTGCAGCGGCGTTGCATCTT